>CAZFXN010000015.1:0-48979 GCA_964523015.1 uncultured Bdellovibrionales bacterium | reverse complement strand
ACTGTATTAACTGACCCCTCACATTAGTGTCTCAATCTTTATGACAACTGCTATACTTCATAGAAGTAAATGTTTATTTTAAGAGTAAGGTTTTATTAACTAATTTGTCGAAATCAGGAAAGAAAATCTAGAAAGAAAATCTAGAGAAAAACTAGGGAAATCAAGGTGTGCTTTTCTCTTTCTTTGTATAGAATGGAACGATATGAATTCCCGATTTATTACACTTCTTTTTGCAGCTATTATTATAGCTGGACTAATGGTTTTTCAGGCAACAAAAGAGAGCTCTGCTCATGTTCTCTTGGTATCTGATTTGCTTAAGCATACTTCAGATTCTGCAATGACTCGCATTCGTGTAGGTGGTCGTGTAGCATCGCTGCCAATCGATTATACTACTGAGCCTTCAATTAAACTTTCATTTAGAATTAAAGATCCGGGAATTGAAGATACCGTGGTTACTGAGGGAAATACGATCAAAGTAAATTATGACGGGTTAAAACCGGATATGTTTGCAGCCGGCAGAGATGTTATCATTGATGGTAAATATGAGGACGGAGTTTTCTATGCTTCAAACCTTTTAACTCAATGTCCTTCAAAATATGAACCGCCAGATGGTTCAGCTTATCCTACTGACCAAGTTGAGCCCAAATCCTAGTCAATGTTGAGCCCAAATCGTAGTCAATTCGTATTGACCATTACTTTAAAGCAACTTTAAGCATTTCACAGTTTGAGCTTTCCATTAACCAAGGGTAGAATCTTTCGACTTATTTAAGTTTTTGGAGTTTCGTCTTGGCAGAACTTGGACATTTTGCACAGTGCTTAGCATGGCTTTTAGCGCTTCTCGGAATTGTAAGTGGTATTATTGCCGGAAGAACTCATAAGCTTACCTGGCTTTATACGGCTAGAAACGCCACCATCTTAGCAGGGATCTTTACCGGCGTTGCGCTATTCGCTCTTGGATATTTATTTTACGTCAGTGATTTTACCGTAAAGTACGTTTGGCAATTTTCAAATAGAGCAATGGAGAGTAATTACAAGGTCTCTGCAGTCTGGGGAGGCATGGATGGCTCTATGCTGCTGTGGTGTTTTTTCTTGGCCTTGGCTGCAGCGATTGTCGCACTGAGGATCAAACAGTATCCGATTGCTTTAGCTCCTTGGTCGTTAGTTGTTTTAAATGCCTCGGTTCTTTTCTTTTTAACGATCGTTGTTTTTTACACAAATCCGTTTCGTTACTTAGGACAACCTTTCATTCCTCCAGATGGAAATGGATTAAATCCGCTTCTTCAAAATATTTACATGCAGATTCATCCTCCCGCCCTCTATGTGGGATTTACCCTTTTTACAGTTCCATATGCCTTTTGCTTAGCTGCTCTAATGTCAGGACATCTTACCAATGAGTGGATCCGTCTTACCAGAAGATGGGTCCTTGTGGGTTGGGGATTTCTTACTGCTGGTATTATGTTAGGCGGTCATTGGGCATATCTTGAGCTTGGCTGGGGAGGTTTTTGGGCCTGGGATCCGGTAGAGAACGCCTCCTTTATGCCTTGGCTAACTGCTACTGCTTTTCTTCATTCAGTGATGGTTCAAGAACGAAAGGGTATGCTTAAGATGTGGAACATCTGGCTAATCGTTTTGACTTACTCCCTTACAATTTTTGGAACATTCCTTACTCGATCTGGAATTGTACAGAGTGTTCACGCATTTGCTGAAACTGATGTTGGCGAAGTGTTTTTACAGTACTTAGCTTTAGTCATTCTTGTCGCCGTATTTTTTACATACAAAAGAAGGAAGGAATTAAAATCAGAGCGTACAATTGAAAGTTTTTTCTCACGAGAATCTGCATTCTTACTTAATAATTTACTTTTTTTAAGTATCTGTTTTGCAACTCTTTGGGGGGTAATGTTTCCGATTATTTCAGAAGCTGTCACTGGAACAAAGCAAACAGTTAGTATTCCTTTTTTTAATAAAGTAAACGTCCCTCTATTTTTAGCCCTTATCTTTTTAATGGGCGTTGGACCAATGATCGCTTGGCGTAAAGCTACATTAAGTAATCTTAGTCGGGCATTTTTAGTTCCTGCAACCTCAGCGTTGATTGTAACAGCTGTACTCTTATGGGCGGGAATTCGAGATGTTTATCCCCTGCTCGCCTACTCCCTTTCATTTTTTGCTTTAATGACAGTGATTGTTGAATATTACAAAGGTGTCAGAAGCATTCAAGCAAGTGAGGATAACAAAAACGTATTTAGTGCGACCTCAACCCTGGTAAAAAAACACAGATCTCGTTACGGCGGTTATCTTATTCACATCGGAGTTGTTGTAGCTGCAGTAAGCATTACCGCTTCTATGGCCTACAAAGTAGAAAAGGAATTTAGTCTTGGACTTGGTGAATCTTTAGTTCTTGGCAGATTTAAAATCACATTGAATGAGATTAAAGGTGATTCAAATGAAAATTATGAATCATTGTTTACTGTAGTTTCTCTTTTTAATAATGACACTGGGAATCTTATTGAGAAGCTTCATCCTGAAAAGCGATATTACATACAGTCAAAAGAAACGACTACCGAGGTTGCTCTTCGCATGGGCGTAAGGGAGGATTTTTACATGGCTCTTGCTGGGTACGATGACTCAACTAGAAAGGCAACATTTAAAGTCTTTATTAATCCACTTCAAATTTGGCTCTGGTTTGGTGGGATAATTATGTTACTTGGCACTGGAGTAGTTCTCGTTCCTGATAAAAAAGAGGTAAAGGTTAAGGCACAAACAATATGAGCATCTATCTTATTTTAAGTATTATGTTTGGGCTGATAAGTGCTTGGTTTCTTATCTCTCCACATTTAGCAGGGGCAAATTATATTCTGCCAGAAAAGGAGAATGCCCGACGGAACTCTTTGCTTGAAGAAAAAGATAGATTGATACAGATCCTAAGAGAGCTTGAGCTAGATTTTAATACGCAAAAACTCTCTCAAGATGAGTTTGATCGGATGAATAACGAATTACGAGCTGAGTTTGTATCAATTCTTAAAAAACTTGAAGAGAGTGGCGTATCGAATGACGATAGCTGAAAGAAATATTGCTCTTCAGATTAAAGATCTAAGTAAAGCGTTCGGCCCTCATTGCGCCCTTAGAGAGCTCTCCCTTTCTTTTCATAGTGGCGATGTTGTTCTTTTGCTTGGTCCAAATGGATCTGGAAAATCAACCCTATTAAAAATTCTGGCTGGTATTTTAAGACCAACTTCTGGGGACATTATAGTAGGTGGAGAGCAGATTAAGCAGATTAAGCAGCAGAATTTTAAAGAGATCTCTTACCTTGGCCATACTTCTGCGCTTTATGGCCCACTTACTGTACGGGAGAACTTAGATCTGTTGCTTTCATTATCTGGGAATAAATCTGATCTCGAGAGCATAATTGATACCTGGGGACTCTCTAAGTATGCAGACAAAGCAGTAGCTGAATTAAGTCAGGGAAATGAATTTAGAGCAGCTCTGGCTTATGCGATGACAAAAAAAAGTCAGTTTCGTTATTTTGATGAGCCGACATCATCTCTCGATCATTTAGGAAAAGAGGTATTTTTTAAAGCGCTTACCAAATCTAGTTCTTCTTCTGCGCCGTCTTCTTTATCAATCATAGCAACGCATGATATGCGAAACCTTGGAGGGGTGGTAAATCATGTTGTTGTATTAAAGCAAGGATCGGCCGTAAAGGATCTGCGTGGAGATTTCACTGATAGCGACCTCACTGCTCTTTATTTGGAGGCTTGCGCCGGATGAAAGAGCTAGTTCTTCTTTTAAAAAAGGATCTAAAGATTGAGTTTCGTACTAAGGAAGTTTTAATTCTTCAGATTACTATGGCACTCCTTCTTAGCACAGTCTGTGCCGTTGGCATTGAAGGAGCATTTTTAAGTGCAGCTAATCTTACTTCCGTATTTCCAACTCTTTTGTGGATCGTATTTCTTTTTTCAGCAACCTTAGCGGTTAGTAGAAGTTATGAATATGAGTTTAATAATGATGCGATATATGGCCTCCTTTCAACAGGAGTTTCTCCAGCGGCAATATTTTTATCAAAACTTATTGGCAACACAGTAATCGCCATAATTGGACAATTTTTAGTGCTCTTAACGCTTGCAGCCTTAACTAATGTTGTGATCTCCCCTTATCTTTTAGAACTTTTAATCATTACGTTTTTGGTGGCAATTGGGTTTGCTGCCACTTCAACTCTTCTTATTCCTATGACAGTTGCTTCTCGGCTTAAAAGTATGCTTCTGCCATTGATCTTACTTCCCCTTCTCTTTCCGATTCTATTTGCTGGCCTAGAGTTAACAGCTAATCTTTTTGATAAAGGCACTTTCGATCTTGGATCTATTTGGGTTTCGCTAGCGCTTGGGTTTGATGTTATATACGTAGTGTTAGGAATAAACTTATTTGAAAAAGTAATTTTGGAATAAAGGCTCAGATGTCAGAAATTAAGTTCTATCAAAAAAGATCCTTTATAAAGTTTACTGAAATTGCATTATTTGCTTTGACATTCTTTGCTGTACTATATGCCAATTACATGGTCTTTCTTGTGGTTCCAAACGAGAGAGTCATGGGAGCAGTGCAGAGAATTTTTTATTTTCATGTTGGATGTGCAATCGCAACATACATTGCCGTTGCCCTTTTGTTTTTAGCAGCTCTTGGACACTTTGCTAATAGAAATCCATTTTGGGATATCCTGTTAGTTGCTGCAGCAGAGGTAGCATTGGTTTTCTGTCTGATAGTAATGACAACTGGAATGATCTGGGGGCATTCAGCCTGGAATACCTGGTTTCGATGGGAGCCTCGACTGGTTAGCTTTTTAATTCTTTTGCTTATTTTAATAGCGATAAATCTTCTGCGTTGGTTTGGGGATAAAGACAAAGTCGCTAACCATACCGCCGCATTTTCAATTCTTGCTGCTATTAATGTGCCCTTGGTTGTTTACAGTGTAAAATTTCTGCCACAGACAGCTCAGCTACATCCACAGGTAGTACAAGAGAGAGGCCTTAGAGATCCATCATTTACTAAGGCAATGCTTATAACCATTATCGCCATGATCCTACTTCAGTTCCTCCTTGTCTGGGTTAGATCAAGGCTAGAGCTGCTAAAAAGACGGAGCTGATCTCTATTTGTTTTTCCTCGTTTTCCCTCTCGCTTTTTCCCCTTCGTTTTATTCGTATAGCCAGATCTTAGGCAATCATGGTAAAAATCATTCTGTTTAGTGGCCGTTGGCTTTGATCCCCTTGATAAATTTTGGAGAACCGTTATGCGAAAGAATTTAATGGAACTAATTGGAACTTTCTTTTTAGTCACGACTATCGGATTTTCCGGAGAGCCTTTGGCTATCGGATTAATGCTAACAGTGATGGTATATTGTGGTGCTCATATTTCAGGAGCTCATTATAATCCAGCTGTTACCTTAGCGTTATATTTTCGTAATAACATAAGTATCAATACCGCTGTTTCATATTGGATTAGTCAGATCTTAGGTGCGACATTGGCTGGGATTTTTCATTATGTAACATTCACCGAAAGCTTTGCCCCATCACCAGCCGATAATGTTAGTTTTACTCTAGCAATATTCATAGAGGCACTCGCTACAGCAGCACTTGCTTTAGTGGTTCTTAATGTTGTCCTCGCTCCTAAGCTAAAGGGAAATTATATTTATGGATTGGCGATAGGCTTAACAGTAACAGCGCTTGCCTATTCATTTGGAGATTTAAGTGGTGGAGCCTTTAATCCAGCAGTAGCTATTGGTCCTATGCTAGTTGACTATGCCACTGGCGGATCTTACGTTAACAATATGTGCCTGTATCTAGTTGGGCCATTTCTTGGTGGATTTATCGCTTCAACTGTATATGGCTATACTAATAGTAGTGAAACCAATAGTAATGAATAGCTAGAGAAGAAATTATAGGAATATCGATAGGGATATCATGGAGACTCTGCCCAGCGCGCTACAAAACATACAGCCAAATACATTCCCGGCACTTTTCTGGGGATATTCTGTGCTTTGGTGTATCTTTTGTGCCTATCTATTCTCCCTCTCTATACGGATAAATAAAGCCCTAGAGGCTCAAGAAGTAGATGGGTAATAGAAGGGGCGATAGAGCCAGAGTATGGTAAGAGAGTATAGTAAGATAAGAACTTACGCTTCGGACAAATAAGCAGAACAAAAACACAGAAGTACAAAGATTTTCTTTATGCATATAACCGCAAAATTTATAGGTGGGGCGTATGAGCCCAGCATGATCCCAACTTCAAAACTTCCTGAGGTCGCTTTTTTAGGAAGATCAAATGTTGGAAAATCAACCTTCATTAATAGATTGGTCAATAATAAAGGACTGGCTCGCGCAAGCTCTAGGCCTGGTAGGACTCAAGAGGTTAATATTTTTCAGGTTGAATTGTCGGAATCTAATAAAAAAAAGAGAGAGATCATATGCGCTGATCTGCCAGGTTTTGGTTTCGCTAAGGTTTCTAAAAGGAAAAGAGCAGGGTTAACTGATCTTATTGTGACCTACTTAGAGAGTAGAAAAAATTTATCACTGATCTGTTTACTAAATGATATTAGACGAGAACCTGGTACTGAGGAGATCCTTTTAAGAGATAGTGCATTTGAATCAGGAGTTCAGTTAATTGTGATCCTTACTAAGGCAGATAAGTTATCAAATAATGATCGAATAAAAGCAGTAAAAAAGATCAGTGATCTTTATGGGCTTTCGCCAGGAGATGTTATTCTTAGTGGCGAGAAGATATCTACCCGATCCGTTTGGGGTAAGATTTTACCGATTCTCTTTCAATAACTCTTATACTGACAAGACTAGCTCTTGAGAGCTTTATCTTTCATAGTAGATCGAGCATGAGTTGCCCGATCTATTTCACAAACTTCAACAGTCATAGAGCAGTTAAGACTTTCCAGTGTTTTAGGAAATGTGCGTTCAAGTATTTTTAAAGACTCCGAAGAGAGTAGCTTTCTTACCTCTTCATCACGTCCATCAAGGATGCGAATCTGAAGATAGATAAAGGAATTTTTAGGATCGCCATCCCCTACTAAGAAATTCTCATGCTTTACGATTCTGCTCTTGATTTTATTTAGTTCAAAGAGACCAGAATTAATGATCAGTGTGTGAAGATCTCCTAAGAGGATCTTTGGATCGAATTGATCGATTACATTCGCTGTGTATTCAAGGATGCAGTAAGGCATAAGCAATGGGGAATGAAGAGTTAAAAATAAAGATAGTAACGCTAAAGCACCACAGTAAATATTCCTTTATTATAACAGATATGGTTAAGAAAGGCAGCTAAGATGAAGAAAGGTGTGCCCGCCCCGAGAGTGTAAGCTCTAAGGGCGGGCACTGACTGCACGTTCAGGATCTCAGACGTTGGTTGCGGTGGTCGAGTAGGTCTTCGGACGACCTGCCTTGGCCAAGACCTTCATCGAGAGCTTCTCTATGGCGGCTTCGATCTGAGTCACCGCATCGAGAACTCCGTTCGCGATCGGCTGAGCGTTCGTCCGATGCTGGAGCTTCCGACGAACCGTCGAATCGAAGGAAACCGTTTGCTGCTGCTCACGCTTCTTTCCGATGCAGCTGATGGTCAGCTTGCTCGACCCCTTCTCTCCCTTCGGCATCTGGTGCATCAGCACGAAGTTGCCGATCAAAGTTTCTCCGTAGGTGATGGCGTGCTTGACGGACCATGCGATGCTCAGGTGAGCCGGTGCGATCGAACTTGTCATCTAGTTCACTCCTCCCGTACCCTTTTAAGACGACCATTAAGGTGTGCCCGCTTAAAAGGATGCCAATAAAACCCGCCACAGCTTAGTGGTAAGTTTCAAGCTCAGGAAAGCTCGAACCAAAGATCACAAAAGCTACAGACTGTGGTGCTCCAAGCGGGGAGAGTCAAGACTAGTGGTGGGAAATGCGTATTGAAAAAAGCAGAAGATGAAGAGCTTAACTCTTCCCGCCGAAACACTTGTTTTTTAGATTTTCTACTAAATTTGAAGTTAAATGAGCGAGGTATGATTACCCTGGAATCTCTAAATCTTACTTAAATTTCTGATTTATGCAAACAAAACCGATCAAAATCGGTATTTAAACCTTTATCCTAGTTATTTCAGTTTGATCGACAAAGAAGATTTGTTGGGGTAGTATCTCGACCCTGTTCCTTCTTGTAAACAAAAAATAGTAAATTTTGCATTAGGTCTTTGGCTGAACAATATACGCCGAACAGAAAGTAATGAAATTGAGTTGAAATTATAGTAGAGAAATGTTCAACCAATGACCTAAGCCATCTTAATCAAGGTTTTATTTGGTGTGACCCTCTAAAGTCTTTTGCTTTTATCAAATTCATAAATCAAGAACTTTCAAGGTCTGCACCAAGATGGGTATTTTAAACCCCTGAGGTAATGATCATTCATCTGAATCCGGGAGGAGAGGTGCTGGTTGAAAAACTAGCACAGTTGTCATGAGTACCAAAAAGAAGGGGAGCTCACCCGACAGGGTGAGCAGCGATCGAGCAAGGAGCACAGAAAAACCTGCTCAAACTCAGGCAGCCAAAAAAGCTGCTAAGAAGTCCACGAAGAAGTCCCCGAAGGAGGCCCCGAAGAAGTAGCCGCTTCAAACGACGAGCGTTCCGACGACCAAAGATCTTTGGGAGGCTTTCGTGGAAGGAGCCTCAAAAACAGATCCGAAGCTTTCACGCAAAGCCTTTCTGGCTATGAAGGAAAGGATCGAGTCAGGCCTTAAAGCTCGGAACGAGCTGGTCCGCTCGATCAGTGAAGCCAAGGAGGCTTGGCTTGAGATCCCCGGTGATACCGTTTACGAGTTCTATCACTGGATCGCGCTTGAGGATCTCGGCAGCTTCAACGATCCGACGTGTCGAGTGCAGTATCACTACTCTTCCGATCTTGAGCAATTCCGCCAAATGGGGAGCAAGCTCGAGAAGGAAGAGGGAGATTCTTCACTCAGGGAGGCGATCGAGTCACTGGAGAAGCACAGGGACACTCGTCACATCCTCAAAGGTGGAGAGCCGGCGAGGAAGAATGACTCTTTGCAGCAGGTCTCTCAAGAGAGACGAGAGATCTCGCTTCTTTCAGGTGACATCTAGGACTGACATTGAGAACTGATCGTCAGGTACGACTTTCAGGAAGTGGGGTTGATGTTAGAGCGGTTCCCCCGCCTAGCATCAACCACTACCTTGCTGTCACTACCTTGCTGTTACTACCTTGCTTTTTGGATCACTAATAAGTTTTTTAACAGGATATTAACAGATGGCTTGGGTCTATACACTTAAGATTTATATACTCTTGGAAGTCTTTCATTAAACGAGACAAGTATTTCATGAGGGATTGTTCCAGCCCAACTTGCTAGATCGTGAATTGAAATTTTTTCACTACCACTATCGCCAGTTCCCTGCCCTACAAAAATAACCTCATCCCCATTATAGGCTTCGCCATCTGGTCCCAAGTTAACCAGTAATTGGTCCATGCAGACATTGCCAACTATAGGATATTTTTTACCTTTAATTATTACCGATCCTTTATTTGAAATTGATCGCGGCAACCCATCACCGTATCCGATTGGCACTGTAACAATTCGAGTATCAGTTGGGGCTTTCCAAGAGTGACCGTAACTTACTCCAGTACCACCCTTAATAACTTTAAAATATACAACTTGAGATTTTATCTCCATTGCTGGTTGGAGATCTTTAAGAAAAGATAGCGCTGAGTCATTCAGAGAGGCTTCTACTTCAGCCTTAAATGGCGAAACACCATAAAGAATTATCCCTGGTCGAATCATATCAAGTTGAGCTTCAGGTATTCTTACCGCAGCAGCAGAATTGGAGATATGCCTAAGTGGCATTGATAAAGAATGCTTTTCAAAAAATGAGATAGCTTCAAGAAATCTTTCAAGTTGAAGTTTGGTAAAAGAGATATCTTCATCGTCAGCACAAGCCAGATGAGACATTACACCCTCGATCGTAATGTGCTTTAAAGAGATTGCTTTTTCAAAAAGTTTTTTGGATGAGTAGTAGTGCTGCCCAATGCGATTCATGCCGGTATCAATCTTTAGATGAATTTTTGCATTCTTTTTTAGCTTGGCGGCAACCTCATCTATCTGATCAAGTTTACTTAATGAAAGTCCAACCATCTGAAGATCATTTTCAATATACTGACCTATCTGACCCTCAAGCATTCCGCTCATTACTAAAATTGGACATTTTATTCCGGCTTTGCGAAGGGCAATTCCCTCTTCAACATAAGCAGTGGCAAGAGAATGAACTTTAGCAGCTTCGAATGTCTGTGCCGCTTCAATAAGTCCATGACCATATCCATTGGCCTTTATTACAGCCATAATTTTTGATGGAGCAACGAGTTTTTTTACCAACTCAACGTTGTGTTTAAGCCCGTTTAGGTTTATGTGAGCCGTTGCTGGTCTTGAAGTATGAATAGATGTCACTTAGATCCTTATTTGGGATTCAATAGGTGTAGTCTATAGTAGTTACAAAAAAATTCAAAGATAGTGTAATCAGCATATGTTTTTTTGCTAATTAACCCATTAATCAGGGATCTTCATATTTCAGGATCCTAGCAACTCATAATCAATCCTGGCACGTTTTTTAGTTTGGGTATATTTTTTAATAACATGCGAGCCTTATTCTACTTTTTTTCATTTATCTATGGTCTTACTTTTTGGTATATGCCGGTCCATGATCCAGACCTTGGCTGGCATCTTCTCGGAGGATCTTGGATTCTTTCCCATGGGCAAGTTCCAGAAACAGATCCAATTAACACCTTTGGTTTTCTGTGGATTGATTACCATTGGCTGAGTCAAATATTATTCTACAAAATTTATACAGTAGCAGGATTTAACGGTCTTAGAGTTTTACTCGGCGTTGTAATGGGATTTTTAGCTGTGCTGCTTTCTATCATTATTCATAGAACCATTGATTCTAATAAAGAGATTATCCCAGCACTTCTAGCTTTTCTTTTAAGCATCACTTTTATCGGAGAACTTACCTCCATACGACCTCAGATGTTTCTCCTGCTTTTTTTGGCTCTTTCTTATTTAATACTTACTTCAGCAAGATTTAGAAAAATTGAACTTCCTATCTTAATTACTCTCTCAATTATTGGATCGAACATTCATGTCTACTGGATCTTTATTCCTATACTTTGGTTTATTTTTAGGATTGTTCCAGGGTTTTCTAAATCAAATACCTATAGCTCCATCTACGTTTGGTCTGGGTTGTTACTTCTGTCACTTTCGGCCCTTATTTCTCCGTATGGAATATTTTCTAGCGATACTTCTCATCTCTCTACCTTAGCTAATTATCTAGTTCTTTTTGATTACGCCACAATGCCTCAGAGTTTAAGAGAGTATATATCAGAATTAAGAGGGGGGCTTTCAGGCGGCGGAATAGTTTCTTATTTATTACTAGTTGCCGCTTTTTTAGTAGCACGAACTCAAAACAGGCAAGCAATTAATGGTAATTTTGGCAATCTAATTTCGACAGTTTTTTCCTTTGCTTTAACCATTAGAGCTTTAAAGTTTTCTCCGATTTTTGGACTTTTTGGTGCTCAGGTTTTGGCAGATTCGATATCAAAATTATTTAAGGGTGATCTTTTAGCACTTGAAAAGATCTCTACAAAATTAGGTCCAGTAATTTTAAAATTGGGAATCATCTACATCTCGATTATTGCTATAAGAACATCCCCTTGGATGTTTGATAGCTCACAGGACTTAAGTGTTAATCAGCCAGTTGTTGCTTGCGCTAAGATAAAAGATCTCAATCTTTCACAACAACCGGGTCGTGATCATATTCGTGTTCTAACCCACTTCGATCACGGCGGCTGGTGTCGATGGGCAGCGTATGAAAAAGATCCAAGCTTTGACATGAGAGTAACCACAGATGGTCGCACTCAATTAGTCCCAGTTGAACATTACAAAGAATCATTTGATCTCTATAGATTAAGAGGGCAATGGGCTAATACTCTAGCCTCTTGGGCTCCTGATGTGGTGTTGGTTAATAAATCGCAACCTTTAGCGCAGATCCTAGTACGCGCCCCCAGTGAGTGGAAACTTGTTCATGAGGATTCTGTCTTTGCGTTATTTATTCCGATAAAGTGACCAAGTATTCGACGTTGCTTTAGGAATGAAAACACAGGAGGACGCGAAGTACGCGGAGTTAGGCTGGCCAGTGGATACATTAATATGAGGGATTTCTTTTGGGGCTTTGTCGGCCTTTTGAGACCCAAAAGGAACTCCTCATATTAATGTATCTGATATTCTTTAATCTTCTTGAGGAGTGTTTTATAACTAACACCCAGCACTACAGCAGCCTTACTTTTATTTCCGCCGGTTCGTTGTAATATCTTATGAATCAATTCCATCTCTGCTTTTTGAGCTGCCCGGTCGGCAACTTCAGGTAGCGTTGAGATAATATCTTCTATCGTATCAAAATCGATATCGAGACTAATGCCTAGATGCTGTAAGTCCAAAACATCATTACAAAGAAGCACGGCTCTTTCCATTACATTTTCAAGTTCTCTAACATTTCCTGGCCAAGGATACCGAGTGAGCACTTCCCAGGCACTTTCTTTTATCATAGGAACTGGCTTTTCAATCTTATTTGAAAAATCTTCGACAAAGTGATTAACCAAAACAACAATGTCTTCTTTTCTCTCTCTAAGTGGTGGAATGTTAACTGTCATAACGGCTAGTCGGTAATAGAAGTCCTCTCGTAAGCAGCCGCCCTCTTCGCCCGCCTCAACGCTTTTGTTTGTGGCTGCCAATATCCTTGGATTTACCTTTATGGTATTGGTTCCGCCAACTTTTCTTATCTCGCCCTCTTGAAGTGCTCTCAGAAGTTTTACCTGAAGGTGATGTGGCATATCGCCAATTTCATCTAAAAATATTGTGCCGTTCTTTGCAATCTCAAATAGTCCTGCTCTGCTTTGAGACGCTCCAGTAAATGCACCAGCCTCATGCCCAAAGAATTCACTTTCTAAAAGTTGACTAGGAATCGCTGCGCAATTAATTGAGACAAACTTTTCATTTTTTCTATCGCTATGCTCGTGTATGAATCGAGCTATTAATTCTTTTCCTGTACCGCTCTCTCCTAGGATTAAGACCGGAGTATCAAATCGGGCAGCTTTTTTAGCTCGCTCTAATATAGCTACTAGTTTTGGATCTCTTGTTACAAATTTCCTGTTTCGTCTTGCTTGTCGCCCTAGATTTTTATCGATTAGCCGTTGTTGTTGAACCATATTTTTTACCAACGAACATAGATGCTCAGGCTCAAATGGCTTACAGAGAAAATCATTGGCGCCCTCTCTCATTGCTTCGACGGCAACATCAATCGATCCAAAAGCAGTCATCATTACAAACGGAACAGTTGGAGATTTGTCTCTTGCATTTTTAAGAAACTCTATTCCGGTCATTCCAGGAAGTTTGAAATCAGAAAGAATTAGTGAAAAATTATTATTTGCTACAGTTTCGATTGCATCTTCAGCCGCCGTGCACGATTCAACTTGATACCCTTCATTTTCTAGAACTACCGTAAGAGCATCTCTCAGCCCTTGCGAATCCTCGACAATGAGAACCCTATCTATCTCAACCACTACTACCTACCGCTTGAAACAACTACAATGTATACTTACGCCCTAACCTGTATGGTTTTTTCCTATAAGGTTCTATGACCACGCATAGTTACGAGCTCTCTTATTGTATCGAGAATATACCTGTGTTAATTAACGAATCCTGCCAATAATTATTTCAATAAATGGGGCAAGATTTTTTCGTAGGTAGTTTCTTGTAGGCACTATTAAGTAAGCAGAGTCTCAATGTTAAGTAAGATCAATAGATTATGAGTAAGAATCAAAAAGTTAGAAAGGCCGTAATTCCAGCAGCTGGGCTAGGTACTAGGTTTTTGCCCGCTACTAAGTCAGTTCCTAAGGAGTTGCTACCTATCGTAGATATTCCAACTATTCAATATATCGTTGAGGAGGTGGTAGCATCTGGGATAGACACTGTTGTGTTTGTAACTGGTAAGGGCAAGTCAGCGATTGAAGATCATTTTGATCTGTATCCTGAACTAGAGGAAAAGCTAGAGCGAGAGGGAAAGCATGATTTATTAACCCAATTAAGACGGGCCAGTTTAATGATCAGGGCTGTGTCTGTTAGGCAGCAAAGCCCACGTGGATTAGGTCATGCAGTATTGTGTGCTAAGGATGTTATTGGAGACGAGCCTTTTGTTGTCCTTTTAGGAGACGATCTTGTTGATGCAAAGGTACCTTGCACTAAGCAGATGATCGACGTTTACGATAAGTATAATAAATCTGTAGTAGCGCTGATGGAAGTTGCTCCAGAGGAGGTTTCTAAGTTTGGTATATGCTCAGGTAAGAGTATTTCTGAGAGAGTCTTTGAGCTTGATAAGATGGTAGAAAAGCCAGAGCTAAAGGATGCCCCGTCAAATATGGCTATTGTTGGGCGATATATCTTAACCCCTGAAATCTTCCAGATACTTGAAAGCACTGACCCTGGGAAAGGAGGGGAGATTCAGCTAACTGATGCCATGGCCAAGTTAATGAAATTACAAGGGGTAATGGGATACGCCTTTGAGGGTGATAGGTATGATGCCGGAGATAAATTTGGATTTGTGCAAGCAAACATTGCGTATGGACTAAAACGTGCCGATATAGCTCCTAGGCTAAGGGAATATATGGCTAAGTTAGTATCGCAAAAATAATGAACACAGAAGATAGACTTGTAATAAAGCAGTTATCAAAGCATGGAGAGCTTTTAGATTGTATTAATTGCTTTCCATCAAAGGTGACAGTACTTAGGGCAGAGAGTGAGACAGATCTGGTTCCGTATCGTCAAGCTGTAAGTGGTCAGGTATCAGGGAAAAAATTTTCAGTATCATACAATAACAAAAATTTTATCCAGTCAGAACATATTGTCATTGGCTTTGGTTCATGGTTGCCGGGCAGTGAATCTGTAAGTGAAGTTCTAGTTTCCTTTGGAGTTTTAAATGAACAAGCCCCTGCTCTTTTAAATACTTTTGGTCTTGCTGGGCTTGAGTCGAAAGTCATAGCCGATTTGACTTTAGATTATCTGAGAAGGTTAGAGCTCCTCTGTGCCTCATACTCAAAGGCTAGAGTTGTTGTTTTAGATAGCCCGTTTGAGCCAATTAATTCACTTTATAAAGATAAGTTTGCTGAGCTAATACTTAATGACACTCTAACTAATAACCGAATTACAGTTGTTACCCGTCTTTGTTATCGTCCTGAACAATGGGTTGGCAATGAAACAATTGAGAGAATACAAGTCGGATCGACTATTCAAAAAACAGTCGGCTTTGGTGCTAAGAGTAACGAGATTAAGGATATTGTTTCTCAGTTAAGGAAATCAGGAGTTTTAAATGCTCCTGTAAATGAACAACCTGTGAAATCAGAAAGTTACAGTGCTCCAAGTACTAAAAAGGCAAATTCTCTCCTAACCGAATTTGGCCGGATTAATCCTACTGGTTCTAGTAATAGATTCCTTACTTTTTTTCTTCAGCCACAGTATTTAAAAAAGATAAGTATTGGAGCAACGGTAATGGCTCTTTTGCTATTGGGGGTTGCTCTTATAGATTCTGCAAAAACTCCCACGCGCAATGTTGCTGTTCTAGAAATTAGCAATTCTACTGGAAATTTAACTAATCAAGGACAACCTCTTCAGCAGGCTAATAGCAAACAGATAGTTTTAGAGAATAGTAATCCATCAACTGTAAACGATCTAAAATCGACAACTGCTTCGTCAGAAGTTCTTTCGGTAACAAGTCATGTTGACAAGCCAAGAAACAATCCAGCAGAAGCAAAACCAATTCTTGATTTCTATCCACCTAACATAAAAAAAGCTGTACTTGATGCTTTTCATGGAACTGCTAGTCCTAAAACACCTGTGACAGCAGTGCGTTCCGTTGCTCAAAAAACCAACGATAGCCTATTTGATGAACTTAAGAACCTTAAGCCATCAACTAAAGAGACATCTACCTTCTTCCCAAGCTACTCTAGTCCGCCCTCTTCTGAGAGTCAGTTCGAAATAGATCCTTCAGTGAAAGAGAGACAGGAGGAGATCAGGAGGCGTTTTTTGGAGGCTTTGCAGAGGGCTTCCGATCGCGGCGAGTAACAACTCTTCCTTTTTTCTGCTCCGCTAAAAAATTCTCAAAGTCTACTTTAATTAGGTCGAAAACTTCTTGCGGAGTATCTACCATTTTTATTCCATCAAAATCGGCAGGGCTGACTAGCTTTCTTGCTGCTGGATAATCCTTCATCCATTCAATAAAGCCACTCCAAAAAACTTTATCCATAAGGACAATTGGCCTTGGACTCAGATGTTTTACCTGAATCAATTGCCATGTAAACAGAAGCTCAAGTAATGAGCCTATGCCACCAGGTGTTAATATTACCGAATTAGAAAGTCTCATAAAGTCATCGAGGCGTGAGGAGAATTTATGATGATGTCTTTTTATATCAAGGTGAGAGTTTGGCACCGGTTCAAAATCAAGTTGAATCGAGAGACCATAGGATCTGCTTTTTGAACGGGCCTTAGTTTTCCCCTCCTGGGCTCCTTTATTAGCTGCCTCCATAAGTCCAGGGCCACCACCTGTTAAAATATCAATTCCAATAGTTGCAAGCAGACGAGCTAGTTCATGAACATCTTTGTAAATTGGGCTATCTGGTTTAATTCGAGCACTACCAAATATACAGGCTCTATAGTAATTACTTTCTAATTTCTTTAACTCATGCTCAATGATCTGTTCACGATATTGTAGTGCCCTAAGTCTTTCGTCTAAATGTTTTCTGCGAGCTTTTTTCTCATCTCTGGTCAGGGGAAAATAATCTACTACGGATCTAAAAAGTTCCCCGGTAGGAGAAAGTTCACTGTTGCTTGATTTTTTATCACTACTCATAATGGAATAAGATGCCTGTTAGATAAAATTAGTTCAAGTATCGTTATAGTGAATTTCAAAAATCCTAGCCGCATTATAAATGCCTATGATTGATTTTGCCTGCCAATTGGTTGAGCCATAGGCGAGATGGGTTTAACGGTAGAGAGTTGCTCTTGCAGAAGGGTTGACCAATTCTCCCATCCTGAGCAGCCCGTCCGCTCTTGTACGAGCTCTGAAAGATCTAGGTCGTTATCACCAGGATGTGCATCACAAAGTGTTTGCAGTGATCTTGAAACAAAATCCATAGCTTTAATTACATCTATGAAATGACTAGGCATCAGAGGAGAGACTTGTTTTTTTTCTAATCTTAATTGTGCTCGAACGATGGCTTTTTTAAGCTCTGAAGCTGCCTGTTCTAATTCTACAAGTTCAATCTGACGCACAGGCGTACTGATCAACCTTGGATTGTGATGAGGATGGAAGAATCTATAAATATCCATTTTCAAATATCAATTTTAGCACCTTTGCGCTAAGGAAAGATCGATCGGCCCTATTGATTCATCGTAATGGTGGGAGGTGGTTTGCACAAGGTGGTAAATATACTGCGGATTATCAGTATGAATGAGGTAAAACACTCTAAAAACTCCATTTAGTAATGTGTAAGCTAGAGAAAGATATAAGCTTGAATAATACAATGATAATGCTTATCTAGAGGCCTGTCGGAGCGAAGACTTGAGTAGAGAATTCATTTTTTAAGGCATTAAATGTTTGATTTTAATAGACTTACTGTAAAAGCCCAGGAAGGGTTAAGAGATGGACACATAAAGGCAGAAGCATTACATCATCAAGAGGTGATGCCGGAGCACTATTTAGTAGCTCTTTTAGAGCAAAAAGATGGAGTTGCTTCTGCTTTAATTGAAGCATCTGGTGGACGTGTCACTTCAGTAAAAAAAGGGGTCGAAGATTCTCTTTCCAAATTGCCGCAGGTTACTGGATCTACCGGTGAGGTTAGACTTGGTCGAGATATTATAAATCTACTTAGAGATGCAGAAGCTCAAGCTAAAAAATTAGGGGATGATTACGTCTCTGTAGAGCATATTTTTTTAAGTGCTTCAAATTCTGTAAAGTCACTAAAGGAGATTGGGCTAACTGAAAGTAAACTCCTTAATGGGCTAAAGAGTGTCAGAGGATCACAAAGAGTTAGTTCACAGAATCCAGAGGACACTTATCAGGCCTTAAAAAAATTCTCTAGAGATCTTACTCAAGCAGCGGCGCAAGGAAAACTCGATCCAGTGATAGGTCGTGATGAGGAGATTCGTCGAGTTATTCAAGTTCTCTCTCGTAGAACCAAAAACAATCCCGTTCTAATTGGACATCCTGGTGTTGGTAAGACAGCAATTGTTGAGGGTTTAGCCCAGAGAATTATTGCCGGTGATGTCCCTGAAGGGCTGAAAGAGAAAAAAATATTAGCACTTGATATGGGTGCTCTTATTGCTGGTGCAAAATTTCGTGGTGAATTTGAGGAGCGTTTAAAGGCTGTTCTGAAAGAAGTTCAGGACGCAGCAGGTGAAGTAATTTTATTTATAGATGAGCTCCATACTGTTGTTGGCGCAGGTGCCGCAGAGGGGTCCATGGATGCTAGCAATCTATTAAAGCCGATGTTAGCAAGGGGTGAGCTTCACTGTGTTGGAGCTACCACTCTTAACGAATACAAGAAATATATAGAAAAGGACGCTGCGCTAGAGCGTAGATTTCAACCAGTAATGGTCGATCAGCCATCAGTTGAAGATACTATCTCAATATTGCGTGGATTAAAGGAGAAGTACGAACTTCATCATGGTATTCGAATTAAAGATTCTGCAATGGTTGCAGCAGCGATGCTTAGCGATCGATATATCTCAGATCGTTTCTTACCAGATAAGGCGATAGATCTGATTGATGAAGCTGCAGCGAAATTAAGAACTGAGATGGATTCAATGCCAACTGAGCTTGATGAAGTATCTCGCCGATTACTACAGTTTGAAATTGAACGAGAAGCATTAAAAAAGGAATCAGATGTTGCATCTAAAGAAAGATTAGGAAAACTCGAAAAAGATATTGGAGGCCTCCAAGAGAAAAATACAGCATTAAGATTGCAATGGGATGCTGAAAAAAGAATTGTCCAAGAGGTTCGTGGTGTTCGAACAAAGATAGAGCAAACAAAACAATCTATTGAGAAAGCTAAAAGAGATTACGATCTGAATAAAGCAGCAGAGCTTCAGTATGGAACTTTGATAAAGCTTGAACAGGAGCTTGTTGATGCAGAGAAAAAACTAAAGGCTAAAAAAGAAGACGGATCGATTCTTTTAAAAGAGGATATCGACGATCAGGATATTGCCAAGATCGTTGCTCGTTGGACAGGTGTTCCAGTAGCTAAGTTATTACAAGGAGAGGGAGAGAAGGTTTTAGGATTAGAGGAAACACTAAAAGGTAAAGTTATTGGGCAGGATAATGCTATTTCTGAAGTTGCTAGTGCAGTTCTAAGAGCACGGGCAGGCATTAAAGATCCAAATAAACCGATCGGATCGTTTATATTTATGGGGCCAACTGGAGTAGGAAAAACTGAGCTTGCTCGTGCTTTAGCAGAAGCTCTTTTTGACGATGAACGATCCATGATTCGAATTGATATGTCAGAGTACATGGAAAAGCATTCTGTTGCGCGCTTACTTGGAGCTCCTCCAGGTTACGTTGGATATGAAGAGGGAGGACAGCTAACAGAAGCTGTTAGAAGGAAACCGTTTTCAATAATCCTACTCGATGAAATTGAAAAAGCACATCAGGATGTTTTTAATGTTTTACTCCAAATTCTTGATGATGGTCGGTTAACTGATGGGCAGGGCAGAACGGTCTCTTTTAAAAATACAATTCTTATAATGACCTCAAATCTTGGTTCGCAGCAGATACTTAAGTATTCTACTCGCTTAGTAGAGGGCGATGTTGAAGAGAGGAGTATTGCTAGAGAGGAGATGGAGCAAGAGGTTAATCAACTAATGACATCATTTTTTAGACCTGAGTTTTTAAATCGAGTTGATTCAACTGTGATATTTAATCCTTTAGGTCGCAATGAGATTAAACAGATCGTTACTATTCAGCTTGCACGGGTAATCGATCGACTCTCTGAAAGACGAATAGGCCTGTCCTTATCAGAGGAGGCTACTAACTATTTTATTGATCACGGTTTTGATCCAGTTTATGGAGCTAGGCCTCTTAAACGGTTAATTCAGAGGGAGATTGAAACAGGATTAGCAAAAAAAATTCTCTCTGGACAAATACAAGATGGTCAATCCGTGCTCATGGATGTTGATAAAGGGAAGATAACGTTTCAAATGGCTAGCTAGGTAATCAGTTCTATTAGACACTAAGATATGTCTTTACTCCACCAGATCTAATCAAGTAGGCTGGAAGCGGATTGACTTATTTTTAAAGCTCAGCATGACTCTTACTGATTACATTATTTATACCGTTTGGTGCCTCTTTCCCATTTTTTTTATCCTAGTTGCTCTTTGGGGATTCTTAGAGAAATTTAGTGACAAAAGTAGTCGTGATGATATCTCTGATTATCTAAAACAAGCTTTGTTTCTGACTATTTGTGTAGCTGTCTCAGTTTTTATTGATCGTAAAGCTATTGCTTCAATAGCTGAAATTGTACCTCTTGAAATTCCAATTCTTTATTATCGAATTATTCTCTTTCCATTTGTTATGTTTATATTAGGTAAGCTAACTGGCGGTAGCATAAAGATAGAAGTCGAAAAGAATCCTCTTCTTAAATACAATCAAAAATCTAAAAAGAGATAGTTAAGATGTTAATTGCTGGAGTTGATGAAGTTGGCAGAGGCCCATTAGCTGGACCAGTAGTTGCAGCTGTCGCTGTATTTGAAGATGGCTATAAAAATTTAGATATTAAAGATTCTAAGAAACTTTCAGCAAAAAAACGGGAAAATCTGGTAGAGATCATAAAACGTGATGCAGTTGCTTGGGCAATTGTCTCAGTAGGGCATCATAGAATAACTGAACTCAATATTCGAGAGGCCTCTAGACTTGCGATGTCTTTGGCTGTGAAACGGATAAAAACGGATAAAGTTTTGGTTGATGGCAATGTTCCTATTCAAACCACATACCCCCAAGAGACGATCATTGGTGGAGATAACCTTAGAGTCGAGATCGGCGCAGCATCGATTTTGGCGAAAGTCTGGCGGGATCATCTCATGGATGTCCTCGATGCGAAGTATCCTGGCTACGGCTTCAAAATCCATGCCGGATACCCAACAAAAACACACCGAGAAGCTGTTTCACGACTAGGGCCATGTCCTGTACATAGAGAGACTTTTCGTGGTGTCAAAGAATTCATATCAACCTCCATTAGTAAGAACGAAGCGTTCCCATCTGCGTATAGGTAAATGTGGTGAGGATGCTGCTGCCCTTTATCTAAAAAGAGAAGGATTTAAGATCTTAAATCGAAACTGGAGCTGTGAGACTGGAGAGATTGATATAATAGCTTTAAAGCAAGGGATTCTCTCGATAGTTGAAGTTAAAACAAGATCTGCGGAGATCGCTGAAGGCTTTTCTCCTTTTGCTGCTGTCGATACTAAGAAGTCAAATAAGCTTAAAAAGATAACCGACCGATATCTTCACTTAGAGCGTGGCTATTTAAAAAGATTTAATTTTGAAAGTATACGGTTTGATGTTGCGGCTGTATTTTACAAAGAAGATTTAACGACAGGAAATTTATCAGTGCTGATTAAATATCTTCCAGATGCTTTTAATTATTAGAGCTATTTCTTTATCGGCACCGGGATATTTTTATCATTAACACAAACCATTACAACTTCAGCCGATGTAACTTTACATGACTCTAGGGCATCAACGCCCCGGACAGCTTCTACATCTACCTTTATGGTTAGTGAAGTTGTGCCAATCTTTAGTGTCTTAGCATAAAAGCTAACCACATCTCCTACAAAGACAGGGGAGATAAATTCGACTTCTCTAAAAACTTTAGTTACGAATTTTTTAGTCGCAACAGTCCTGGCGTGTTGTCCAGCGGCTAAGTCAATAAGACTTAAAATATGTCCGCCAAAGATACTACCTAGAGCATTGGTATCTTTAGGCATCATTACCATTTTAATTGCTGGATCAGTTGATGACATAAGTTTTCTCGATATATTAAATAGGACCTACAGTCTATCTCCACTCTGTGGTTAAATCCATAGTGTATGAAAGCTGAGAACGAGGAACTGAGTCGAATAGTTAAGCCAATATTGCTAGCTGGTCTCCTGCTTTTGCTGCTTTTACCGATTGGGATCTTTCTTGGAGTTTCTTCAGTAATTTTTACAACCGTTTTCATTGTTCATTTGGTAATTCAGGTGTGGGTAACAGCTCTATCCTGTAACGTTTTTTTAAAAAGAGTTAGAAAAAGTGATTTTGGATTAGTTTATTCAGCTCTTTTTGTAGTTTTTTTTACTCTTATTCTAGCACAAACTATCCTTCCAATAACTTCGAAAGATGCACTGATTCACCATTTAACAATTCCAAAGCTTTGGATTATCAAAGGGTATATCTTTGAAATACCGTGGCATGAGTGGTCGTACTATCCAATGCTTGTACAACTCGGGTTTACTGGTCTCTTATCACTTGATCTTTTACAGCTCTCTGCGTTTTACCACTTTACTTTTCTTTTACAGCTATCTGCTGTTATTGCTCTTTTTGTAAAAGGGAGAACAGAGAAAGATCGATTCGCTCTATGGGCTTTCCTTTTAACTTTAACGATGCCCATCTTTCAAAGACTTGCCGGAGAGCCGCTCGTTGATATCGCATTAGCTCTATATTTTGCAATTCCGTTTGCATTATTAGTAAAAACTGTAGAGGTAAAATTTAAGGGAGAGGATGTTTTTCTATCTGGAATCTCTTTAGGATTAGCCTTGGGGGTGAAATATAATGCTATCCCTGCTGTCTTATTCTTTCTAGCTGGATTTATCCTTTATGGTGTTCAAAAGAAGGTGGCCTTAAGATCTGTATTTAAGATCACGGCTGTTCTCTGCCTAATTTCATTACTGCTATTCTCTCCCTGGATGATTAAAAATTATATCTGGACGGACACACCAATATATCCATTTCTTCAAACTTCTGGTGCCGGCGGTATAGCATCGGTGAGTGTCTTAGCTAAAATGTCCCCACTTGAGCAGAGACACTTACTATATGGTGAGGGAATTCTTGATATAGTGCTGATTCCATTTAGGATGATTTTAAATGGAGCAGACAATAATCCTACTAAATTTGATGCGGTTTTAAGCCCTCTCCTATTGTTTTTCTTTGCTTCCATTTTTTGGGCGCGCAATACTCCTTGGGCTTTATGGAGCATTGTCTTTTCTACTGGATATTTTATCTTTTCAATTTTGACTGCTAGTGCCAGGACTAGATATTTGGCGCCTATCTCACTGCCAGTCATTGCTTTAACAATCCAATCTCTTTTTTATTTAGCTAATAAACGTGGCGATTATGGTAAGTGGTTTGTAAATTTATGCTTTATTTCTCATATTCTTTTTGTCAGTTTTTACAGTTATCACCACTTAAGTAAGATAGATTTACTTCCCTATTTGCTAAACGATGGAGAGCCGGAGGCTTACTTAGATGATCATTTAATAGAGTATCCAGCGATTCGCTTTATCAATGAACAGCTAAGCACTAACCCAAATGCTAAGATTTACCTATTAAGTACTGGCAATAGATTTTTTTATTTTGATGTGCCAGTTATTGGCGGACATTTTTCTGAACGAACAATTATTAAGATGATACGAGATGCGGGTAAAGCGAGTGATATTAAGCAAGAATTAATAGCTCAAGGAGTCACCCATCTTTTTCTCCATAGAGCTCGTACCGAATCGACATTTAGCTCTGCTTTGAATGAAAAGGAAACCAATCTTTGGCAGGAGTTTGTCCTAACCCAAATAGAAGAACGCCTTAGTAGCTCGGGATATAGCTTTTACGAGATCAAGAGCCACTCAACGTTGTCGCAATAATTTTTGAAAGCTCACTTAGATCGCAAGGCTTTTGTATAAAACCATCTGCTGCTTCAGTTAAAATTTCCTGAGATTTATCATTGAGACCGTAACCTGATGTTAGTAGTATTTTAATAGATGGTTTTGTAGTCTTTAGCCTTTTTATACAGCTAGAAACCTGTAATCCGGGCATCATAAGGTCTAAAATAACTAGATCTATATCCTTTAAAGCAGATTGATAAACAGAGAGTGCTTCATCCCCATTTCCCGCACAGAAAGTTTGATACCCAATTGAGCGTAAAAGTGCAGAGAGAGAAGATCTAACTAATTCTTCATCATCAATTAGTAATATTGAACTTTTGCCTGGCTTGATTATAGGTATGGCTTCTGGCTTGGTGATCTCAATCTCTTTAGCTGCAACTGGTAGATGAATAAAAAAAGCAGTATCCATTTCTGGTAAAGAGGTTACGCTGATGTATCCATCATGATTAGTGATTATCCCATAAACCATGGCCAGTCCCATGCCTGAGTTTCCGTTATCCTTTTTTGTGGTAAAAAAGGGCTCAAATATTTTTTGCTCGACATCTCTTGGTATGCCACATCCGTTATCGTGGATAGAAATTCTAATAAATGATGACATCGAAGTTGGTGAGGTATAATCAAGACTATCAACAAGTGATGTTGCAATATTAATGGTGCCACACAAGTTAGGATTAGGATTCTCCTGAAATCGTTCAAGGATTGCATCTCTACTATTGATTACTAAATTAAGAATAACTTGATAAAGCTGACTAGGATCCCCAAAGATAGTAGATCTTGAAGCTTTCAGGTTTGTACAAAGTACAATTCTTTTATCAAGAGTACGGTTTAAAAGATTTGTTACCTCTTCGACTACTTTGTGGATATCAAATGGACAGTTCTTTGTTTTTCCACACTGAGCAAAGCCTAAAAGTTTATCAGTTAATTCCTTTGCTCTTAAGACTCCTGTTTCAATACTACCTAGTGACTGAGTAACCTGCTGACTTTGAGGCATTATTCTTTGTAAGAGATTAGATTGAGCAAGGATTGCCCCGAGCATATTGTTAAAATCGTGAGCTACCCCCCCAGCAAGTTGACCGATAGTTTCTAACTTTGCTTTTTGCCTTACCTGGTCCTCCAGATTGGCCATCTCAGTTATGTCTCGGGCTGTAGCAAGTACTCCATAAAACTCACCAGAAGATTTATGAAGTGGCTTAATCCTCCATGATACCCAGCGATCGGTGCCATCCTTGCGGGTCGTATGACATTTGATTTGAAGAAATGCCTGGGAACCACGTGGCATAGAGGAGATTCTATTTTTTAAGTTTTCCTTTTCATCTTCAATCGCACTTAAGTCATAAAGGTGTTTATTATAAATATGATCACCATAGAATCTCTGAGCTACGTCATTATACCAAATACATCTATAGTCTTTATCAAACTCCAAAATGATCTCAGGAACAGCAGCAACCAGAGAACTATACCGATGCTCACTTTTTATTAACGCTTTTGTTGCTCTTTCAATCTCGACATTTTGTCTCTCAACTTTCTGCCCAAGTGTTCTGCGATGGCGTCGATTCTCAACTGTAAGAGCTCCTAGTTTTTTTCTGCGACGACCCTCTCTTATCGCCCTATGAGTAGCATTAATAAAATCTCTTCTATCTAATGGTTTTTGAAGTAAATCGAAGGCCCCTGATCTTACGCAGGTAGCAGCTGTTTCGAGTGTAGGTTGTCCGGTGATAACGATTACAGGAGTATTAGGTCGTTGATCGTTTACGACGTTTAGGATCTCTAATCCTGTTTTCTTCCCAAGTACAACATCGGTGACGACTAGGTCAGCTTCACCCTCGGCAAGTTGGAATAATGCCTCATCGTAGTTTCCTGCGGTGAGTACATGGTGCCCATCGATCTCAAGAAAAGATCTTAGTACTTGCTGGACGGACTGTTCGTCATCGACGACAAGAACTTTAGCCATACAGACTCCCTCGGTGTCTGGCATTGTTTGTCGCCAAAAACATTTATCTAGTAAGAAAGAGCAAAAACCTAAGAATAAAAAGAGAAACATTTACACGAAAAGGGCAATGCTAGAACCGGCGACATGCCCCTATGCTTAACGGGCCGATCTTATCACGGGTCTGTAGGTAACAAAGAGAAAAATTAAAAATCAGGGTTTTGATGTCAGGGGAATGATGATCGTAACTTTAGCTAGAATATTTATTCTGATGCTTAGAGAGATCGCTTTTCTCCTTTAAAACACTACTCCAAGGAGTATTAGAATCTAAAAGACTAGAGAATCTTCCTTCAAATATAACCTTACCACCACCATCTCCAGGTCCAGGACCTAGTTCAATAATATGGTGGCAATTTTGAATTACTTGAATGTCATGTTCTATGACGATCACAGTATGCCCAAGTTCAACTAGAGTTTGTAGTGCATTCACTAGTCGAGCAACATCACTCATATGAAGTCCTGAAGTAGGTTCATCTAAAATATAAATCGAGTTTTCTCGCTTCGATTTTGATAGCTCGATAGTTAACTTTAATCTTTGAGCCTCACCTCCTGATAGGGTGGTTGTACTCTGACCTAAAGAGATATATCCAATACCAAGCTCTACTGCGGTGGAAAGTATTTGATGTATCTTTTTATGATTCGTAAATACGCCTTTTGCTTCCTCCAAAGTCATCTTAAGTACGTCGCTGATAGTAAAATTTGCATATAGCGCAGTACATGCTTCCTCTGAAAATCGAGAACCTCGACATCGATCGCACGGAACTTTAGCACTTGGCAGGAAATTCATCTCTAAAACAATCTCCCCCATTCCTTTACATTCCGGACATCGACCCTTTCCTGAATTAAATGAGAAGTAGCTCTCCTTCCAGCCGCGTGCTTTTGCCTCTGGCGTCATAGCAAACACTTTTCGAATTTCATCCCATACTTTTAGGTATGAAGCAGGGACTGAGCGAGAGTTTTTCCCAAGTGGTTTCTGATTTACAACATATAAATTTGAGATAACGGAAGATGAGGTAATTTGAATCCCTTTTGACTCCCAGACACTTTGGTTTTTATCACCAGCTTGAATTGTTTCTCCAAGCATTTTTTCTATTAAAGTGCTTTTTCCTGATCCTGAGACTCCTATAACGCCGATCAAACTTCCAAGTGGAAGGTTAATAGAGATATCTTTTATATTATGTCGGCTTCCTTTGATTGTTAAAAAGCCCTTGTTTTTAGGGCTTTTATTGATAATTTTAAGATTATTTGAATTAGCTACGGTAGCTTTTTTTAGTTCCTGTGCGGTGACAGAATCTTTACAGTTAATGAAATCTTCAATTACTCCCTCATAAACAATATTGCCACCATTTTGACCCCCACCTGGACCTACATCAATTACATAGTCTGCTGATAGGATGGTATCGCTGTCATGTTCAATTACAATGATTGAATTATCAGTTGCCTTAAGTTCATTTAATTTATCAAGAACATACCGGTTATCAAGAGGATGTAGGCCAGCAGAGGGCTCATCTAATATGTACAGCACTCCACTAAGAGAGGAGCCTAGGGCAGCAGCAAGTCTTAATCTTTGCAATTCACCACCCGATAAAGTAGTACAGTGCCTATGTAAAGGTAGGTATGAAAGACCGAAATCAATTAACAGATCTATCCTTTGTAAAACCTCAGAGATTAGGAGATCAGATAATAACTTTTCATTTTTATTTAACTTAATCTGACTTAAAAATGTTTTTAATGAATGAAGATCTAGTTTGCTTAGATCGTAAATGGTTTGCTCAGCAATTTGTAAATTTCTACCTAGTTCAGAGAGTCGAGACCCCTGACATTTTTTGCAGGGAATATTTTTTATCTCCCCAATACCAGCGCACTCTTGGCACCTACCTCGTTTTGAGCTGAAGGAGAGATCTTCTGGATCAGGTTTTAAAAACCCACGATTACAGATAGGGCACGATCTCGAGGTGCTAAACACCTCCTCTCCTTTACTAGTAAGAGCAATGATGGAGCCAGATCCTAAAGATAATGCCTGTATTATCGCTTCCTCAACTAGATCTAGATTTGCAGTATTTGGCTTAAAATTAGCTATTATATATTCGATGGTATGGGGTTTGTTTCTATCTAGACCTTCGATGTATTTAGAAGTAGATCCTATTTTTCTATCAACCCTTACCTGAGAAAACTCTAGTTCAAGAGCGCGCTCAAAGATGTTTTTGTGAAACCCCTTTTTTGCTTTAATGATCGGACTTAAAATTTTTACATTATCAGAATTATATTGACAGATTATAGAAGCGATTTCATGTGGAGATTGTGCAGAGATTATTTTATCAGGATGATCAGGACAGTGCTGTATCCCGATCTTGGCATACAGTAATCTTAAGAAACTATATATCTCAGACATTGTTCCAACTGTAGAGTGCCTTCCAGGTTGATAAGTGTGTTGATAAACACAGATAGTTGGCGGTACTCCTGAAATTGAATCAATTTCCGGTCTTTTTAGCTCTTTAATAAACTGCCTAGCATATGGCGAGAGGCAATCAAGATAACTCCTTTGGCCTTCGGCATAAATTATATCTTTAGCAATTGAGCTTTTGCCTGATCCTGAAACTCCAGTAAAAACAACGAACTTATTAAGTGGCACATTAAGATTTACGTCTTTAAGGTTATGCTCTCTTGCTCCTTTGATAATTAGCTCAGACTTAAAGGGTTTGATTTTTTGATCATCTGCCCTTAGTTTTATAACTTTGCTCGAAGAGTTTGCTGATCTGTATTGGCTTAAAAATTTTGCAGTATAAGAGATATCAGGAGATCTTGATAAAGAGTCAGCAGTTCCTTCAAATAAGATTCTACCACCGCCCTCTCCTCCCTCAGGGCCCATGTCTATAATCCAATCAGAGGCATTAATGAATGTTAGGTTGTGCTCGATTGTAATGACTGAATGTCCGTAATCAACAAGAGATCTTAATAAAGATACTAGTTTTGCAATATCATTAATGTGTAATCCAGTTGTTGGCTCATCAAAGAGAAATAAGCAAGGAGCTTCAGATCTGTTTTCTAAATATGAAACAAGTTTTAATCTCTGAGCTTCTCCACCTGATAGTTCGCTTAGTGAGTGTCCTAATCTTAGGTATCCTAGTCCAAGAGCTAGTAAATTCCTGACTGCTGAGCTTATTGATTTAGAGTTTTCAAAAAATATTGCTGCTTCATCGACACTCATTGAAAGAATATCAGCAATATTTTTGCCTTTATAGTTTACTTCAAGAACAATCTGTTCAAATCTTTTGCCTAAGCAACTATCACAAGGGATATAAACATCACTTAGAAACTGCATGTCTTCTTTAATAAAGCCGGCTCCCCGACATGCTTTGCAACGCCCCGCATCAACATTGAATGAGAAAGATGATTTAGTAAGCCGTCTAAGCTTTGCCTCCTCTGTTTGAGAGAGCGTTTTTCTAACCTCATCCCATATTCCAGAATAGGTAGCGATATTTCCCCGAGGAGTTTTCGATATCGGAGCCTGATCAACCAAGATCACTTTGTCTATATGATCGTATCCAGTAATAGATTCAGCGTGAATACTCTTTAGTGAGTTTTTAAAGTTAAGATACTCCTTTGAGATAACCTCATTAAGTAGGGTACTTTTGCCACTTCCAGAAACTCCACTGAGTGTTACCAGTTGATTAAGAGGAATATTGACTGTTATATTTTTTAAATTTCTAGCAGTCGCATTTTTAATTGATAAGAAATTTTGCTTTACCAAGCTAGAAATAGAGATAGGAGTAGGAGGTGCTATAAGTACCGGATTTAATCCTGCCCAGGTATTCCTAGGACCATTATAGGCGACTTCCCCCCCTAAATTGCCAGCATGTGGACCAATTTCAATAATGTGATCTGCCTCATCTATAACATCAAGATCATGCTCAACTATAAGCAGACTGTTACCACGCGATTTAAGCTCTTTTATTGCCTTTAGTAACTTTGCAGTGTCTCGCGAGTGTAATCCAACAGTAGGTTCATCAAGTACAAACTGAGTTGAAATAAGATTGCTACCTATGGCTGTAGCTAAGTTAACTCGTTGAGTTTCGCCTCCAGATAAGGTGTTCGATTGACGACTGAGAGTAAGGTAAGGCAGGCCTACCTCTAAGAGATAACGGACTCTGCCGAGAGCTTCTTTAAAAACTTCATTGATCTGATGAGGTAGATTAGGATTTAAGTTATGAAGGGAAGATAACCACTCATAAAATTCTGACATCGGCATCCCTGAGATCACTGAAATATCTCTCTCTCCGATCTTATAGGATAAAGCGGATCTGTTATATCGCTTGCCTTGGCATGACGGACAGGCAATCTCTTTTCTATAGCGGGAGATGAATACTCGCACATGAGTTTTGTATATTTTCCTTTCAAGACGTTTAAACCATGGAGCAATACCTCGAAAATCAGAAGTATTATGGTTAAAGATTAAATCCCGATCTGACTCATTTAAACTAGCCCATGGTTTTTTTGTAGAGATGTTACGCTTGTCACAAAACTTTACTAAATTTTTAAATTGCCTACTTGCACCATCACCAGCCCAGCAAGCAATTGCCCTCTCTTTAATAGATAGAGATTTTACTGGAATGCATTTATCTTGGTCGACCACCAAGACAGAACCAAACCCTTTACAATTTTCACAGGCTCCATAGGGATGGTTATAGTTAAAAAGAGAGGGGCGTTTAGAGCTTAAGTTAGTATTAGCAAATTCACACTGAGGAAGATTGCTAAACTCATAAAGTTTTCTGCTTGTATTTCGAATATTAGGTTGATCTGGGCAGTTAATAATTTTTAGATATGGCTTTAGCGATCCAGCCTGTAGCTCTCCAAATTGTACTAAAGAGCAGGTACTAGGCGAGATAGAATATGCTTTATCAATAATGCGAATTAAAGCTTCTAGCTGATGACTGCCATATTTAATTCTTTCAATTGCAAAAAATAGGTGCTCAGATTTTTTTATCTGTGATTGTTTTAGTGAGTCGAGTTCAACAATTTGACCGGTTGAAAAGTCAAAAATTCTCGTTAGTCCCAGAGTTTTAAATTTCTCTAATTGAGATTTTAAGGAAACATCTTTTCGCTTATCCTCTTTTTTAATTCCAACTTTGGCACATAAGACAAAGATTGAGCTTCTCTCCTTTTCTATTAACTCAAAGATAAATTGAGCTGCTTTTTTAGGAGAATATGTTTGAATAGTTGACTCACAGCTTGGACAAACTGGGACTGAGAAGTAATTCCAAATTATCTTTAAGTAATCGTTGATTCCCGATACCGATCCGACAGTTGAGCGAGAAGATTTGATCCTAGTTTTCTGCTCAATAGCAATGCTTGGGCGGATGTTTTGAATTAGATCTGCATCAGGTTTTTTTATCTGATCAAAAAACTGTCTGATGTATGATGAGAATGTCTCTAAGTACCGCCGTTGACCCTCAGCATGTATAGTATCAAATGCCAAAGATGATTTGCCTGATCCAGAAAGACCAGTGATCACAACTAGCTCATTATGTGGAATCTCCAAAGAGATTCCCTTTAGATTGTTTTCATGAGCATTAGAGATCTTTAAGTTCTTAGACATCAAGAGTTATTAGGTTACTTATGGTTAACAGGAAGAGCTATATCTTATGCGCAAGAAACGCGAAGCTCAAGCTTAAGACATCAAACATGATGTGATAGACGATCAGTGGAAGAATTAATTCACCTATGGCAATGTAAGCCATACCAAAGCCGAGACCTAAGCCGATAAGAGCAATAGAAAGTGATGGCCCCCAGAGATAATAATGAGATAACCCAAAGATAACAGCGCTAAGCAGTATTGCCATGCGATCTCTCGTTATCTGATCCTTAAATATAGTACACCTTCGAAGAACGCTTATAAGTAGTCCTCTATAAATAATTTCCTCAGTGAGACCAGCCCAAACAGAGACACCTAAGATAAAATGGACGACTGATGTAGCAGATGGTTGGGTACTAGATCCTCCTTCTGGGCTCGCTTGAGGAGGAATAAGACTCTCAGGGGAAATTAGAAGTAGAATTACTATTGGAACGCATCCTAGAGCAAAAGCTGTGTGAGTTAATCCTAGAGACTTGTTCCAATTTTTTACTGAACTAAAAGGAATTTGATGTCTAATTCTAAAGAGTAAAGAGAGAACCGTCGCTACACCAACTAAGATGGTGGTAATGTCAACTTCGGCCCTGTAAATATAGAGATAGTGAGAAAGTGCTGGCAAAAGAGAGATAAAGATTGCAAGTAAGACTCTAATTACACCGATTCTTTTACAAGAAAACTCCTTAGATTGTTTATTTAGCTCAGATAGAAGTGCGTTAACCCTTTCTTGAGCAAAGAATTTTTTAAGATGTATGTTGTTAATCTGCACTGAAAACTCGAATTACTTTTTTCGTCAGCTTTTAATTATTCTAAAAATTAGACTGCCTCAATGTTCGCTAGTTTTGGAGCTTTTGACCAGGTAATCCTTTTGGGCCGGAAGATCCGACTAAAGCGCTATCACTCTCCTTCTCCGATGGATCTTTCTTTGAAGGTTTTGATGATGGATCTCCAACCAGAATAACCTTTGCGTAATTTCTGTCCCCAATTCTATCCCCTCTTGCACTTACACTAGCGCCAAGTTTAAGGTTGCCAACTATTCTAGCATTAGAATCAACGACTAAATCTTCACCATTAATCGAATAGTCAGCTTTGGTCCCCTTCTCTAAAGTTCCAATAAGTGTAAATTTTGGATTTCCAGTAAGTATCGCTTTTTTAATCTGCTCAGCTTGCACTTTGAGATCGGGCATTGCAGATTCGGGTTCATCAAAGGATGATTCTTGAGCCTGGACTATTAAGAATGGCACGGACAAAAAAAAGATAAGTAACAGAATCTTAAACATAGTATTTCTCATTAAACTTTATCCCTTTCTTATTGCCCTGTACTTTCATGAAAACTAAGCACGTTTGGAGGAACGTTATAAATATTGACAGGTAATGCTTCAGGTGGTGGGACTGTTGAAGATTGAGTGATTCCAGCACCAACCGCAGGAGGTATTGGATAAGCGGGCTGGATTATAATTTTACTTCCATTAAAGAGTATAGTTGGAGAGCTTGGAGCACCAGTGTTTCCTAATGCAGCAACACAGGCTTCAATACCACCATTACTTGCATGTAAACGAATATCGTTTTTTAACAAGTTTCCATCCATAATATAGGGATTAGTTTGTAGCATATCTATTGATTCAACATGAGCATCTAGAAGAGGTTGAATTACGCCACTATCATAAGCCATTGTTAAATCTTGAGCATCGTAGTCGTTATCTCCATCCATATCTGGGATACCGCCATTATAGAATGGATCCTCCTCATTGCTATGAAGATCGACGACTAATCCACCGCCAGTTATAAAATTAACTGCTTGTAAAAATCCATATCCACCTACACTACATAGTCCTTGATTTGGTAGATAAGTTGAGAATAAAAGTGCACCTCTTAAATTTGTAGGAGGCTCTGTTACCATGCCAACTGGATTTATAAAGTTATTCACATTTAGGTTAATAGTTGTTGCTAGATCCATATAAAATCCAGACTGCGCTGTTGAGATATTGTAAATTCCACCTGCTGCTCGGGTAACGTCAAATTGACCTATGGTTTGATTTTTCAAACTTGCTTTTGATAGATTTAAAAGAACATTACTGTAATCATCACTGTCAGTTTTAACAGGATCGAACATTCCGATAATTGATTGAGTTGTAGTGCCGGTAGTCGTTATGTCGACAGTAGTATCAAAACGACCTGTACCCCAGTAAACACCAATTGCTAGCTCAATAGTCTGTATCCCAATAGTTGCCGATGGATCATAGAGTCGATTTTCTACTAAAACTCCTAGTGGTGCAGATGTAATAGGTTGGGTAGAGGTACCACTATACATCTTTTGTTTTACCCATGATCCTGGAAGACCAGAGGTTTGTATTCTATACATGTCACCCGATTCGGTCCCAACATAGATTCGATCTACGTTTAGATCTTTATCTGTTTGTAATGCGGTGAGTCCAATAGCACTTGTTCCAGCAGGATCAGATGCATTAAGGGAGATAACTGTACCTGAAGGTGCGCTACTACCAAGATCGTAAGCGATAATATTTGTACCAGCAGTTGTCTTTCCTTCTCCTGTACCAACCACCATATACCAACTAAATTGAGATGGGTTACTCGAACTTGATGGGCCGTTTATTGGAACAACGATTGGAGAGGTCCAACTTTGTCCGCCACTGGTATCCGCATTAACTTCAAAAAGTAAGGTAGGACTAGCGCGATTAGTTATATCTAAAACTGTATAGGTAGATCCACCAGTTCTTAAGCCAAACATTGCTACCGTGCGCCAAGAGCCACTTATGTAAGCATCTTCAACGATTATGTCTGCATCAACAAATGAGCGACGATATGCAATATTATATTGTGGACGGGAGAGTTTTTCTAAATGTTTGACAACTGAGGCTGGAATATATGCCCATAGTTCCGCACCGCTTTCAGTATCAAATGCGTGCAACATTCCATCATTGGCCCCTACTAGTAAAACTTTAGGTTGCGACGCCCTGCCTGAGACATATTCTGCGTATCCTTCCATCTTATTATAATTACCATTTTTTGCTCCCACCTCTACCGGTCGGGAGTAAACAATATCCCCAAGCTTTTCAACTAATCCATCAACATCTTGATCCCGTTTTCTCAGACCATTTAGATCGATACCGTGAATGTAATTAATCAGTGTGACTGACGATGCATCGTTTGTATAAGTCGCAATTGGTGCAGCTAGTAAGGAGGTTGATTCTGTTCCGTTATAAAATAATTCAAATAGTTCAGGTTTAAGTGTTGCCGCATTTGCAGTAGTAAAAGGTAAGGTTTGATTTGTGTTACCATCATGATCTGGATCGTGTCCAACTATTATTGTTCTAGGTGATGTGGTGACATCTCGTGATTCAAGCACATCCCCCATATCGTACATAAACTGAAGTACTCCGCCGAGATACTGAAATACATCGATATTACCTCTCCAAACATCCGCTCTAAATCTTGGTCTATAAACCTTACCTGTTTGACCGAAAGATTCTGCTAAGGCAACGCCCGCTCCTGATACAGGCGTATTAATGATAGTGGTAATAATATTTTGAAGCGCAGTAGAGATCTCCTCTGCCGTAGATGCTATTAACGCCTGCCCAGATCCACCATCGTATGCAAAATCATTAAGCAAGCTATAGTCTAATCCCAATCCAACAGCATATGAGATGACATTTTGTGTGCCAGGAAAAGCTGCAGAAGGAGCAAAGTCAAATGTTCTAGCTGTACAAGCGGCATCATCTAAAAATTTTGGACAGATACTTTGCGAGCATCCATTATTTGTTGCTGCGCCATCGTTATTATCATTATCGCAATCCCCAATCCATTGACCGTTAAAAGAGTTTGATGTCTCACTCGTTGGTATTCCATCAGTTAACATAACTATAAAATGGCCATCACACTGAGATGTTATAGGAGAGGTATATTGGCAGTTATTGCAATAAGGATCGTTGTCAGTCTGTCCATTATAATACCTCATTACTTCAATATAGGAATTTGTAAGAGGAGTACCACCATCGGGTCCAATAGTATCTAGGGAATTAATAAGTGCAGCAGCCGATGTTCCAATTGGAGCTCTTACCTTTGGAGATGTGCCTTGAACTGTATTTCCTTCAGGGGAGTACCACTGATCTATTAAGTATCCAGAATTAACGCCTGGCGAAAAGGAGGTTCCATTAAGTGTTGCTAATCCAAAAGAGACGTTTGGATTATTTAAGATTAGCTGCTCCATCACATCTTTTACAATCTGAATTCTTGTAGCTCCAGGAAGGGTACTTAGCTGTGTTGGTGTTGCTGCATAAAATAACCACCTTAAATATTCAATTCTATAAAGACCAGCAGCTAGAAATATCTCTTTGCCATTAAAAACTACATTGCCACCTAGGCTAGTAAACGTTCTTGTAAGATATGTTAATTGGTTTCCACTTCCATCAAATTTTGGCCAGTAGCTTCCCCAGTTTTGAAAAGTTGTGTAGTAAGTATTGCTGTAAGCATCAACATAAAGATATTCATGGCCATTGACATCTGTTACATACGATCCGCCACTTTGAGCTAGGTTTGCCACCTGAAAAACACTTGATCCCTTTGTGTTATTGTTAGAGTACAACATCGCATTGTTAATTCCGTAAACGTTGCTGTATGTACAAGAACCTATCGGTGGACAGCAGTATCCACTGCTATTTGTGCAGCCAAAGTGTTTAATAGAGTTTAATGTGCTAGCAGTCGCAAGAGTTCCAGTATTAAAGAGATTTCCTGTTACTTGTCCTCGATACGAAGTCAGTACATTGTTGTAAAGATAGTTAAACTCAAGTAAAGCTGGACGCATTGTCTTCCCTGTAGTTGGGGCTGTTCCTCCTGATTCAATTCGAAATATTAATCCAGGGATCTTATTGTTTACGTTTGTTGCCACAGAACTTGCAGGATCAAACTCAGGATGTTCAACAACGGCTGCCATAGAGCCTGAATCATCGATCAGAAACATTGCTTTCGCACCAGCAACTTTATTGATGATAACAGGGATCTCAGAAGTTTGTGCAGTAAGCAGCGATGGAGCTATGGCTACCCATATAGCAAGCGTGAAATAGCCGAGTTTTTTTAATATATTTTCCATCTAGGTTGGTGGTAGTTCCAAGACAGTTATTAAAGTTGATAGACCAGTTTTGTTTTTTAAGGTTCTTAAAGCAATTGATGTTACACGGTATCGAATTGCACTAGAGCTTGAGCCATGAATATCATTGTTTGTTAAACTCGCGCCAATTGAATTTTTACCTGGACTTGTTTCGTCTAGCCTTTCAACTTGAAACCAAGCATTTCTATTGTTTAATGTAATATCTGCTGTAGGAAGTGAGCTTTGATCTAATTGATTTGTAATACTTTTTGTTGTGTCCACTATGTCACCAGCACCTCCTAATGGACCAAAGTTTTTTAGAACTCCTCCTCCAACTGGGTACATCTTTCTATGACACGCAATTCCTGAGCAGGATGGAATCCCATTAGTTGAAGCATAGGTAATTGGCGAATATTGAACTTGTCCTAAGGGTAGAGCTGCTAGGACTACTTTCTCTCTCCATAATTGCGAATAAGCTCCTAGCTGTCCGATGAAATCCTGCAGTGCTCCTTCTGCGATATAAAAGCTATCATTAGTTGATTCAGTAATCTTAACTTCTTTTAAGTTTTGTGTGGCTGCGTTAGAAAGAATCGAAGATGCTGCACTAATTGCTAATATTAAAAAAAGTGCAATGGGTAGAGACATCCCACCCTGATTAATTATTAAGCCAGTTTTTAAATTCAACATTCTATTCATGACGAGTTTCTTGTAAAAATTCTAGTTGTCACTCCTTGAGTCCTTTGAGTGCCATTTTGAGCAGCTACTCTAACTGCTAGGTTTACATTTAACGTTCCATTCGCATAAGAAAATACAGACTCATCTGCACCATCCCCATTATTATCATAAGTATAAACTCTGTCAGCAACTACTCGTGCATAAGCGCTTGACAAGGGATCTCCGGGAGGAAGTGCACAGTTTGTAATGCTGATACCAGGAATCTCCCCTCTTAATAATTGCTTCTTTGTAGCATCATAACTGTATCCAACATAATATGGCTGAATTCCTGAAGTAGCTGAGATGTCGTCATGAATAACAAGAAATCTAATTGAGGTAGAGCTAGTTGATATTTGAGAAAGGCAGTTAATTATTGCCGGATCGTCACCAGGTAAATAAGGGGAGACAGAGGATCCCATTCGTAACTCACTACTCATCAGAGCTAGCGCATTTCTCAATTCACGAGATGATGCAGAGGCTCTATTTTCTAATCCCAAATTTGTAAATGTAAGATTTGCAAAAGATGAGATAGCAAGGATTATAATACTAAAAATAAAGACACCTACAAGTAGCTCAGCTACCCCTACTCCTTGTTCGTTCTGTATCTTATTGCAACACATCTTTTTACCCCTTCTGCGCAATAATAGTTTCAAATGCGTATGAATTTGCTCCAAAAGCCCCCACTTGATGAGCAATTTGAACTTGAACTTTTACTGCATCGGGTATTGAGGATGCCGATCTCTTTATTGCTGTATAAGTTAATATATATGAAGAGCGAGAGGGGCTACTAACTATGGTTTCACTCATTGTCTGTCCATCAGAAATCGACAGATACGGAGTAGAGAATTTATCAAGAATTACAGAATAATTGTTTGATCTTAACCCATCTACAATCCCCTGAACGTCGCCAACGATACTAGTATAGGTGCGGGCTATCTTATTTCCTTGAAAAGCCATAAACATTGAAGAGGCCGCCGAGGCAAGCACGATCGAAGTAATTGAGATTGAAACTAAGTTCTCAATTAATCCAATACCCAGTTCTGATTTTAGAAACCTTTTGAACATACCTTATAATTTAGATACTAATATATCCATTTGAGTTAATTTTGCACGATCTCTCAGACTCTCGATTGCTAATGGTTACCGTAGTCTCACTACCAATACCTCTAACAACTCCTAGCCCATTAAATAGTATGTCAGTTGGTGGGGTGTCATTTTGCCAGCTAGATGTAGGCAGTAGTGTCTTATTTCCATCAATTGAACCGTCATCTCCTATATCCCATTCATAGCCCTGTTCATTAAACGCAATTCTTATGTTGATCTTCATCCGTACTGCTTCGGAGCGGAGCTCGCTTAAGGTGTATGTTAATTTTCTTAAATCATCACTTGCTTGCATCTGGCCATAGAAGGTCGCCAGTGATGGAACACTAAAACTAGCTAAGACTGCTGAAATCGATAAAGTTACCAGCATCTCAATGATGCTAACCCCCCTATCGTAATATATAGAATTGAAAATGCTCATAACCTAAGTTTCAGTAAGCATGTGTAAATTAAAGTATCGGCATAGCCGGAGGTGCAATTGTCATTCCTGGGCTAAAAATTGGATAGATAATTGAACTTATTTACGAAACGTACGATTTTTGCTTGAATTAAGAGATCTTTATGTAGCAGAGTTCCATATCTATGCAATTATTACTGAGCCGGTGGTATTTTTGTTGGTAATTTACGAATATTTCTTATTGCTTCACTTTAGTGATCCATCTCTATCTTAAACTCTATGTTAAATATAAGTTCCAAGAAAAAATCGCTTGATAGCGATATCGCAGTTTCTCTGAACTGGCCGGGCAAGACAATTTTGGGTGATCTGAGTTGCATAGAAGGTCTAAAAGATAAACAAAGCTTCATAATTGGATCTCCTGCTCAACTAGGCGATGGCAACTCATTAGTACATGCCAATAATCTAGAGTTTATGTTTCATTTCTTAGATCAATTAAAAAATAAAATTAAACTAGTTTATATAGATCCACCTTTTAACGCTGATCAATCATTTTTCACCTCTGATAAATTAAAATCTGATAAATTAAAAAAAGGGAAGTCTGTAGATAAAAGAGAAATAGCTTATCATGACGCTTGGTCAAGTGATGGCTCCACATATTTGCAATTTCTCTGGCTTCGCTTGCAGCTTATACATCAGCTTCTTAGTGATGATGGTAGCCTCTATGTCCACTGTGATTATCGGGCCTCTGCTTATATAAAGTTAATGCTTGATGAGATCTTTGGTATAGAAAATTATGTTAATGAATGCATCTGGTCTTATCGAACTGGTGGAAATTCAAAGAAACTTGGGTATGCAAAAAAGCATGACACAATACATTTTGTAGCAAAGAATAAAAGTAACACTTTATGGAATGGCTTATCGGAGAAATCTTATTTAAGTCATAAATATGGGTTTAAGAATATAAACTTAGCAGAAGATGAAAATGGAATTTATAACTTAGTCGCAATGCGGGATGTTTGGGACATCGCAGCTCTTAGAGGAAATCAATCTGAACGGGTCAACTATCCAACTCAAAAACCGGAGAGTTTGCTTGAAAGAATTATCCTTGCATCTACTATACAGGAAGATTTGGTTGCTGATTTTTTCTGCGGATCGGGAACTACCGGAGTTGTCTCATCTAAGCTAGGTCGTAGATGGCTTTTGGTAGATTCTAGTAAGGTTGCAATTAAAGTTACTAAGGAACGGCTAGATTTTAAAGCTGTCCTCTAAAGACTCATCTTTTTAAATATACTTTCTGGGATTGACCGAATAATAAGCATTATAAAACGCCAAAACCATGGCAAATAAACAATCTCTTTCTTCTTATCGATCGCTTCTACGATTCCTTTTCCAACAACAGCAGCACTGACAAACAAAGGTCCTTTTTGAATATCAGCAGTCATTGGAGTATCTGTAAATCCAGGTCGAATATCGATAATGTTAATCTTAGTCTTTCCAAATCTATTTCTAAGGCCTTGAAGAAAAATAGAGAGGCCACCTTTAGCTGTGCCGTACACATAATTACTTTGCCTGCCCCGATCTCCTGCAACTGAGGTTATAACTGCGATGTCTCCCTGCCCTCTTTTTTCAAAATGATTGGCCAGGTTGGTAACTAAAGAAATCACACTTAGAAAATTTATTGTTAATTCACTAAGAGTTTCCTCAGATGATTTTTGGCATTTTTTTTGATCGCTCAGTGTCCCGTAAGCTATAAGCACAGTATCAAGCTCTGGCAAATCCGTATAAACTTTAGAAAGTATCTCTTGATGTTTTTGTATCTCGCTTAAATCTGAGGTAAGAATAGAAACTTTCAATGCCCCGCGAGTAATAAGATCCTTTTTTAAGACTTCAAGTTTCTCTTTTGATCTGGCAATTAAGCATAGCTCTGATTTTCTGGTGGCCCAAATTTTAGCAGATTCCATAGCCATTGCAGAGGTTGCGCCAAAGATAACTATTTTACGACTCATAGGAAACTCCATGCTTAGTTATTTATCTGTTACCCTTCTCCAGAGATCGGAGCAAAATTTTGGATCTACATATTTGGTAAACTCCTGTAGCTTAGGAAAACATGATCTAAACTCATTCTCTGTCATGCAAGCATCTTTTGCTGGATAAATTGCCCCACCATTATCAAAAACAATATCATGAAGTTTTCGAAAGAGTTTTAAAGTTTCTTCGCCACGAAAAGCAAAATCTAAACAAAGAGTAATCCCTTCCCTTGGAAATGACATTAATCCAAGTGACTCTTTGTCTCCAAATTCTTTTAGTACGGCTAAGAAAGAAGCACTTTGTGCAGACACGATTTCTTTCAGAATTAAATTGATTGCCTCTTCGCCATCCACTTTAGGAACTATGCATTGAAATTGAAGAAATCCATCTTTGCCATAAATACGATTCCAATTAGAAACTGAATCAAGTGGATAAAAGAATGGATCGTAATGAACGGTCTTTGTTACACTTTTAGTCTGCTGTTTATTGTAATAAAGAGTGTTGAAAGCCTTAACAGAAGTTGAGTTTAGAGCCCAATTAGGAAAATCAAAAGGGACAGTTAGAAATCCTGATTTATAGGCATCTTTGTCCCTGCCTTTTCGATCGGAGTGGTCACCTTTCATAAATATCCCACGTCCAAACTGATCGCCGGATGCTACACAGTCAAGCCAGGCAACAGTATATTCACTATCCTTATCTGAAGCCCTTGATATCTCAAAAAACTCTTTAAGTGATGAAAACTTAATCGAGTCCATTTTTATAAATGGCCCAGATATTTTTTTTAGTCGCACATCTGCCCAAATTATCAAGCCAGTAAGGCCAAGCCCTCCGATTGTAGCGTAGAAATACTCACTGTTTTTTTTAGGAGAGCAGATTAATCTTTGACCGTCAGAGCGAAGAAGTTCAAACTGTTCAACGTGATGCCCAAAGTTTCCTGAGACATGATGATTCTTGCCATGAATATCATTTGCAATTGCTCCACCTATCGAGACAAATTTTGTGCCTGGAGTTACAGGTAAAAACCATCCCAGAGGAACTGAAAATTTTAAGATGTCAGATAAGCTGATGCCAGCTTCGCAGCGCAGCAATCCAGTTTCAGAATTAAACGAGATAAGCCTGTTTAATAATTTTGTGCTTAGTACAGTTCCTGAATTATTAAGACATGCATCTCCGTAACTTCGCCCTTGTCCATGAGAGATAAAAGATTTGCGATCTTTAGGTAGTTCACTGAAAGGCCATGAGAAGTGGACAATATCGGTGGATGTTGATTTAGGGTATCTGCCCCAAGATTCAAGAGTCATGATGTCGATATTAGATGGCCAGTAAGGTTATCATAATAGCTAGAATTCCTACTATATAGCTGGCCTTATCTTTCAGTGCAAATATGATTGGATCTTCATGTAAGGCCCCTCTATGAGCAAGGATCCAAATTCGCCCGATCCAATAAAGTAATAAAGGACATATTAGCCATAGTGTTCTTGGAGATGAGTATAGAGAGGCTACTTCGCTACTACTAACATAGAGAGCCATAACCAACACAGAGATATAACCACTGGTAGATCCAAGCTGAGAAACTTGCTCTAAGTCAGAAGCAACATATCCTCTCCCCTTTGCCTCGTTCTGCTTACGTGCTCGCATCGCAAAGAGCTCAGAGTGTCTCTTTGCAAACGCGAGAGAGAGAAATAAAAACATAGAAAATGCGAGAAGCCATTCAGAGATCTCAACTCTAACTGCAAGAGCACCTGCAAAAAGTCGAATAGCATAAAACGAAGCGAGCACTACCACATCAAGAATTACTATTTTTTTAATTATAGATGAATAGAGTCCGGTTAGAATTGCATACCCAATTAATGCGTTAAAAAAATATGGGTCTACCCTTAATGCTAACAGGAGGCTGATGCCGAGTAATATCGGTATAAGCATTATCCCTGTTCCAATTGAGAGGGCTCCTGAAGCAAATGGACGACCTTTTTTAGTTGGATGAGATCGATCGGAAGTAAGATCTGTAAGATCATTAAATATGTAAAAGGCAGAGGCACAAAAACAGAAAGAAACGAAAGAGATAAGAGATTTAGTAACTAGTTCAGGGTCATTAAACTTATGAGCTAAAAATAAAGGGACAAAGATAAGGATATTTTTTACCCACTGATGAATTCTAAGAGCTTTGATAATATTTTTAAACAAAGATGACCTCATAATAAATTATTACATGAAAGATAGCCCAGCAGAGCATAGCAAAAACAGCCATGGCTGAATATACGACACCTTTCATTTTTCTACTATCTCAAGTCGGCTCTATTGGTTAGGCTAGCTTGTTTTCATAGGGCATAAATCAATTGTAACTCGCCTGTCTTAGCTTTAAGTATATTATGAGCAGAATCTTTAAGAATCTAAATCAGCCATTGTTTTATCACCTGAGTAGATTGCTCAAGTGTTTTTCGACTTCTTTTTTTCTATTTTCATTGTTTTTATATTCTATGCAAAGAAATTTATTTGCAAATGATTCATATAAAAACTGGGGTCTCGGTCTCTCTGAATTTGATAATCAATTTCCATTGGCTTTAAATCACCTCTCCTTTCGACCGATGTCACCAAGTGGGATAGAGAAGGGAGAGCACAAATTAAAAGCAAATTATATTGTTACAAACACATTCATTCAAAAGGAGGGAGAATACACAATAGATGGAGAATATCGTGTAACTAATTTTGAACTAGCTTATGGAGCTACTGACTCCTTAGAGGTTTCCTTCCGACTCCCATTTATTTGGAGAGGTGGTGGATATTTAGATTCCTTTGTAGATGATTTCCACCAAACCTTGGGATTGCCACGTGGTGGTAGAGAAAATTATGAGGAGGATAGATTTGGGATGTTTGGTCTTAATAAAGATGATTCTGGATTTGCTATTCTTGAGACAGGCGTAGAAGCAGGCGATCTTACATTATCAAGTAAATATGCCATTACAGATGGGGACGAAGCTCGTCCTGCATGGAGCCTCTTAACAGAGCTTAGGTTGCCAACTGCAGCAAAAGAAAGTTACGGCCAAGAATCAATCGATTTAATGGTAGGACTTGTTGGTTCAAAAGCCATTAGCCAGTTCTATATTTATTGGGGAGCTGCATATATTTTCTTTGGCGATACTGAAATTAAAAACATTACTTATGAAACAAATCATTTTGAAGGGTTTGTCGGGGCAGAATATCCACTCAATGACAAACTTTCATTAAATGCTGCTCTTTATGCAGCCTCTCCTCTTATTGAAAGTATAGAAGGATTTCCAAGATATGCGACTTATTTAGATACGGGACTCAAGTATAAACTATCCGAGAATAGTATATTTGAGTTTTTATTACGGGAAAATCCAACACCATCAGGCAGTACGGCGGATTTTAGTCTTCTCTTTGGTATTGAGCATATTATAAGGTAATAGCGTGACAAAGAGGTTATCGATTTTAATCACCATTTTTTTAACCGGTGCAACAGGACTTGTTTATGAAGTAACCTGGCATCGCTATTTAGCCAACATAGTTGGAAGCGAGGCTCGAGCTACTGCAATTATTCTAGCAGTATTTTTGGGAGGCCTTTGCCTTGGTTACTATATCTTTGGAAAAGTTACAGAGAGATTTGCCAAGAAAATAGGGGGTGCATTCTTAGTTAAGATATGCGGGTTAGCAGAAATTTCAATTGGACTTTGGGCTCTTCTTTTTCCAACCTTTTATAAAGCTCTTTGGAATTGGGGCGGCATCTATAACTCTGGTGCTTTGTGGTTAGATGTTCTCGTTTCAATTCTTCTCATGGGATTTCCTACCATCCTTATGGGAGGAACACTACCTCTACTAACTCAAGGGTTATCTCGTGATCTGTCAGATTCAGCAACTTTTCATGCTAAAATTTATGCAGCCAATACAGGAGGTGCTTGTATTGGAGCGCTTGCAGCCGGATTTATTTTACTACCAATACTTGGCCTGCCCTTAACCATGCTAAGTACGGCCTTTGTAAACATAGCATGTGGTCTTTTTCTTTATCTAGTTGGTCCTAAGATAGCAATTGCTCAGAATGCATTGTCAAATAAACAGGTAACAAAAAAAGAAAAATCAGAAATAGATGCAACTTTGACTCACAGAAAGATTCTATTTGTCTCCTTTTTAGCTGGGCTTTATTCGATTTCGATTCAAACCATTTTAGTTAGATTGGTTGGAATCTCAGTTGGATCTTCAGAGTATGCATTTTCAATGGTCGTCGCATCGTTTGTGTTAATGCTTGCACTTGGTGCTTATTCTGTATCTAAATATGAGGTATCTAAAAGAAGTCTCTTCATCAATCAAGTTTTGGTTCTAGGCTCTTTGGCAATCTTGTATCTCACCGTCCCTTATTGGCCTTATGCTGTTCACGTAGTCCGTTCATTGTTTACCTCAGTTACCCCCAATTTTTATATTTATTTTACTGTTATTTTTTGTCTTCTTTCACTCCTCACGCTTTTGCCAATTGGAGCAATGGGTAGAACCTTGCCTCTTCTATTTGGATCTGCTCGTGCCAAACCGGATCGTTTAGGGGCTATAGTTGGACAGATATATGGACTAAACACAATTGGCTGTGTGTTGGGTGCTATTTTTGGTGGGTATTTATCTTTATACCTCCTAGATCTTGATGATCTGTTTAGAATTTGTAACGTCCTTGTTTATATCACCGTACTAATTGCGTTGCCATTTGGTCATTTTAAGTTAAATCGATCGATAAATAGCTTAGCAATATTGGCGACGCTTCTTTTTATGATCACTACCGTCACCTCTTGGGATAAACGGTATTTTGCATTAAGTACTGCGAGAATGAGAACTGCAGTGGAGGATACCTTTAACGGTGCAACTGCTTTTTACAATGGAAAATTGCAGAACAATAAACTAGTTGATTATAAAGATGATCCTAATACATCAGTCTCGATAGTTGAAAATGCACTTCCAACCCCAGGGATCTTCGGTGCTAATTTCTCTCGCTCAATCTTTGTTAATGGAAAATCCGACGGGGCAACTCATGGTAGTGATGTAGTTACAACCCGATTACTCGGCCACTTGCCCGCACTTTTTAGAACCTCTGTAAGTGGAGATGCTGCTGTTATTGGATTTGGCACTGGAATTACTTTAGGTTCACTCTCTTTGTACGATGATATTAAACGGATTGATTGCATAGAGATATCGCCGTTTGTTAGGAAATTTGCCCCATATTTTGATTTTGCAAATCATAGCATTTCAAAAAGTCCAAAACTAAATTGGATCTTAGGAGATGCCTATAGAGTTTTTGGTAAAAATGAAACTCAGTATGATCTCATAGTTTCTGAGCCAAGTAACCCTTGGGTCTCAGGAGTTGAGCGGTTATATGCTGAGGAATTTTATGCCTTAGCAAAAACAAGACTACATCCTGGTGGCATCTATGCGCAGTGGTTTCACTCGTATGACATGAATATTGAAACGATTGGAATTGTAGTAAATAATTTTTCTAAGGCATTTCCATTTGCCCGACTCTTCGTACTGGGAGTCGATATGATTTTACTAGGTAGTGACTTTGAGATTACTGAATCCTCACTTAGTTTAATGAAGAGCAGATTAGAAGCTAAGTCAATTAAAGATGAGCTGAGTGAAATAAAAGTTTTATCACCGGAGCATTTGTTGAGTTTCGAATCCCCACTTTTGCGTGACTATTTCTCAGGGTTTGGTCGGCATAGTTTAGAATTTCCAACTTTATCATATCGAGCTGGAAAAGATTTTTTTATGGGAATTGCAACGAATATACTCTCTATTTTGTATAGAGATGAAAATCGAAAGAGTAATTTAAAATCAGAATCGAACCTACTGATAAATCGCTATTTAACTCAGAACGAAGAGAAGTATTCTTTTTTAAATCTCGGTAATGCTTTATGTAAGGTTAATCTAAGTGTTCCGTGGGATTCTTGGCGTCGAGGCTCACTTCCTTGTCTGCGTGTAGTGATGAAATTAGCGAGTTCAGGACGTTTAGATAGTTGGGGAAAGCTACTAAGTCGAGAAAAGACCGCGATGAGAACGCTCCTTAGTTCAACCGTAGTTAAAGACTCTGAGGCAAAAACTATCCAAGAAGCCAAAGAGAGGATCCGTTTTTATTTTGAAATGAAGAATCTCTTTTTGCCTTTTAAAGCTGAAAGATTACTTGAATCCGTTGCTCCCTGCCAAACCAATACATCAGAAGCAGTCGAATGCAGAATCAAGTTAGTTGAAGCTCTTGCCAATACTAATGACGTACTACTTGCTCGAAAAGAATTTGATAAATTAGTAAATGAAAACTTACTTTCAGTTGCTCAACTTTCTCAACTAGATCGAGCACTGCTAGGATCGTAAATAAATTTAGAGAGGGCTTTCGTAGTCTGGGTGCACTTAAAGCCTCCGAAAGCCCTCTCTAAATTTATTTACGATCCTACTAGCTTATCTTGTTGGCATTTATAGGCGTTAGAGACCTGACATTACTTAGAATCTTTTCCAGATTTGCTGATTCGTTACTTCATGATGAAAGAGAATCTCTTCGGTCTTAACCATTGTTCCAAGTTCCTTAGGACAACGATCCGCTGAAGCCTGCTTTAGTTCAATGAACTTATCATGAACCTCCTCATAAAGGAGACTCTTTGCGTACTCGCTTCCTTTCATATGGCGTATGGCGTCATGAACGTTCGATGGCAAAAAGCGAGTTCTCGTTCTTCGGCTCTCTGAATCAAGAGCCTCAGTTATCGGTCCCTCCATTCCAGTCTTTAAAAGTGAGTAAAATAACATGTACGGTCCAGCATCTGGAGCAACAGTTCGTACTTCAACCCGCGCTGACTTTTCATTCCCTAGCGGAATTCTAATCATTGAAGTTCTATCAACTGCTGATGACTTTATCTGGTTTGGAGCTTCATAGTGCGGATCTAATCTTCGATAGGCATTGACACTTGGATTCATCACTAAGCAAAGCTCGTTGGCATTGTTTAAAAGTCTATCAACGAAGTTCCAAGCATACTCCGATAATCCATCTTGGCCCTTTGATTCATAGAAAATATTTTTGCCGTTTTTTGATAAAGATATATTTGCGTGCATGCCACTACCATTTATTCCAGCAACTGGTTTTGGCAAGAAGCATGCTGTAAGCCCCATGCTATTCGCTATCTGACGAGCCAGAAGTTTATAGATCTGGATCTGATCAGCAGCCAAAAGGGCGTCGCAGTATTTGTAGTTTAATTCAAACTGAGATGGTGCAACTTCAGGATGATCTTTTTCATTTTCAAATCCCATCGCTCTTTGAGCTTCGGCAAATGAATCAATAAACAATCTTAACTTATCTTTTGGTAGAGAATGATAGTATCCACCACTTGATACAAACTGAAATCCTTTACGAGATGTGAAAGTTTGCTCGGCATTAACGCCCTCAAAAAGGAACCCTTCAATTTCTACAGCAACATTGGCAACTGTCTTTCCATCTTGCCATAAAGTATTCGTCAGATCTTTTAATCGCCCGCGCATATCGGTGCGATAGTTCGATCCATCTTTGTCTTTGATAAGACCAAAGGTGATAACTTTACCAGCTCCAAAAATATCACTCGGCATCCAGCGAAACGATCCCCAGTCAATTGCCAATCTAAGATCCGACTCCTTTACGACACTGAAGCCACGAATCGATGACCCATCAAATGTTAAGTTGTCATATGAATCGATCAGAAATTTTTTATCGTAATCGAGCATGTGAAAACGTCCCTCAAGATCTGAGAAACAAACGGTCACAGCTTTTAGTGCGGGAGTATCTTTTAGATATTTTAGGTAATGTTCCTTTAGCTCATCGGGGTCGGTGTGTTTTTGAACTCGCTCTTTAGCCTGTAGATTTAGCTCCTCAAGTTCGTCATATGGGATTTCAAGGAATTTTCTGAGCGATGTATCATTCATTTGGGCCTTTTAATATAAAAAAGGTAAAATTTAGGTTAAAAATACTCCTATTTAATATTAACACAAGAATAAT
>CAZFXN010000014.1:0-48993 GCA_964523015.1 uncultured Bdellovibrionales bacterium | reverse complement strand
TCGAGTAAATGATATCTTTAGAGTTGGTGTAATGGTTGCAGCCCCAGTGCTAGTAGCACTTCTCCTTACCCAATTTGTAATGGGTATAATCTCTAAGGCTGTTCCAACTGTAAATATTTTTATCGTCAGTTTTCCATTAACAATTGGCATAGGTCTTGTTATTACAATGTTGGCACTTCCTGAAGTGATACGTTTTATCAGTAGCGATTTTTCTACAATGGATAATAAAATATCTATCATCATTGAAAATATGACTGACTATACTAAAAAGTAAGCTAGTCATATTTGCGTCGTAATTTTGACAGCCCCGCCAAAAATTAAAAGTTATAAGACAATCATTCAAACTTATCTTTAGTAAATACAAATAGATATAACTTTTAGCCTAGATCATAATAAGGCATGCCAATTGCTTAAACTCTACTTGGTAGTTCGAACAATTGTCTACACGTGTAAGCTCAAACGGTTGAGCAGCTAGGCTTGATAAGATTATGTCAGAAAATGCCACACCAGAAGAACGTACAGAAATGCCTACCCCAAGGCGCATGACTCAATTGCGTAAAAAAGGGACAGTTCATTTTAGCCAAGAAATCGGCATGGTTTTAACAATGCTAGCAGCATTTTTCCTGCTTAGATGGACCTGGGATGGATTATTTAATGACATTAAATATATCTATATTAAATCATTCTCAATGATAAGTAATACTGAACCTCTCACTATCAAAGAGTTATATCGAGGATTCATTGGAATCCTCTATTTAGTTGGCCCAGATATTTTAATTATTGTTTTCTCAGTAGCTACGGTTGCAACCCTTTCGATTATGCTGCAAACACAGTGGAATGTTAAAGAGCACAAAGTAAAATTTGATTTTCAAAAACTTAATCCAATACAGGGTCTAAAAAAAGTTATCTCGATTAATGGATTTGTTAATACTGCTAAAGCACTTCTTAAACTCTGTATCATCCTACCTATTGGATATTTTGCGCTTCGAAAGTTTGCCCCTGAAATGATCGGCCTCATTTATACCTCTGTAGATGTCATCATGAATTATCTTGGAGATTCAATGATCTTTCTCTTTTGGAAGATTATGTATGTCCTTTTTGCCTTTGCTATTTTTGATTATGTTTGGGGAAGATATCAGTGGTTAAGAACTAATAAGATGACAAAGGTTGAAGTCAAAGATGAGAGAAGAGCTCAAGAAGGTGATGAGCAAACAAAGCGTCGAATTCAGATGAAGGGGCTTAACCGAATTTCTCAACGAATTAGAAATAGCGTACCGCAGGCAGATGTTATTATTACCAACCCAACTCATTACGCAATTGCATTAAAATATGACAAAGCAACTATGGCTGCCCCAATGGTACTGGCAAAAGGAAAAGGATTTCTAGCTCTCAAAATTAGAGAGATTGCGAAGGAGGCAAGAATACCAATTATAGAAAGGAAGCCCCTTGCTCGAGCACTTTATGGCTCCGCAGAAGTTGGCAAGAGTATTCCATATGAGTTGTTTAAAGCGGTAGCTGAGGTAATCGCATATGTATATCGATTAAAAAATCCATGGGCCCATCAACAAAAACAAGGAAGGAAATAGAAGTAGGTAACATAGTATGGCAGAAGCAGTTTTAGAAAAAGGTTATGGGAAGCAGCAGTTGCAGCAAGTTGTTATCCCTATTGCATTAATTGGAATTGTAGCAATTTTGATTCTACCACTTCCAACTGCTCTGCTCGACGTACTTTTAGCTTTTAATATTACTATCTCGCTAATTGTTCTTTTCGTTTCGTTATTTTTAGCTCGTTCACTCGATTTTACCTCTTTCCCAGCACTCCTACTTGTTACGACACTTTTTCGTTTGTCTATGAACGTAGCCACTACAAGATTAATTCTAATGAACGGGGATCAGGGAACCGCTGCTGCAGGTAGTGTGATTCAAGCATTTGGGCAATACGTTGTTGGTGGTAATTACGCGATCGGTATTGTGATATTTGTCCTTATAAGCTTAGTAAATCTAAAAGTTATCACTAAGGGTTCGGGAAGAATTGCTGAAGTAGCCGCACGCTTTACATTAGATGCAATGCCTGGAAAACAGATGGCTATCGACTCTGATTTAAACACTGGCTTAATCGGAGAGGAGGAGGCCAAGGTTAGAAGAAAAGATATTGCCCGAGAAGCAGAATTTTACGGATCAATGGATGGTGCGGCTAAGTTTGTAGCTGGAGATGCCATGGCTGGATTATTTATCACTTTCATCAATATTGTCGCTGGATTTTTTATCGGAGTCATCCAAAAAGATATGGAATGGATGCATGCAGCAGAAACATATACAATCTTAACAGTTGGTGATGGCTTAGTCAGTCAGATACCTGCAATTATTGTTTCTACCGGTTCCGGTTTGATCGTTGCACGTGCTGCTTCTGGAGCGGATCTTAGTACAGAAGTACTTACTCAGTTATCTTTTTCTCCTAAACCTTTATATCTTACAAGTGCGGTTTGCTTTGGTTTTGCGATCATTCCAGGTCTACCGTTTTTCCCATTTATGATTCTAGCAGGAATAATGGGCTCTCTTGGATATGTAAGAAGTACGACAATTAACGCAGGTAAGGATGAGGACAAAACAACTAAGAAAGGTGATGGAAAAGGAGATGAAGCTGCACCATCTCCAGGAAGTACAGAAGAAGTTACAAAATTACTAGGCCTAGATACTTTAGAATTAGAAGTGGGCTATGAATTAGTTAACCTTGTTGATGGTGGTGGGGATCTAATTGATCGAATTCGCTCTATCCGTCGTCAATTTGCGCTTGATTATGGCTTCATAGTTCCGCCAATTCATATCCGTGATAACGTGCGGTTAGTTTCAAATAATTATCGAATTCTGCTACGTGGAACTGAAATTGGTCGAGGAGAGTTAAAACCACGCTATCTACTAGCCATGGATCCGGGAAATGTTCAGAGTCCGATTAAAGGAATTCCAACAAAAGAGCCTGCATTTGGTTTAGATGCTCTTTGGATTCATGATGCAGAGAAGGAGAAAGCTCAATTCTCTGGTTATACAGTAGTAGATCTTTCCACCGTTGTTACTACCCACATTACAGAGTTAGTCAGAGGTCATGCCCATGAACTACTTGGTCGCCAAGAGGTTCAAAATTTACTAGATAATATATCAAAAGATAGCCCAAAGGTTGTTGAAGAGTTAGTTCCTGTCTTAATGACATTAGGACAATTGCAACAGGTCTTAGTTCAACTCTTACGTGAACAGATCAGCATTCGTGATTTGAGAACAATTCTTGAAACGATTGCAGATTGGGCACCGCATACCAAACACCCAGAGCGACTTGCTGAATACGTAAGACGAAAGATGTCACGAACTATAACTGCTAAGTACATTAACCCTGATGGAATGTTGGTGTTAACTAATCTTAATCCTAGCCTAGAAAACAAATTAATAGAATGTGTGCAGCAAACTGATGATGGTTCAATCCTATCTTTAGAGCCTGCTTACGCCCAGCTCTTGATCAATAAGCTAAATCAATCAGCGGAAAAATTTGTTGAGCGTGGCAATACCCCAGTTGTGCTCGTTTCTACGCATGTACGCCCAGCCTTAGCTAGATTTATTGAACGTTTCGTCCCAGGGTATGCAGTTATCTCTCATCAGGAGATAGCTCCAAGTACAAAAGTACAATCTCTTGGAGTGATTTCAATAGATTAGATGTAGTTAGAATGGTTTAAATAATGTGAGTCGAAATTGAGTATGAAAGAATCATATATTACTGAAGTAGAGCAATCTAAAAAATTGCAACCGGTTAATACTACTAAAAAAAACATGCATCAGCAAAGGAATAGCACTAGGGTTATAAGCTTTACCTCTGGAAAGGGTGGAGTTGGAAAGACCAATATGACCATCAATTTGGCGGTCGCTTTGGCTAAGGCTGGTAATAAAGTTCTGATCCTTGATGCTGATCTAGGTTTGGCAAATGTCGACATTCTTCTTGGCATTACTACTAAATACACATTGCAACATGTTCTTAATGGCGAGAGAACTATTGACGAAATCATAGTTGATGGACCAACAGGAGTTTCTGTGATTCCTGCAGCAAGTGGAGTTGAGTCTCTCAGCAACTTGGGGACAGAAGAAAAAATGTTGCTGATGGATGCTCTTGACAATCTCTCTTTAGAATTTGATTACTTACTAATCGATACTCGGGCCGGTATTAGTTCAGATGTTATGTTCTTTAATGCAGCTTCTGCCGAGATATTTGTCGTGATTAATAATGAGCCAACTTCACTAACTGATGCTTATGCGGTTATTAAAGTTTTAGCGAATAATTACAATGAAAAATCATTCTCTATCATTTCTAATGATGTAAAAGATGCGAATGAAGGTAAGCAAGCGTTTGCATGTTTGCAGAGATCAGTTGATAGATTTCTTAAGGTGAAACTGTCTTACTTAGGACATGTGCCGACAGATCCGATGGTGAATGAGGCGGTACGATGCCAAAGAGCACTTTTAGAGGTGCACCCAAGTAGTCGTGCTGGCTTAGCAGTTTCTGCTATTGCAAGAAATATTGATGATGGTTTTCAGCTTCAAAAAGTGAAAGGTGGAATGCAGTTTTTCTTTAAAAGATTATTAGATCTTGAGGTATCGCAGGGTATATAGATAAAAAGGTATGTAAAGTAGAGAAATAGGTATGGCTAAAGGGAAAAGGGGAGTAATTAAAAAAAAATATTCCCATATCCATAAATACTCCGCTGGAGTATCATTATTAGCATTTCTCGTTGTTATTATTTCAGGGATGAGAGCGGATGTACGAATGATAACAATTGCGTATAGATCCTTTATAGTAATGGTGGTTATTGCTCTTGTTACAAGGATATTAGTAAAAGCATGGGCATCCATTGAGGAATTAGATCGTGGCTAAAGTAAAAAGAAAACAATCAGTAGCAGATGCGTATCGTAGTGTTGATGACTACGAGAAAGAAGAGCTTATTAAAAGTTATCTTCCGTTAGTTAAAAAGGTTGTCCACAGATTGGCTGGCAGGTTACCAAGTGAAGTCGATATCAAAGAGATGCTTAATTCTGGCATTATTGGATTGGTTGATGCTCTTGAAAAGTATGATCCAAAACATGAAACTAATTTTGCAACCTATGCACAATTTCGAATTCGTGGAGCAATTCTTGATAGTTTTAGGTCTCAGGATTGGGCACCAAGATCTCTCAGGCACAAATCTCACAAATTAGAGCAAGCTTATATGAAGCTTGAGCAAAAGCTCGGTCGACCCGCTACTGAAGAGGAAGTCGCAAATGATATAGGCGTTCCGATGGAGGAATTTCAACGACTCCTTGGAGAAGTAAGTGGAGTTGTAATGCTTAGCTTTGAGGAGCTAGGGTTTGGCCATGGAGAGGATCGATTTCAAGCTGATGAGATGATGCCAACAGCAGGACCAGATCCTTTATCTAAGCTTTTAAGTGGGGAAAAGGTAAGTATTGTAGCAAGAGCTTTAGATCGATTACCTGAAAAAGAACGGTTAGTAATAAGTTTATATTTCTATGAAGAGTTGAATCTAAAGGAGATCGGAGAGATCTTAGGAGTTACAGAATCACGAGCATCGCAGATACGATCTCGTGCTTTAATCAGATTAAAAAACTATCTAAAACAGGTGGCTCAGTAATGCAATGGAGACTACCGAAACTAACATTCATTTGAATGAAATTAAGCAAAAGGCTACCACAGCTATTATAGTTAGTTCTGATGAAGCCTCCTCAAAAAATCTCTCTACTGTATTAAGTAACTTTGATTTACAGATGACTGTTGAGGAGGTAACAGTCGACAAGCTTCTTGAATATATTGCCGAGGGCTATGACTTTCATCTTGCTATAATTGACTGGGATACCATTTCTAAAAATTCACCAACTCTAATTAAGGAATTAGCTCTCCTTGAAAATGATCCTGCCATAGTTTTAGTAACGAGCTCACATAATCCACGACAGATTGCAAAGATGATGGAAGCAGGGGTAAATCGAGTAGTCATTAAGGGAGAAGCCTGGGATCAGGATTTAAGGATCTCAATTAAACAGGCCCTAAGGATCAGGAAATTAGAGGAACAAAATCAAAATCTAATAACAAGCCTTGTTGAAGCTAAAGAGAAGGTTGAGGAAAAGAATAAACGATTGGATGAGTTCAGCTCCACTGTCGCTCACGATATCCGGGGATTGTTAGCAACAATTATCATGCGGATTGATTATGTACTTGAAACTGATGGCAAAAATTTAACCACATCAACAAAAGAGATGCTTAAAAAAGCATTTGAGACAGGAGAACGCTTAACTGAGATTGTGCAGGCCACCTATGATTTTGCACGCCTAGGCAGAGAGGCTGTTGTACAAAGAGAGATTAATCTAGATGAGCTTCTTAATGATGTAATCTCTGACATGAATCTAAAAGCTGGAGATAATATAAGTATAGAGTTTAAAAACTTACCTAGTGTGTGGGGGAATAAAGGGCTTTTAAGAAGAGTTTTTACAAATTTGATCTCAAATTCTATTAAATACACTAATAAGAAAAATATATTGATAAAGGTAAAAGCATTGGATGCATTCATTCTCAATGGTAGAAAATTTATTAAAATCAACGTTGAGGATAATGGCATTGGAATTGAGCAGGAAAAGATTAACCGAATTTTTGGTATCTTTTGGCAGGATCCTGATGCAAGCATAAAATATGAAGGGTTAGGTGTGGGATTAGCTGTTGTTCAAAGAATAGTTGAGCTTCATGATGGAGAGGTTTCAGTAGAATCCGAACCAGGAGAGTTTACTCGATTTACATTAACTCTACCCACAACTAAATAACTAGACTGAATAAATGTGAATAAAAGTGCATAAGAGTGCATAAAAGTATTGAGAACTAACTCAGTTGCTTGATATGATTTTCAAAACTAATGCTTATGAGATTTCTCACTTTACTTATTTTTACAATTCTAGCCTATGGGTGTGGCTCCCCAGATGAGCTAAGTATCAAGCAGTTTAGTATCGAAAAAATTCCATCTTTGCTAAGTGTAGGTTCTAGTTTAGCTATAGCACCGCCAAAAAAAAGTCAAAGAGATGCAGATTATTTTTATTCTGTTAGTGATGGAGGAAATCAACCAGCAATTATTTCAATAAAGGTTAAAAAAAACATAGCAGGGATAGATAATGTTATCCCAATTAAATCAGATTTAAAGCTAGACCTTGAAGGAATAGCATTGGCAGATGATGGAAGTTTCTGGCTAGCCAATGAGGAGGGACCATCTCTTATCAAGTTTGATATAAAATCAGAAAAAATTGAGAAAGTGATAACTCCTGGCAATGGACTTCCTTTAATTTTGCGTCACATGCAGCCCGGCAGAGGATTTGAAGGTGTAGCAATTTATGGCAATGAAATCTATGCCCCCCTGCAAAGTGTTTTGGATATCAATCGTAAAACAAAAGGCACTGCCCAGTTCATTAGAGTAATTAAGTATAATTTTCAAACCGAAAAAGTCGCAATGTATGCTTATCCTATAGATCTATCGTTTTCAGATCACAAAAGAGACACAATGATTAGCGACATTGCAATAATTGATAAAGATAGATTTTTGGTGATTGAAAAGAGCAATACCACCAATGAGCAGGATTTCGAGATTAAGATTTATCTTTGTGATTTAAGTAACGCCAATGACATCACTGATTTAACGATAGATGATAAGGAGATCGAATTTGAAAAAGATCAGTTTGTTATCTTTGGCTCCACTCTTTCCGGTAAGGGAGGGATAGCCCAACCAATTCGAAAAAAACTTATACTAGATTTAGGCACAATTAACTGGCAAGGAGATCAACCTGAAGGGTTAGCTATTTTCCCAGATTTTCAGACAATTGCTATTTCAAATGATAGTAGTACTGGAAAGCCAATTTTATGGATTGTCAAACTACCTGAACCTTTATTTGTTGATTGGATTAGTAGAACACTCTGGCTCTCTGTTTTTATAATTATGATCTTAGTAATATTTTGGGCACTCCTCCCTCAAGATAATAAAATTAAATTTGAAGTGACTGTTGTACCTAAAGATAATGACTTGGTAATTAATGAAGACTCTTTAATAAATAGATCTAAACAGAGTGATTAGTAGCTAGTAACGATTAGATTATAAAATTACTTTTGAAATCTTACCTCTTTTTTTAGGCTTACTAGGAGTTCCTCTAATCCGGTAAAAAATGAAGCTGGTATTTGTGGTCCTGTAATAGTATTAGTCAAAGTCGTTTCAATCCATACCTTATTAGTACCAATAGACATAAGATCCTTAAAATCATCATACATGGTTTCATCAGCAAGATGTTCAGGAAGGATTGATCCATTATAAACCAAACAGGTAGGAGTATTAGCAGGGTGAGTGGTATCCCAGCCAGGACAGTCCACTATAGGAATTGAAAGTTCACTAACTATGTAACTTGTAAAGACAGCATCAGCAGTAGGATCAAGCGTTCCTAGAGCATGCATGCTCTGAAGTAAAACAACCAAATCATCAAAATCACTCGGAGTATGATTTAAATACCAGGTGTAGATTTTGCCATCGAGTTGACCTACAGCATTGCCAGTAAATGTATCAACATTCGTTGTAAGCTCAGAGATCATCTCAGCATCAGTTTTTAGAGTCGTTCCTAAAGCATTCACACCAAGCGGTCGACTATCAGTAACTAAGATAAGAGCACAATCAGGATCTTCTCCGGCAAAGTAATCTTTAAACTCCTGACATCTTGATACTGGGATCGTATTTTGGGTCCAAGTACCGCCACTTAATGGAACTAAATCATTTAAATAGTTAAATATGTTATTTCGGGTTGTTGGCCCTTCGGCAGCAGGGAATTCAATTCGACCGCGAAAGACTGGTTGGTTCGTCGTAGTATTAGTAAATGCAGTGTTCGATGTTAATTCATTATGAGTTCCAAAATTAGGTGGACTAGAGGTAGGATCCCAGGTTGCTGCACACGCTCCAGCAGACATATCGCAACAAATTGGATTTGAGGCATTAACAGTACCAACCCCATTAATACATCTTGGCCAGTATGTTATAGTAGGAAAACATCGAGGAGTTCCATTAACACAAATAGGAGTATCGGCAGCACTTTGCAAGCCTCCAGAGCTTGCATCTACACACCTTGCAGAAAAAGTTGCTGGACAATATGGAGATGCGGGCTCAAGAGCTGGTTTGACTTTGCGATAGACATCGCCACTTGGAATAATTACTGGACTAGCAGAACAGTCAATTGTAGGATTACACTGAGAATAAATACGACATAGTGCGTTGCCAATTGAGTTTGATAGATTGTTAATCCTTGCTGCAGTATCAAGCTGAGGTCCTGTCGAGCAGTTAAATTCCCATGGATATCTTATGTAAAGTGGAATGTCAGCATTGGCTGGATATGCAGCTCCACTCATACTAAGTAACGGAGATGGTCGTCCCGGCCAACCAAAGGGATAAAACAATTCATTAGTTAGTTGATTATTATAAGTGCCATTCACTAACGGTCCAGGGGTATAGGTAAATGAATCATCGGCAATTTGTGGATCTTTAATAACAGGGAGTGGAGGATCAAGGAGGTAACTGAACGTACCAGGACTCATGATTGTTGCTCCAAGAGAATCTTTTAAAGTTCCATACTTTAAAAGCTTTCTTGAAAAAGTCATCTCTAAAAATATCTGCAGAATTCTATCAGGAGACATCGATACGGCATGGCCATAGATATCTTTAGGATCTTCATAAGTATAATCATAAAGAACATCACCGATAATTTTATTGCTAACATCAAGGGTGTAGTTAGTATATAAATTCTCATCAAATAAATGGATTGGATAAACACCATTATTAACAAAGGCTGGGAAAGATGCCCCAAGATTATCAGTCATAGATGTAACAACTGCATCCGACACCATCCCTCCAAAAATATGGATATCAAGATATGGAGAGAACCTCCCGGCTATTCCTGTCAATAAAGCAGCAGTTTTTTTGTAGCTCATAAAAATATCAGAGGCTTTCTCCTTTAGGACGTTAAGGTGTGTTGGTACCGTAGTTGAGTAGGTTTTACATTTTGTCTCTGAAGTTGTCGTGCAGGTAGGGTCAATCGGGGCAGCCAATGATGGCCAAGCAGCAGAGGTTTCATTCCATGGCAGCGCTATCCCTAGCGATGGTTCAAAGGCAAATGGCATGACAGTTTGGATTGTGTCATTTGGCTCAATAGAACTACCAACAGGTACTCCGTTAATATCAACTGCACCGGTGCTATCAATTACTCTAAATCCCTCAAGGAGTTGATCAATACTACCACCAGAGAGGCTTGAAGAATAATCAAAGGCAAGATCAAGATAGTAAGGAGATTGTTTTGATAGAGAATAAGATGTTGTGATTATATCCCCGAGATTTGCAATAAGCTGTGTTAAAGGACTTTGAGTAACCTCTACATAAGCCTTTACTCCATTTGTCATGCCTGGATCAGTAGTATGTTGATAAAAGAGGGCGCCTTTTGTAAATACCTGCACCTCTTCAGTTGGAATAGCACGGCTAAATCCCATAACAGATGCCATCATGGTCATATTATTAATAGCTTCTTGAGAATCAAATTCGTAGTTATATGCTCCGACGATTGTCAGATTCATGGCTATGAATTGAGCTTTTACCTTTGAAATAGTTGCCTCTGTATAGAGCATAAAAGTAAACCCAGCAAAAAGGAGACCCAATATGGTCATAGAAAACCAAAGTAAGATGAACCCACCTTCAGAGGGATAAAGTTTGGTCGATCGATCGGTTTGAATTCTTGCTGAAGGCATCTAGTTTATAAACCTCCTCGGAGCAATCATGTGATATGAGGTTAGAGGTTGTGAAAATGCAATTTTAATTGGAGATGTACAGAGATAAATGAAAGCAAATGGCATAATATCGGCATATTGACGATACCTAGTCGCTCCTAATCTAAAATCATAGATCTTTATACCTACACGCCCTGTATCATCATCATCTGATGTAGGTGGCGTGCCAGCCATATAAAGTTGCATCTTGTCTAATCTGTCGATTAGAAATATAGTTACATTCGATTTACCACGAGCAATATCATCACATCCTGTCGCAGTAGACCCAACATAAGCCTCAGCTCGAAGGGTATTATTAAAAGAAAGAGGCTCACCAGTAATTGGATTTATATTTAAGTATCCAAGTTGAACATATGCAGCATAGTTAGTATTTGGAAACCTACTTTGGATAAAGTTACCGATTGAATCTACGAACTCAGTTTGAGTTGGTGTTGTGATGTCGGATAACGGAGAAAATATTCCAGTAACAGGATCAAATACCATGCTTTTTTCCTGAGGGCCCATTAAAACCTCAGTCGCTAAGGAGTAGTGATAAAGCCTATTTAAAGCGTAGATATACTGCTGGGCCATTCCCAATACAATTAATAAAAGGAGCGAGAAGGCGAGTGCAAACTCGATAAAGACAACGCCTGTTTCAGAAGTAGCTTTATGATCTTTTTTTAAGCTGATGGCTCAAGCCCTCCTGATTGATGTGAGTAGGCTGTTCTACTAACTATAATAAACCCATTTGGTGCGATCATATTGCCAAAAAGCTGAAGTCCCCACATTGGGACAGCACATTCTACAGTATAAATTCTACTATAGTTATATGCCGTATCAATAGGTAGAACTAAGTCGACAAATGAAAAGTAGATCGAACAATTTGAAACTCCTCCTAGATCAGAACTTGTAAGAGGATCTAAAACAGGGATAGGGAAAGCTATTTTGCTGTTAAGTTCAGCCATATACCCATAGCCGAGATTAAAAGCTTGTAACTCTTTGTCAGAGAAATAATCAGCTCCATGGTAAGTTGCAGAGCTGCTAGTGACTTGATCGATCCAGAACTGTTGGCGACCCACAGTAATCGTAGGATCTTCTCCCGAAAAAGATTTTACAAGATAACTTGGTTCTGGAATATCGACTGAAGGATCTGCTGAATTAGCTAACTTCGCTGTGGTAAGTGCGACATCCTGAGTCATCACAACCACTAGGTAAAGTCTAGTTAGGTCAAAGATAACAGCGACCGCCACAAGGATTATAGGGAGTGCAATCACTGTACCTAAAATTGTATTTCCCCGCTGTTTACGAAGATGTCGATTAGTAGATCTAAATTTGAGATCCTCGTTGGTCATATTACACAAATCATGCTACACAAATACTGATATGGTCTGATTGACTACTATACCGAGTGATATATTTATGTCTAGAATAAATTCTTATACCTCTGAATTAGGCATCTCGCTTCTTGAGTATGTAATAATTACAGTTGTTTTAGGCTTTGTTGTCTTTGGTGTTTATCAACAGATAACCCCAAAATCAACCACGTTCTATAGTGATGTTGCAAGCGGATTTAATGTCGTATATCCAAAGGGGTATTGGAGCTCTTAGATAGATCTATTTTAAGATTACTAAATAATGATGTTACCGTAGATTAGCCGGGAGTATTCTGATTATCATTAGCTTCTTTATCGACTTGGTTAAAGTTGGTAAGTACATTAACAGGCGCATTTGTTCCTGCTGGCGTATTATCTGGCCCAGTATAGATCGTAGTAACGGTTGTCGTTAGAATGACTCCTCCAACTGTAAAACTTGTGGCGGTCTCAGTGCCAGCAGATAACCCAGCTCCACCAGAGAGAGCTGCGTATTGATTAAAATCAGCCCACGCCGTATTTAGGCTAATGCTTGATACCGCAACTAGTAAAATCAGAAATTTAAAAACTCTAAAACCTATTTTGAACATAAACCCTTTTAACAAACAGAATTATACAGAATTATAGATGTTCAGCTCTTATAATAAGATGTCGGTATGATTTAATCAGAGCTTAAGAAAGAGTGCTTTATAATGTTAAAATCAGGTTTTGAATTAGTGATTCTAGTAATTTTTCGTAGAGACTTTAGTGTGATTCACTACATTCATAGGGATTTTAAGAGGAAATGAAGTAGATAATAAAGCAGAGAATCAAGGGACAAAGACCCTTAGATATTCCTTAGCTTTCCCTACGTATCTCTTCGCTGTCCTCATAATATTATCAATTTCATCATGGGTGAGTTCGCGAATGACTTTGGCAGGACTACCTAGGACTAAGCTCTTTGGTGGAATGATAGTTTTCATTGTTACAAGAGCGTTAGCCCCGATCACAGAATCTTCTCCGATTACAGCATCGTCTAAAATTATAGATCCCATTCCAATAATGCATCGATCTTTTACAGTACACCCATGCAAAATTGCCCCGTGCCCTACCGAAACATAATTGCCAACAATGCAATCACCTAATCCATCTGAAGTATGTAAAACTGCATTGTCTTGGATATTTGTAGATGCTCCGATGATAATTTTGTTAATATCCCCCCTAAGAGCTGCTCCAAAAAACACAGAACTTTTCTCAGCAATTTCTACTTTGCCAGTAATCCATGCGGTGGGAGCTATAAAAACATCTGAGGCAATATTTGGGGAGTTCCCTTTAAATGGTGCTAGAGGCATCGGTCAAGTACCGCGCGAATTTTAGGAAGGGCCATATCTTTATTGGCCATAATGTATGGCTCTAGTGCTTTACTATAAGGAAAATGAGATTCAGCCGAGGAAACTAGGCATATCGGGGCATCGAGCTCATCAAAGATCTCTGTGCTAATTAGATGTGAAAGGTATGCTCCATAACTTGCAACACTATGTTGCTCTTGGATAATTGCCACACGGTGAGTTTTAGATACTGAATTAAATATCGCTTCCTTATCAAGTGGTCTTAAAGTTCTAAGATCAATGACTTCTGCTGATACGCCCTCTTTCTCTAGCTCTGCAGCAATTTCCAAAGTTACGTGCACCATCTTTGACCAACTAATAAGGGTGATATCAGATCCCTCTTTTTTAATGTCAGCTAATCCAAGCGGGATTATATACTCTTCCTCAGGAACCATACCTTTAAGTCCGTAGGTAAGTTCACTTTCAATAAACACTACTGGGTTATCATTTCGAATAGAGCTCTTTAAGAGTCCCTTCATATCAAATGGTGTTGACGGAGCTACAACATATAGACCAGGAGTATAAGCATAAAAACTCTCATAAGAATTTGTGTGCTGAGCACCTAGTTGAAACGCAGCACCTCCAGCACCTCGAAATACGATCGGTGTTCTTAATTGTCCGGCCGACATGTAAAGAGCCTTAGCTGCGGTATTGAGGATCTGATCAATTGCAACTAATGAAAAATTAAATGTCATAAACTCAATTATTGGTCTAAGTCCAGCCATAGCAGCACCGATACCTACACCAGTGAATCCGCACTCAGCAATCGGAGTATCAATAACTCTCTTTGCCCCAAATTCATCAAGCATCCCTTTAGAGCATTTGTAGGCACCATTATATGATCCAACCTCTTCGCCCATAAGAAATACGCGGTCATCGCGGCGCATCTCCTCAGACATTGCTTCTTTAATTGCATCACGGATCTGGATCTCTCTCATGGTCAGTCCAGGATCACTAAATATCGAATTAATTGTTGGGGTATCCATATTTTTTTTAGAGGTAGACATAATCATGCGCTGTTTCAGGTGATGGGAAAGGGGACTCTTCAGCAAATCTCACAGCATCTTGAATCTCCTCCTCAATCTCAGTTTCAATTATAGAGATCTTATCTTCAAGACCAGTAGATTTTATTTTCTCAGCTAAGAGAAATATCGGGTCTCGCTGCTTTTTGGCCTCAACTTCATCTTTGGTACGGTACGTTCCTGGATCTGCCATTGAGTGTCCACGGTACCTGTAAGTTTTCGCTTCAATTAATGTTGGTAAACTTTGCTCTCGTGCTCTTTGTACTGCTGCATGTACTGATGATCTAACGGCAAATATATCATGGCCATCTACCGAATCTCTAGCCATTGGATAAGCGAGAGCTCGTATTGATAAATCCTCAGTTGCGGCAGTCTTAGTTAGTGGAGTACCCATAGCAAAGTAGTTATTTTCAATGATGAATATAGCAGGAAGTTTCCAAAGTGCTGCTAGAGATAACGCTTCATGAAATGCACCTTGATTAATGGCGCCGTCCCCTAAGAAACAGATTGAGACACTCTTCTCACCTTTATACTTACTTGCAAATGCAGTACCAGCGGCGAGAGGTAGATGTGCACCAACAATTCCCCAACCACCCATAAAATTAATACTAGAATCATAAAAATGCATTGAACCACCACGACCCTGAGCACACCCAGTTGCTTTACCTAATAGTTCGGCCATGCCAGCTCGTGAATTGCCACCTTTAGCCAGGTATTGTCCGTGACATCTATAGGCAGTCCAAACAAAGTCACAATTCTCTAGTACTGAAATTGCACCAACTCCAACTGCCTCTTGTCCAATATATAAATGCAGAAATCCGCCAATTTTTCTTTCAGTGTAAAGCCTAGCAGCTTCCTCTTCAAAGCGACGGATTCTTGCCATCTGTCGATAAAGGTCTAATAGAAGATCATGATCCATAATAGGTATTCTGAAATTACATGTATTCTGAAATTACATGTATTCTGAAATTACATGTATTCTGAAATTACATTTGAGAGAGTACGGCATATTTTAACCGTATATCCCACTTAGAGAGCCCCAACTCAATAGTATATCAAGCAAAAGGGAGCAAGTTATACTGGTAGGAAGTAAACAATATTTAGGGCCACGCTAAAATGCTTAAGCCATAAAACCCCTGACAAATTATTGCCTATATAAATAGTATATCTGGTTGATTTTTTGGATAAGTTATAGAGTATAAATCATTAATCATATGAAAAACAGCCGTTTAGTCTCTATAGATCCAAGTCTTACCTGTTCAGGATGGGCCCTTTTTTCGTTGGGGTCTGGTAACTTATTAGGGGTTGGCAAACTCCGCTCACTTTCACCAATAATCCCACTATCAGTCCGTTTAATTACTTTACAGAAGCGTATTGAGGAGCTTTTAAACGAGATCAAGATTGGACAAAACGATGTTTTGATATGTGAGGGTGAAACATCAATGAAGGATCCAAGAGCAGCTTTTAAGGTAGAGCGAGTTAGGGGTATTTTTGAAACAGTGGCCCGTAGTAAGGGGGTAACTGTTCCTGGTCGAGTGAGTCCCCGCTCTATTCAAAGTGAAGTTATGGGGTTGAAGGGTGCTCAGAAAAAACGAGATGATGTAAAGCGTGTTGCTCGAGGAATCGTTTCAGCAATGTTTAGTGACCAACTCAGAAAGGTAGGATTTGATCCCTCTGACAAAAATATAGAGGGCAATCAGGATATAGTTGATGCAATCCTGGTTGGTTTATTTACAATGTCACGAATTAATATTGCAGATGCTACTGGAGAGTCTTTAGTAGAAATTTTTGCTGAAAAGAAAAGAGGACGTCGGCAATCTAAATATGGATGGGGCAAGGGAGAGAGTAACACATTTGGGTGGTCTCAATCTGAAATTAAAAAGTTACTGGCCTATGATAAATAAACTGATAAATAAACTGATAAATAAACCGCTAAATAAATTGCAACGAATTTTCTTATATTCCTTGTTTATTGCGTATTGTTTCGCACCGAAACCCGCCTACTCTGAATTTGGAACTTATGTCCCAGAAACAGGACAGGATCTTAGGGGAGTGCCCGAGTTAACTTTGTGTGGGCAAAATTTACAAAATTATGGGGTGGTTCGTGATTATCTGATCAGGAATCCTACCTCCAATGAACAGCGTTTTTGGCGTAAAGAGGATGATTTAGCTTCTCGGATAGCAAAGATGAATTGTGATGTTGTTGCGGTACAGGAAGTTTTAGCACGAGATGAAAAATCTGCGATAACTGCGCTAGAGAATCTGGCCAAAGCAGTTCGAAAAAAAACTAACCGTTTTTATAGGTCAATTGTTGGCCCAACTAACGATTCAAATCTACGAGTTGGATATTTAGTAGCGATTGATCGGGTCGAAGTTTTGAATAAAGTTTCATACTATAAAGTGGAGTTACCTAAGTTAACTGCTGAACAAAAACCTAGATTATTTTCTCGAGGACCATTGGAACTTCAATTGCAGGTTAAAGAGAGAGGAAGCTCATATCCAAAAATAGTTACCCTTATCAATTTTCATTTTAAATCACAGGCTAATTCGACAAAAGATCCATCTAAATCAGGTTGGGAAACATACAGAATGGAGATGGCCGAGGCCTTACGTCGAATTATTGAGACTCGACATAAGACCACCATAGAAAGTGGGGATACTCTTTTGGTTCTGATAGGAGATAGAAATAGTAATCGTGATATGGCCAGTGCAAGACTTTTGGAGGGGACAGTTAGGTTACGGCAATTTCAAGAAGAGGGTGTTTGTAGATTGAGTAAGAGAGGAGTCCCTATTTGTCAGGTAGGATCTTCTAATCCACAACTTCTTTATAGTCTTTTAACTACCGATCCTCAGGCGGGTCTTTTGCCAGGAACTCACAAATATAAAAAAGAGTTCTCTTGGTTAGATGATATCATTGCTCCTGCAAATACACTCAGATTTGCTAGGCAGACTTTTGATTCAGAAGGGGACTATGACAGTGGTCTTTTATATGAATTTTCACAGGCATCAGATCATGCAATGACTTGGGTAAAGTTGAATTGGTAATTTCAATTTTTAATCTCATCTACCTCATCCACTAAGCACTCCTTCTTTATCATCGGCCAAATGGCATTAAAGGTACGACCTAGGTTATGACTAAAAAGAGGATCATTCCCTTCATCGGTATAAAATGAATTTTGAACGCCTAACTTTATCTCTTCTTCCTTCATTCCAATTTTAAAAGCCTCGATACATTCACTTAGCATTCCATGAGTATTGGATAACACATTGTTAATATGCTTTCGAATTAAGTTTCCTGTGATAACGCCAGTATTCGGTAAACATAATCCATTAAGATCTAAAGTAAGTATTTTTGATAGTGTTTTTTTATTTTGCTCTAGCGAATATTCAGCCCCTGAAGATGTAAATCCACGGATTTTGAAGTAACCAAATCCTTCATCAACTATCAAATATTGTTGAGGCTGCACTATATAACATACAGACTCTCTTGTATGGCCTGGTGCTGAAATTACTCGAACACTCATTCCATTTTCTATTTGGAGCAGATCTCCTTCATGCACTGTTGATGAAACTGAGAATAGCTCTTTATACTCATCAAGTGAAAGTTTAGTTGTAGTTTCCTTACTTAAGATCTTAGAGCTTAGTTCTTTATCCTCATTAAAAATCCTCTCAATAGTTTCGAACTTATGCAATTCTGATTCGACTAAAGGAGTAGTAATCAGTTTAATGTGAGGATTTACTTTCCTAAAATATGGGATGGCTCCAATTCGATCAGCATGTAGATGAGTAATAAAGATTGTTGAAACTCGCTCTAAAATAAGTCCGATAGAGTTTAGTCTTTTAAGATAAATTGGCACTTGAGCACTCAGGCAAGCATCAAACATTGTAAGAGAGTTTCTACCAGCGACGTACGAGCAGGAAGTTCCTAATGTTATAAGATAAATGTTAGGAGCTACTTCACCTGTAGTTCTAATGAGCATAAGAGACATCTTAGAAAATATAATTGTCTCTTCCTTACCTTTTCCCGCTTAATATAGATATGAGTGCCACTAAAGATATAGTGATATAGGAGTGAAAATTTTACCCAGAAGCTTTCTCTTGATATTAGAGTTAGTTAGCTAACTTCGGATGTAGCTAAATTTCGTATTTTTGCTATGAAAAAACTCTCAATCTCCTGATTTGGTTTGATTCTAAAAGAATTGTTAACTTGATATGACAAATCCTTATCTTTCAATCGCGTTACTGGCCTAAGACGATCTACTTTTGATTCCAAATTTAAAACAGGCTCAATGGCTAATTGCAGATCTGACTTACCTAGGACCCACGAAATTACTCCTTCATTCTCTTCAGGTGAGATCGTACAGGTAGAGTAGATAAGAGTACCACCTGGTTTTAGTGAACCAAGTGCCGCTAATAATAAAGTTCTCTGTCTTTTTGCATTTTCTGCCATCTTCTTTTTTTTCCAATATCCAAATGTTTTTTCATTTCCTATAATAAATCTTGATTCAGCACTACAGGGTGCATCAAGTAAGATTTTATCAAAATAACTTTTATATTCTCTACAAAGTTTTACTCCGTGCTCTAATCTAAGTTTTAAAAAATTATCGTTTTCACTAAAACAACCTTGTAACTCTAAGTTTCTTTTTAACCTAAAAAATCTAGATTTATTATTATCATTAGCTACGAGCTCTCCCTCTCTTTTCATTAATGCAGCAATCTGAGAAGTTTTACTACCAGGGGCGGCAGTGAGATCTAAAATAATTTCCCCAGGGAGAGGATTAAGCGCTAAGACGGGCATCATACTGGCTAGGCTTTGAATATAGATTTTCCCGCACGTGTGTAGTTCATGGCTCGTTAATTCTCGTTTTGTTTTGTTTAATAAAATGTAGGCACTAGGGACGGGATCGTAGGGTTGAAGTTCAAATCCATCATTCCTTAAATGAGTAAGAACCTCACCTTCAGGAGCTTTGATAGTATTGATCCTAAAAGTGGTTGGCTTAACTACAAAAGATGAAATTATATCATCAACTATTGCTTCATCATAAAATGAAAGGAGATGCTCTTTATAATCTTTTGGTAATTCACTCATATTTAACACAGATGGCACCTTATGATCTTACGATCATAAGGTGCCAAAAGAGTACATGAACTTTGCTGCAAAGGAGAGAATATCTTAGTTTAATTCAGCTGCAACTGCAGCTTCTTCCTCAAGCAATATCTCATCTGACTTGGATCCTCGACCCTTTTTAGCAGATTTCTTATCTGCATCATCTGACTTTGACTTTAGGTCAATCACTTTACTGTCAGTAGCCGCAGCCTCTACTTTTGCTACAACCTCTTTCCCCTTTTTGCTACTTTCGGCAGCATCCGCTGTAATTCCAAGCGTAGAAAGGATTAAGTTTCTGATCTCAAGTGCTATCTCAGGATGCTCTTTTAGGTAGATCTTTGCATTCTCTCTACCTTGACCGAGTTTCTCACCTTTAAATGCAAACCAGGCACCCATCTTATCAACGATTCCATGGGTAGCACCAAGATCAATTAATTCCCCAAGCTGACTAATTCCTTCGTTAAAGATAATATCAAACTCAACCTCTTTAAATGGAGGAGCGACTTTATTTTTAACGATCTTAACCCTAGTTCTATTGCCAGTCACACCTTCGCCATCTTTAATAGCTCCGATCCTTCTAATATCCATTCTGACAGAGGAATAAAATTTCAGCGCATTGCCTCCACTAGTGGTTTCAGGCGACCCAAACATTACTCCGATCTTCATTCGGATCTGGTTAATAAATAGGATGACAGTATTTGATCGCGAAGTGATTGCGGTAAGCTTCCTTAAAGCCTTACTCATTAATCGAGCCTGCATACCAGGTTGCAGATCCCCCATCTCGCCATCGATTTCAGCTTTTGGAACAAGTGCTGCCACTGAATCAATGACCACAAGATCTACCGATCCAGATGATACAAGAGTTTCACAAATTTCAAGTGCTTGCTCTCCACAGTCAGGTTGGCTGACAAGAAGTGAGCTAGTATCAACACCTAATTTTTTAGCATAGCCGACATCAAGGGCATGCTCAGCATCAATGAAAACTACGTTTCCTTTCATTTTTTGCACTTCGGCAGCAATGTGTAGAGCCAAAGTTGTCTTACCTGAAGACTCAGGTCCAAAAATTTCTATGATACGGCCCCTTGGAATACCTCCAATTCCAAGCGCAATATCTAGCCCTAATGAGCCAGTTGGAAATGTATCAATCTTTTTACTAATGCCATCAGCACCAAGCTTCATGATGGTACCCTGACCGTAAGTTTTCTCAAGCTGACCGAGTGCTGCTTCTAACGCATTTTTTTTATCTATTGCATCCATATTATATACCTCTCTCTTTACTGCTTATCTAAAGTTAAAATTTAAACTAATTAATGTAGCTCTTGTCAATGTAGCTCACGAATTATGCCGATTACTTTTCCCTGGATAGTAACTCCATCAAGGGTAATTGGCTTTAAGGCTGGATTAGCTGGAACTAACATCACCTTTCCACTCTTTAATCGTCTATAAGTTTTTAAAGTTGCTGATCCATCATCTAAAAGTGCAACAATTATTTCGCCGTCATTAGCCACGTCCTGTTTTTTAATAACAACTACATCACCATCACATATATGAGCATCAATCATGGAGTCGCCACTAACTTCAAGACAAAAGACCTCGCCACGCCCCCCGACCATACTAGTCGGAATGTCTATCATCATGGAGCCACGCTCGATCGCCTCAATCGGCATACCGGCAGCGATAACACCAACAAGAGGCACAGCCGTTGGTCCCAATTCAGGCAAATATGCTTCAATAAGCTCAATGCCGCCCTCTTCCCCACGCTTAATAAATCCCTTGGCCTCTAACCGTTCGAGATGAAAGTGAGCTGTCGATGGTGATTTCACCCCAATAAACTCAGCAATATCTTTTAAAGTTGGCCCAAAGCCATTTTCAGAGATAAAACTCCTTAAATATTCAAGAGTTTGCCTCTGTACAGGGGCTAAAGTGCTTGATTTATAGTTTTCGTTTTTCATAGTCATTTGCTACTTATATTATTTGAGCCCTTAAGAGCTATATTTATATGATATACAAAAATACTAGAACAAGGTCAAGAGATTTTTTAGAGTAATTGATTTTTAACACTCGCCTAACTAAAGAAATCATTCCGTTTTTGGCGGACAATTCCGGAGTATGGTCGAGCGAATATGTAACCTACCACAAAAACATAGCTTTTTCTTGTTCGGGGCCCGTGGAACCGGCAAGACAACCCTACTTAGCGATACATTTAGCGATACATATAGCTTAGTTCCAGCTGTGCCTAAAAATGTCTTGTTAGTAGATCTCTTAGATCCCGATCAAGAAGAAGCGTATTCAAGGAACCCTTTTTTGAGCAATGGATAATCTGTGAATGTTTCAGATTAAACAGTTACCACGAAAAGGATTTTCGCTTCTATTATCTGAGAACTAAAGATGGTGCTGAGATTGATTTAATTGTTCAAAAGCCCGGTAAGAAAAAAATCTTAATAGAGATTAAGTCGAGCTCAAGCATTCTTTCGGAACATACTACAAGTCTGAGAAACTTAAAGCAGTCCATTCGGCACGAAGAGGCCTGGGTTGTCTGTAATGAGCAAAGAGAAAGAGTTCTCGATGATGGAATACGTGTTATGCCATGGCGACAAGCTCTAAAAGAGCTGTTTCTGATCTGATTAACATCAATTTTACCACCTTTCCTTTAAAGGGGGTTTTAAAACGTAAAATGTCAAGTCATAATGTGTTGTAGCAGTTAGAGCAGAACTACATTGACCAGGTGTCAATGTGAGTTTAAGATAGTTGAATGTTAACTGTTTGCACTTATATTCCTTCTTTCTTCAATAATAATAACCCGCTCTAGCGGGTAAAAAAGTTTCTAAATAGCATATCCTATAACATTTATCTCAACCAAGTAGGCAAGAATTTTAATTTTCCTGCCGATGGTAACTATAATTAACTGTATTTGATCCAATTATTGGGCGGTAGCTTAGCTGGAAGAGCACGCGGCTGTTACCCGTGAGGTCGGTGGTTCGAGTCCACCCCGCCCAGCCATTTTTAAATAACTATATTGTAACGACATTTAAAAGACTGGCATTAACCAGATCGAAGTCCTATTATTTTTTTGTTCAAAGATTCCACGCTTAATTATAATTGTACTTAATGAAAGAGAAAAAACTAGGAACATTTGCCGGAGTTTTTACCCCGAGTGTCTTAACCATACTTGGTATTATCCTATTTTTGCGTGTCGGTTTTATCGTAGGAGAGGCAGGACTACTTAGAGCAATAATGATTATATGCTTAGCTAATCTGATCTCTGTCTGTACCACATTTTCCCTCTCGGCGATTGCAACAAATTTTCGCGTAAAAGCGGGCGGTGATTACTATCTAATTTCACGAACGTTAGGGGTAGAATTTGGTGGAGCCATAGGGGTCGTTCTTTTTCTAGCTCAATCAGTTTCAATCGCTTTTTATGTAATCGGTTTTGGAGAGGCGTTATCAGCCGTCATTGGCAGTACTGATCAAGCCTTACCACAGATTGCTGCCTTTATCGCACTATCGATCCTATTTATCTTTGCTTGGCTCGGTTCTGATTGGGCGACAAAATTACAGTATGTAATTATGTCAGTTCTTACCTTAGCGATAATTACTTTCTTTATTGGTGGGTTTGAAAAGTGGAATGGAGAAATATTTACTAACGGATGGGCTCCTGCAGGAGTCACTCCATTTTGGGTACTTTTCGCCTTATTTTTCCCAGCCGTCACTGGTTTTACTCAAGGGGTTAGCATGTCAGGGGATCTTAAAGACCCTGGTAAAAGCTTACCACTTGGGACTTTTGTTGCCGTTGGATTGTCTTGGTTGATCTATATAGGTGTTGCATTCGTGTTGGCAGGTGCAATGTCTGGAGCTGACTTGGTGGCTGATTATAATGCCATGCGCAAAATTTCGCTTTTCCCTTTTATGGTTGATGCGGGTGTAATCTGCGCAACTCTTTCATCTGCACTCGCTTCATTTTTAGGAGCCCCACGTATCTTGCAATCTCTTGCCTCTGATCGAATCTTTAAGATACTTAATCCATTTGCAGTTGGAGCTGGCCCCACATCTAATCCACGTCGGGGAGTTTTGCTTGCCGCCGTCATTGCAATTTTTACGGTGTTAATAGGGGATTTAAATCTAATTGCTCCTATTGTTACAATGTTTTTCCTCCTTTCGTACGGACTTTTAAATTACGCCACCTACTATGAGGCTAGTTCAAAGAGCCCATCTTTTAGGCCACGATTTCGTTGGTATCATCCGCGCGTAAGTTTACTTGGCGGATTAGGTTGTCTTGGTGCGATTTTAGCAATTGATCCAACTGCGGGAGTAGTGTCTTTCGTATTCTTAATGGCCATATATCAATACATTAAAAGTAGTGATCATCCTGAAAGGTGGGCTGATAGTTCACGATCAAATCGATTCCAAAGAATCCGGGCAAATTTATTCAAGATGTCATATGAACTTGAGCACTCGCGAGATTGGAGGCCAGTTATCCTTGCTTTTAGCGATAATCTAGAGAGAAGAGAGAGAATTATAAGATTCGCATCTTGGATAGAGGGAGGTAGTGGAGTTACTACTGCGGTAAGAATTTTAGAGGGAGAGGGTGCTCTTGTTCGTAAAAAACGGTTAGAGATGGAGGAGGAGTTAAGGAAAGAGATAGAGGACCGTGAGCTTGATGCTTTTGCTTTAGTAGTAAATTTCAGTAACGGGGAAGTTGGCTTTCCAGTGTTACTTCAGGCTGCTGGATTAGGACCTATTAGAGCCAATACAATACTTCTAAATTGGTATGATCAAGATAAGGGGGAGAAAGGAATAGAAGGCTTAAAGTCATATGGAAAATTTCTACGGGGATCTGTTCGGTTTGGTTGTAATGTCGTTGTCCTAGCAACAGGGAGCGATACTTTTAAAAAACTCTCTTTAGATAGTAGTGCCAGAACAAGAATAGATGTTTGGTGGCGAGATGACGCTACCTCTAAACTTAATCTAATGCTCGCCTATCTTATGACTCGGACGCCCGAATGGTCTGGGGCTGAAATTAGAGTCTTAGCTGCAGTTCATTCAGCACAAGTTGAGCAGGATAGAATCACACAGATTAATGAGATGCTGAGTGATGTTCGTATAGACGCAGAGGTAGAGGTAGTTGAAACTATTTCAAATGAGATTATCATACAATTTTCATCTAAAAGTTCCCTTGTCTTTGCTCCATTTCGATTAAAAGATGATGGTCCAATTGGAATTGATGAAACCTCTCTTGATGATTTAGTAAATAAAATTCCTGTTTTAGCGATGGTACTTGCGGCTCAGGATATTGAACTTACCTCTGAGCCCGATGAGGGCAAACATGGTGAAATTGCCTCTGCTATGGATAAAGTTGCAAAAGCAGAATCAAGGGTCAAACATTCTGAGAAAGAATTTGAGAAGTGCACAGTTACATATGAGAAAGCAAAAGACGATTTAATAAAAGCTGAGGCTGCTAACTCCGATGAGGTAGAGTCGTTAAAAGAGGGACTTAATAAAGCTGAGGATGATTTAAATGAGGCTAACAAAGCGTTAGCTAAAGGTAGATTTACTCTTGATACCGCTCTTGAAAAAGAAGGTAAGGCTTTAGGAGAGGATGTTGAGAGTAAGATATGATTTTTATCGCTATAAATCCAACTTCAGGAGGCAATAAAGGCAAAAATCTGCTAGCTCAATTTAGAAGGGAAGCTCCAGATATAGATGTAGAGTTTGTCATCCATAATATCTTTGATGGAGATCTTTTATCGAAAATTTCAGAGATTAATAGTTGCGATCTCTGTATCATAGCAGGTGGTGACGGGACAATTCATCATACAATCAATGCATTTAGTGGTTTTCCAATTCCTATCTTTATAATTCCTCTTGGAACTGGAAACGATCTTGCTAGAGAGCTTAAAATTTCCCGTTCAGTTGGTGCGCTATCTTTAAGAGAGATATTGGCTTTAATAAAAACAGCACAGTTGCAACCTATCCAGAGCTGGAGATTCTCATTTAGCAATCCAATATTTAAGGAGTTACTTTTCTGTAACTATCTCTCATTTGGTTTTGATGGCGCTGTAATTAGGTCATTTCATCAAATTCGAGAAAGATTTACTCTACTTCCTAAACTGTTTGGACGTTTTGGAAATAGGTTGGCTTATGCTATTAGCACTGTATTCAATATGTTTAAATCAGAGGGAAAGGTAACAGTTAAATTAGAAAAAGAAGTAACCCAGAGAAAATTACTTAACCTTTTCTTTGCTAACATTCGCTCAGTTACAGGTCTTGGCTTATCAAATCATATTAGTGATCCATCTGATGAGCTGCTTGAGGGGTTAGCGATACGTAGTTTTTATCAATATTTCCCCTTTCTAACTGGAAGATTCTTGTATAAGTGTAATCCAGAGATTATTGAAAAAAAATCTGAATGGTCATTTGAATTAGTTAAAAAAACCTACGTCCAAATCGACGGCGAGCCGATTGGGGATTTAATCTGTGGATCTTGTAAGATAATTAGGGGCCCAATCGTTAATTTTTTAACTCTTAAGGGGCGTTTCTAGCCTTAAAAGATTCTGGAGATTTGAGTTGTGCGTTTAAGATTATTTGGCTTACTGGGAGGGATCTATCTTTTTCTCTCTGTTATCTTAAGGATTGTACTTTGGATCTCCTTTGGAGAGAGTGCAAAGGTTACTCTTTTTGATCTACCATCGATTTTATTGATCGGATTAGTTAATGACTCTTTACAGTTAATATATCTTTTAGCTCCACTTACCCTATTATCACTTTTAATACCACCAAGATGGTTTCAAAAGAAAACTTTTGAAAAAGTAACAGCTACTTTAGTTTTTGCTCTGCTATTTGGCTTATTTTATCTACAACCAGTTGAGTATTTTTTCTTTGATGAATTTGATTCTCGTTTTAATCTAGTAGCAGTTGACTATTTAATGTACCCACACGAAGTATTTGTAAATTTGTGGGAATCATTTCCAATTATGTGGTTCTTAGCAGGAAATACAATCCTTACATTATTGGCCTATAAATATGTTTGGCCACGTATTAAAACTTCGTTCATTACAGATCGAATGGATGCCCGACCATGGTCTTTTGCTATTAAGCACTTTGCTCTAGTTGTCTTAATGGCGTTTACTTTTTCTACTAACTCTCTTCACTTCTCAAGTAATAGAGTTATAAATGAAATTTCAAGTAATGGAATAAGTAGCCTTTTTAATGCGCTTTGGTCTTCTGAGCTTGATTATAATTTATATTATTCAACTTTATCAAATGATAAAGCATACAGCATTATGCGACAGCATTTGTCAAAACTTGGAGGAGAATTAACTTTTGATACTGGAAATAGTATCTCCCGTTCATTTAAAGGTTCTACAAATGGATATGGGAAAAAGAATATTATTATCCTCTCAGAGGAATCGTTAGGAGCTGGCTTTGTTGGAGCATATGGCGATACTAGGGGGTTGACTCCTAACTTTGATCGACTTTCAAAAACCGGACTCTTATTTGAAAATGCCTATGCTACTGGCACTCGTACAGTCCGTGGTCTTGAGGCAATGATGACTTCTTTCCCGCCTATTCCAAGTGAATCGATCTTAAAGCGTCCCAATAATGAAGATATAGCAAATTGGGGAGAGGTTCTAAAAAAACATGATTACCGTGTCAGCTTTCTTTATGGAGGCTTTGGAATGTTTGACAATATGAATCACTTTTTTGGTAGTAATGGATTTGAATTAAGTGATCGAACGGATGTAAAGGAGCAAACTTTTGCTAATATTTGGGGAGTTTGTGACCAGGACCTATTTAAGCATGCTATGTCTTATTACGATGATGTTTCAAAAAATGGACAACCTTTTTTCTCTCTTATAATGACTACGTCAAACCATAAGCCCTATACATTTCCAAAGGGAATTCCCGGAGTTCCAGAGTCAGGAGGTGGTAGAGATGCAGGGGTAAGGTATGCTGATTATGCAATTGGAGAGTTTTTTAAAGAGGCTCCTAAACATGATTGGTTTAAAAATAGTATAATAGTTGTGATTGCTGATCATGATGCTCGTGTTTATGGCCGAGCTCTAGTCCCAGTTGAGCGATATCGTATTCCACTTTTAATAATTGCTGATGGAGTAATTACTCCCGGTACTATTGATACTAGAATAAGCCAGATCGATCTTATGCCAACAGTTATTGGGATGCTTGGATTGCCATATGAAGGGCCGTTTTATGGTAATAATGTATTGGTAAAAGATTTTCCTACAAAACAACCTGTGCTAATCAGCCATAATCATAACGTAGCAATGCTTGATAAAAATAGTCTGTCGGTTTTAGGACTTCAAAAAACTGAATCTACTTATAGTTACAATCCGGTAACAAATATACAGAAGCAGATTAAACCTAAGCGTAAAGCTCTTAAGCTTGCTACTTCATATTTTCAGACTGCATTTGAACTATTTCAAAATCATAAATATGTGCTTCAGTAATCTTTGATTCAAAAGAAGGAACGGTAGGGGATAATGCGCTTTTGGCTTACTCATGGATTGCTGCCATTGCTTGTTTTTCTAATAGCGGCTTATCTTTTCGAAATTACTGATTGGGATATCATACTATCAAATCAATTCTTTGATGTTGAAAAGCAGAGTTGGATATATAAAGATACTTTTTGGGCTAGGGATATCTTGCATACTGCTGGTCGATATTTAATTGCAGTAATTGGTATCGGCAGTTTTACTTTTTGGATTGCTTCTTTTCAGGTAGATTTTCTTAGAGCAGAGAAATCTATTTTTCTTTACATTGCTCTTACAATAGGTATTTCAACTGGACTTGTTGGAATTCTTAAAATTTTAACACATCATCATTGTCCTTATGAATTTGATCTGTTTGGTGGCCCAGTTCCATATGTAAAACTCTTTGATCTGGAGTTAGCAATTCCTAAAGCCGGTCGCTGTTTTCCTAGTGCGCATGCATCTGCGGGTTTTTCACTTTTTGGTTTTTATTTTGTTATGTATAAGAGAAACCCAAGACAGCGCGGGCTTGTCTTTTTTGTAGTAATGATTGTAGGTACTATGTTTAGCCTCTCCCAAATAGCTCGTGGAGCTCATTTTGTCTCACACAATATCTGGTCGGCAGCAATTTGTTGGTTTGTAGCCTTGTTTGCTTATAAAATAATGTTAAAAGATGGTGATAATTCTGAGGAGAGGTTTCACGAACCTAAATCTCAAATGTTGAACTCGCCTTAGCGGCTTCCTCTTTAAGAGCTTTAAGAGAGTTCCATTTTCCGCAAAGTAAGCACCCTGAACGACAATTTTTTCACGGTCATTAAGAAGACGCATTCCACACACAGATAACTAGACGATAAACCAATCTCTTTAATTAGATTAGGTATATCGGCCCATTCCTTGCATGCTTAAAGTGGAATGTTTATCGCTAACTACTGGGAATACTGGTTACTCTAGGCCTTATTAGTTCCTTCTTAAGAGAGTTTTCATTTTAAAGTCTATATTAGTCAAGCAGATAGGATGAAATCGTATCAAATAGAGATGTTAGCTTCTAAAGAATAAACCCAAGTAATTAAAGCAGTTAGCTTAGTAACATAAGATGCATATTTCATGCATTTATGTGGCATGCCTATTGCAGTTCCTTTTATAACTATCTAGGGAATGTCGAATGGTTTTTTTTAGGCAAGTAGCACAACGCTATTTTGTTTGGTTTTTCATTGTTTTTGCCGTTACTCTTACGGCGGAGAGCTCTCTTGCTCAAGAGCCACCACCTCCAGCTCCACAGTGGCAAACATTTTCTAATTGTCCAACCTGTTATAATCCAGGCTATCCAATGGCCTTTGTTGCATCACTTCGTTAGCCTGACTCTGCGGTAACTGATCCGTACGACAATGGAGGAAATATAGGTACAGATTTTACAGAAGTTTTAATACCTAATTCTCAAAATATATTAATGTTTATGACCTCAAATGGGTCGATTAAGCAGATTTTTCCACTCCCATCTCAGCAATCCATAATCGGTTCGCAATTTCCGATTCAAAGCAGTAATGGAAATTACCTTGGAGCAATTTTGCCGGATAGCATTAGCGTTGATCAAAGTGGGAGGATCTTAACATTTTCTTACGCTCCTAAGGTATCAAGATGGGACGAATATATGACTGACGAGTATGGATACGCAGATGGGGCGGATATATATGCGATTGACCTAAGTCAAATTATTAATAATCCAAACTATGATCCAGCTCTTTTGCCAGTTTCTCGACTAACGAATCAAAGCGCAATTATGTCGAATGCTATGAATCCAGGGTTTGCTTCAATGGGCAATAACCCTGCCAACGTAGGATTGTATAATATTGGTGGCGTATTATCGATGACATCATCTGGACCAAAGTTTTTCTTTTTATCAAATGCGCTTAGGGTATTGAACTCAAATTTGGCAATGTCTAAATCAAATCTTCAAAGTCTTAGTGTCTTTATGGGAGATCTAAAACAAACTGGATCTTCATTTAGTTTGCAGAATATTCGACAAGCGTTGCCTCAATTCACCACAAACTCAATCGGATTATCTCGTGCTTTTGATGGAATTTTCTTTTCCTACCAAGCAAATATCTCTGATGCTCGTGGCTGGCATATTCATAATTTTCTCTCAAATGGTGATAACTACACGGTCCCAGCTTACGGTTATGGAAGGGCTCAAAATGGAGCACATGAGTCAACTGCATGCGTTGCTGAGGGATTGCCAGGCGTAGCAAATGGCAATTATTTAGTCACTGTTGATTATTATAACTCAAATAATCAAGGAATGGGACATGCCGTGATGGTACCGGAAACCTCATTTGGTCAGAATGTCTTACTTTCAGATTTAGGTACTCAAGTGCCGGTATCAGACGGGACTGGTCATAAAGTTTACACGCAAGTTGGAGTGCGCTCTTTGACCCCAGGGGTGCAAGCCTCTGATTATCCTTCTACACAAGGTAAGGTTGGTAAGCCTACCTGTGGTGAACCAAACAATATTTATTATCATTACGTACCTTCTCCAGGAAATCATAATTATAGTGGTTTTAATTATTTTGGTTGGATAGTTCACAGTGATTTGATCCCCCGCTCTCCAGGTGTAAATGCCGTAAACTATGGAACTGTAATTAAAGATGCCGGTTCTCGCTGGGCTGCATTTGTTCCAGTTCCAATAATGTCTTGGTCAAAAAGAATGAAGGGGATAGAAGATCCTTCTTTTGTTCAGAGAACCTCAGAACCAGAGATTGATAGAGGTAGTAATTACGCTAGAGGGATGCCTATTGGTAGGCTCGGTAGTGGATCACTGCACGTTACTGACATAACATCTTACGAGTGTAGGACAAATAGTACTGATCCTATAGTTATGCCGTATCATATGTATCCAGGTACAAATCCACCAAATGTTTTTAGTCACGAAAATGAAAACTGGCGGTATAAGGTAGTAGACAATACCGCAGATTTAACAATTGTTCCTGATCCAGCGGCTCCTTGTCGCCCACTTTTACCAAGTGAAGTCTTTGGCGTAGGGATTTATCTTACTAGTCATAAAACTAATATGGCAGCACATGAAACAAATGGCTCAGCAGCAGGATATTTTAATACTGAACCTGGGTATACTCAGTTTGAGGCAAGAAAACTTATTGGAGTTGCCTCTGTAGTTAATAATCCGGTTGGTGACACTTCTTGGAAAGCTTATGTTCCTGCCGGACAAGCGCTAGATTTTGTTCTCTATGATCGACGATGGGGAGCAAAGCTAACAGAAGGTCTGGGTTGGCATGTAAGTACTGCAGGAATGTTTACCAAGAGTTGTGGGGGTTGTCATGCTCATGAACCAGGGACAGGAGTAGATTGGAATACCACTCATGCTTCCCAACCTGAAACACCAACTGTGGATATGGTTAATGGCACACAGTTTATTGATTATGACTCTAGCTGTAGACCAATTCTGACAAGTGCAACCTCGGCTGCTGAAAAAGTACCGACATGGGGAAACATTAAAAACTTTTTTAACACTTCGTGTGGACAATGCCATCTAAATACCTCAACGGATCCTTATAAAGCCACTGATATTAATTCTTTTACATACACATCTGCAAATTTGAGTGAATATGGTAGTAGTGGCCTAGTTGCTAAATTACGAAATCGTGGATATTTAGGACGTGGTTTTCTTGATTCCCTTGTTGGTGCAGCCTTTGCAGGTCAGAGATTAGATCGAAGAGTTAATAGCCGATATGCTAGTGGCCCACTAAAACAATTTTATTTTAGTGATGTGCATACGCCAAATCATCCAAGTAATATTGGTCCAACTGGTCGGGGATTTTGTAGTGGTGAACCAGAAGTTGCAGAGGCGGCCAGAAATGTACGTAAAGTCGTTGAGTGGCTTGATGAGGGCGCGCCTATAAATACTGGAGCTGAAAATGCTACTTTCAGCTATGGTTTTGATTTTTATCCACCATCACTTGATTTCTCATTTACTAATGATGACTGCTCCCCAGGGCCACTCAGAGTTGGGTTTTGGGATGATTCAAGTAACATATCAATTTCAGGTTTAATAAATGGCGCGTCATTACAGCTCTCAGGGACTAATAATTTAAGAAATGGAAGTTTTATTACGCCACTACCATCATTGAATAGCGAAGATTTAATTGAAATTACTGCAGTTGATAATGTAGGTAATCGAAAGATTGTTAGAAAAACTGTTGCAGAGATCCAGGTTGAATGTTTAGGAAATGGCAATAATACAAACACCAATCCAAATCCATCAAGTAGTCCATCACCGAGCCCTTCAGGGACACCTACGGCCTCTCCAACACCTAGTCAACTACGAACTTCTTTATTTTTAGATCGAAATTCTGCACAACCCGGTGGGAGGGTTAATTTTAGAATTCTCTCAACGGAAAATGGAGAGTATAGAATATTTGGAACTACGACTGGAACAATCCCAGGGCAGGATTATGGAAATGCCCCAATTGTTCATATCGATCTGAATCCTTCGGCAGTTTTTGATCGAACAAGTGGATGGACAAGACATAGTCTGAAGCAGGGAGATAATAAATTTTCGTTACGGATACCTCGAAAATTCCGTCGATATAATATGGAATTTAACTTTCAGGTTCTAGCTAAAAATGGGAACGGAATAGCTATTTCAAATACCGTTAGCTTTTCTATCAAGCCTGGGACAGGAAGCAAGCTCTCCAAAAAGGGAAAGAAGCAAGAAACACTTTTTAAGAAGTTAAAAATACAAAAAAATAAACTTATTAAGAAAAACTATAAAATCCCCGCTAATTCTGCAGCAGCAAGCAAAATAAAGAGCAAGTTAAAGTTGGCTTTTTATAAACTAGAACCGTTTATCCTAGGAAAATCCTTTTTTAAAGCAGCGAAAGACACCTAGGATATAGGGAATACTTCAAATTACTGGGCACATAACTACTAAGCTAAACAATATTAGGTCGATACTCAACTTAAATAAATATATTTTGATTGCAGCAGGGTTCCCTGTATGCTTAACCTCTTTTTATATTTATATCTTTGAGGATTAATCAATGAGAGCAGTTGGAATAAAGAAATTTGGTGGCCCTGAAGTATTAGAGATCTTAGATGTACCAAAACCATCCCCCAAGGCTGATGAGATTCTTATTCAAATCATGGCCTCAGGAGTAAATCCAGTAGATTGGAAAATTAGAGGTGGATATTTAAAGGATGTTTTACCTCATGAATTTCCAGTGATTTTAGGTTGGGACGCTGCTGGAACTGTTGAAGAGATTGGAAGTTCAAGCAGTAATTTTAAAGTTGGAGATAACGTTTTTTCATATACCCGACTACCAACTGTCTCATCAGGAACCTATGCTGAATTTATTGCGGTACCGGCTAATCAAGTTGCTTTGATGCCAAAAAATCTCTCTTTTGAAGAGTCTGCTGCCATACCACTAGCTGGACTAACTGCATATCAATCTCTTTTTGAGGCCGGCAAGCTACAAAAAGGAGAGACGGTGCTAATTCATGGTGCTTCAGGTGGAGTTGGATCTTTTGCTGTTCAGTTGGCACATAATGCTGGAGCAACAGTAATCGCAACTGCTAGTAGAAAAAATCATGAATACCTCAACAAGCTTGGTGCTAATGAAGTTATTGATTATACGAATGTAGATTTTAGAGATGTGATTAGCAGTCTCTATCCTGACGGTATAAATCTTGTCTTTGATTGCGTTGGTGGGAGCACTCTTAAAAGGAGTTGTGATATTTTAAAGCCAGGCGGACGGTTAGTAAATATCGTTCAAAATGATGATCAAAATCAGGTTGAAGAACAGCTTAAAAAATCAGGCTCTAGTTATCACTACGTCTTTGTATCACCAAATGCAGCTCAACTAGCCGAGCTTTCAAAAATGGCCGAAGAGGGAAAGCTTCATCCTGATATCGCAGCAACATTTTCACTTGATAATGTTGAAGCAGCACATAAGTTGAGTGAGAGTGGACATACACGAGGGAAGATTGTTCTAAAAATTCAAACCCACTGAATCAAGATCCAATAAACTGAACCGGCAATTACAGCAGTTGATGGTAGAGTAAATACCCAGGCTAGAATTATTTTTTGACCGACACCCCATTTTACAGCACTGAGTCCACGGCGTGATCCAACCCCCATAATTGCACCAGTGATAGTATGAGTTGTGCTAACTGGAATTCCCCAACGAGCAGCAAAAAGTAAAACTATAGAGGCACCAGTCTCAGCACAGAATCCATCTACAGCGTCAAGCCGTGAAAGTTTATGGCCGAGTGTTTTAATGACTTTCCAGCCGCCAACTGCGGTTCCTAAGCTAATTGCTATAGCGCAGGATAGTTGAACCCATAGAAACGGGGCAGGATGAAGTTCAGGATTTTGAAGCCCACCTGCTATGAGAGCCATCGTAATAACACCCATTACTTTTTGGGCATCGTTTAGTCCATGATTAAATCCCATGAGACAACTAGACAGAACTTGTAGTGGTGCAAATGTGCGAGAAACAGTGACCGGCCTCCATTTTTTAACTATCCAGTAAATCCCAAGAATAATGGCAAATGCAAAAATGGCACCGCAAAGAGGTGATACTAACATCGCGATTAATATTTTCCCGATTCCCCCACCTTGAAGTACCTTTACCCCTCCTGCTGCCACAGCTCCACCGACTAGTCCGCCAACTAAGGAATGGCTGCCCTAATTGGCAATCCAAGAAGTGTCATCCAGGCAGCCCAGATTATGGCACCGATCATAGCAGAGAGTACTACGATAAGTACTGTTTGAGGCTCAAGAAAACCAGGTCCAGTAATAAGTAACCCTTTGTAAATTGTTTTGGCTACCTCACTTCCTGCCATCGCTCCTAAAAGATTCATCGATGCCGCAAGCATCACAGCACGAACAGGGGTAAGTACACGGGTGCCCACAACAGTAGCGATTGCATTTGCTGAATCATTCCAGCCGTTCACAAAATCAAAAATGAGTGCTGTAATTACAACTGCATAAAGGATAGGAGTTAGTTGGGCAATCTGGTCAATCATGAATAGATCTTAATTTAAATAAGGACTAATAATAAAGACAAATTGAGATTAATAGGTCTTTAAAAGCATCATTTCTAGGGTGTTTCCCACACCCTGACAAGCATCCAGTGCTTCTTCCAAATAGTCACAGAGTTTGTGCCATTTTAGGATCTCTTTGGCATCATCTAGTTCTGAAAATAATCTAGAGATCGCTCGACCGTGAACTGCATCCCCTTCACTTTCAATGTCGTAAATTTTTCTGATGAGGACGTGACTTTTAGTCAGATTTTTTTTGTTTGGCATAAGACCAATTGCTTCATGTATGATCTCACAAGCTTTTTGTAAGAGTACTACCTGTTCAAGATATTCTGGAATTGGTTTGGTTAGGTGAAGTTGTGAGAATGATTTTGAGGCGTCATCTATATTATCTACAACATCATCAATGGAAGAAGAGAGAGCATGAATGTCCTCTCTATCAAATGGAGTCACATATGACTTCACCATTAACTTCATAATTTGACGAATCAGATCATCTCCCTTGTGTTCAACCTCTCTGATAGCACCGATCAGTTCAGATCGATCCCCATTAGACATACAGAGATCATGCATCAATTGAGCGGCTCTATTCATATTTGAGGAGCTGCGAAGGAAAAGATCGAAATAAACATCGTTACGTGGAAAAAGCCCAAACATCTTTGTCCTTATTATTAAAGATAAATTAGAAAAGATGACAGGCAGCTAATATCAAGGAGCTACAAAAAAGCAAAAATGTTCTAGGCAAAGGGAAAATCGAAATTATCAGGAGATCTATTTCTTTCCTTTCTTTTTCTTATTCTTTTTCTTCTTCCCACCACTTGTTGATGAGGAACCAGTATTACAACTTGTTTTGCATAGATTCTTAAGATTTTTAAGCGCACTTAGAAAATTAGTGCTAAAGCCATCGCCGATTCCAGGCGTACCTGATCCACCGCCTAGCAGTCCGCTAATTGAATTTTTAATGTCATTTAACATTCCAATGGCAGTATCAAAATCTGGTAATCCTTGGTTTCCTTGACTTAGACATTGTTGAAGGTCACTAAGATTCGGAGGACTGAAATTTGGCAAACTAGTTAGACTAGATGCAACATTTGATAGACAACTCTGTAAGCCATTTAGTGCGTTAGTGTCTGGAGGTGTTGGGATGAAGTTTAAGTTAAGGTTACTTAAACAGCCCAACAAAGATCCAAAATCAGGAGGGTTGATATTTCCAAAATTTGGTACTCCTATACAAGACATCGGATCAAATCCAGTCCCAAATTGATTAAGATCATTTAAAGTGTCTTGCAACATATTAAGCAAGGAGTTCAGTTTATCTAGGAGATCAAAATCAGATTGTTTTGTGTTAGCACAAAAGGCGTTAAAGGCAGTTTGAATTTTAGCTTCGCAATTGCCACCAGCAGCAAAAGTTGTATTTGTGCTTATCAGATTTAGAAGAAAAGATAAGACTGTAAATGAGATGGCAAAAAGACTGCCTCTGAATCTGTTCATAAAACCTCAATAGAATAAAGAAATAACCACTTATTGAGCTTCTCTCTCCAATAGAAAAGCTTCCCTAAGAATTGTTATTAGGGTCTTAGCCTTAGGTGTTGCAAAGAATTTCATGAATCATGAATATAGTGATTTAATATCTTCTAAATAGCGGAAAACTCTACTTTGTAAGTACTGTAACTGCTTAAGAAAGCTAGATAAAAAGGATACCCTTGGCATAATGACCTAGTTCAATCTAACGCATTCATCTTGCTGGGGTTCTAAAATTTAAGGTATCAAAGAGTAACTTAAATTAGGCAATAATTATGGATAGGTTAAAAGATCTTTTAAAAAGCAACAAAACTTGGGCAGATAAGATAGTTGCATCCGACCCTACTTTTTTCAAACAACTTTCAGAGCAGCAGTTTCCTAAGTATCTCTGGATAGGTTGTTCTGATAGTCGAGTTCCTGCTAATCAGATCGTTGGATTGCTTCCAGGAGAACTTTTTGTTCATCGAAATATCGCTAACGTAGTAGTCCACACAGATCTAAATTGTTTATCCGTCGTGCAATTTGCAGTTGATGTATTAGGGGTACGAGACATAATAGTGTGTGGTCATTATGGATGTAGTGGTGTTCGTGCTGCCTTGATGCAAGAGGAGGTAGGTATTGCAGATAACTGGCTTCGTCACGTAAGAGATGTTTATGAGATGCATAATGATGAATTTACAAACTTAAAAGATGACAATCTGCGTCATCAAAAACTCTGTGAGTTAAACGTTAAAAAGCAGGTCATTAATGTTTGTCAAACAAGTATTGTCAGGGATGCCTGGAAACGAGGGCATGATTTGGCCGTGCATGGTTGGATCTATGATTTAAAAGACGGACTCCTAAATGATCTTTCTGTTACAAAGACAGCCAAGGACCTCTAAGCATCTTTAGTAAAAGTAATTAAAATATCGCCATCTTTTATCTTGCTTTTGATGTCTGCGCTGCGAAGCACAAAGGCCACATCAGGTCTGATAATACCTAGAACTATTGTGTTCTCCTCAATCTCTTCAATCGTGATCTCTTTGTTTTCTAAATCAATAATCTGTTCAGAAATTCTGTATCCTTCATCCCAAAGTCGATCGATATCAGAAAAACTTAGTGCACGTGAGAACAAGATACGCCCATGGGCTTTGATCGGATCTTCTCTTGGAGAATCAGAAGTTGGTAGGAGTTGATACGTTTCCTTTTTGCCGAAAAAATGACTGAACTCTATGACAGCTAATGTATTTGCTTCATCATTAGGAGTTAATGCTACCATCTTGCCTATCCCATCAAAGTCTAGTTGATCGTGTAAAGCTTCTGAAAGTGCATTGCCCATATAACTTTCAAGACCAATGCGACGGACAGCTCTGACATTTTGTGGGTTTGAGTCGATCAAAACAACGCGAAACTCATGTTTGCTAATTGATTTTGCAAGTTCCCTACCAAAAATATGAGCACCAACAATTAGCACGCCCTGAGGATTTTTTTGCCTAAGACCAAGCATCGAGCAGATTATTGGACTCAAAAGGCCAGAAAAAGTAACGGTACTAACAATAGCTAAAAATGTATATGGCAATATCAGCTCTGCGTGCGGGATTTGTTTTTCAAGGAGAGCAACTGACAACACTGATGATAGGGAGGCAGCTACGATTCCTCGAGGAGCTACTGTTCCAAGAAAAATACGTTCCTTAAAGTTTAAATTAGATCCAAAGGTAGAAAATACTACTGAAAGTGGCCTTATTACTAGTATGAGGATCCCGATAAATAAAAATGACGAAGCATCAAAGCTCATCATAAATTTAGGATCAATACGGGCTGATAAAATAATGAATAATAGTGAAATTAAAACAACCTGAATATGAGAAAAGAATTCGGAGATCGGTTTTGACAGAGTTCCTGTTTTGTTACCTATAATAAACCCCATTAATGTAACGGATATTAATCCAGATTCTGCAGCAAAATGATTTGAGATCGTAAAAACAGTGAGAAGAGTTCCAAAAGTTAAAGACATTAATAGATGATCAGGAAGGATTCTCCTCTTAAGTATGATAGCTACTAAATAGCCTCCAACAAGTCCGCCAGCGGTTCCTACAAATAATCCCTTGGCGATACCAAATATAAGGTGACTTGTTCCTAATTGAAGAGTGGTGTCAGCAATAATCTCTGCTACTATTACTGCCAAAATAACACCTATTGGATCAATGAGAATTCCTTCCCAATGTAAAATACTTCCTAAAGGAGATTTTGGCCGAAGCTGTCTCATTAATGGAATGATCACAGTTGGACCAGTTACGACTAAAATTGCGCCAAGCAGGAATGAAAGATTGAGAGGAAGCGAGAGTATATAGTAGGCCGTAAAGGTAATTCCAAACCAACTAACAACTGCACCTAGCGTAACCAATCTTGTGACAATCGATCCTACCTTTGGAATGTCTCTAAAGTGTAGTGTTAAGCCCCCTTCGAAAAGAATGATCGCTACTGATAAAGATACAAGGACTGGTAGGAGATCCCCAAATATATGATCCGGACTAATAATGTTAAAACCCGGACCTGATGCTAACCCAGTAAGAAGTAGAACTAAGATTGAGGGGATAGCTAGTTTCCATGATAGAAGTTGAGCAAGGACTGCAAGCACAACAATCATGACAATTTGAAATACGAGATGTTCCATTTAGCCTTGATATACTCAGCTATAGTAAGTGTTGCCGACATTTCGAATGTAAGATCGCTGAGTATATATGATCAATTTCGCTAGAAATTGATCCAAACAATAAATACCAAAGCATTATTAGATATTCTGCCAAGCCGAAGGCTTGTCAAGAAATCAGAAAATCCTGAGATGCTTTGGTATATCAATTTCTTATTGAGGGCAACAGATGCTCATGCTAAGCTCTCGCCATGTTTCATAACGTTGCGGAATTATTGGAAATCGCTGTTGGTTATGTCTGGGGAATGCCGTTAGTAATCCTTTTGGTCATAACAGGGCTTTTCCTTTCCTTTGCCATGACTGGATTTAAAGGATTGATCCAGATCTGGGGATTTTGCCATGCAATAGATGTAGTGAGAGGGAAGTACTACGATCCCCATGATCCGGGAGAGCTTACACATTTTCAAGCCCTCTGTACTGCGCTCTCTGCAACAGTTGGTCTCGGAAACATTGCGGGCGTTGCTGTAGCTATTCATATCGGTGGTCCTGGTGCCACCTTTTGGATGATTATGACCGGAATTGTTGGCATGGCAACTAAATTTGCTGAGTGCACCCTTGCTGTTAAGTATCGTCGAATTGATAAAAATAATGTAGTGCATGGCGGGCCGATGCACTACATCGAGCTAGGACTAGGGAAGAGATGGAAACCTCTTGCAACATTTTTCTCTTTTGCGGTGATAATGGGAAGCTTTGGTGGTGCCAATATGTTTCAGGCTAACCAAGTTGCTTCAATTTTAAATTCAAATTACGGAATTCCTCCTCTTACTACCGGCATAACACTGGCTGTTCTAACTGCACTTGTAATTATTGGAGGCATCAAAAGGATAGGCCTTGTTACCTCTAGATTAGTGCCACTCATGGCAGCTGGTTATGTTGGTGGAGCACTTGTCATTGTTCTGATGAATATTACTGAAGTGCCGGGGTTACTTTGGTACATTATTCATGATGCATTCTCTGATAGTGCTGCAATTGGTGGGTTTGCTGGTATCGCGGTCCAACAGGGAATTATTCAAGGAGTAAGACGGGCCTGTTTTTCAAATGAAGCAGGTATGGGATCTGCACCTATTGCTCACGCAACAGCCACAACCAAAGAGCCAGTTAGGGAGGGAACAGTTGCACTTTTAGAACCATTTATCGACACCGTTGTTATCTGCACCATGACGTCCCTAGTTATTTTAATATCAGGGGCATGGACGAAAGATATTAGTGGTGTGCAGTTAACTGCTGAAGCTTTTAATCATGGAATCCCAGGATTCGGTTCTTGGTTTGTTCCAATTGCCGTTACCTTATTTGCTTATTCTACATTAATAAGTTGGTCTTATTATGGAGGTAGAGGAGTCGATTATATTTTTGGTGAGAGATATTTAACAGCTTATAAGGTCCTATTTTGTTGTTTGACTGTAGTTGGATCTGTTTGGACCCTTGATGCAGTGCTTAACTTCTCAGATATAATGATCGGATTAATGGCCATTCCTAATCTCTTAGCAATCTGGCTTTTATTCCCTGAAGTAAAGAAAGATTCAATAGCTTACTTTAATAAGTACGTATTCAAAAAGCAGTAAGCATTTCAAAAATCTAAGAAACTTCTCTTAAATTTGCCCGATTAGTATTGTGCAAAGTTAATATTTTTTAGGAGTTTAATATGGAAATTAATTCTAATGGGATTACTGAAAGTAGTCTTCCATTAACAGAACAGCTAACAGAACAGCAGTTAAGAGAATCACTTGCTTTTGTAGCTAAAGCTAAAAATCCCAAAGGAACCACCGTTTTCTCTGATTTAAGTAGGGTAACAGAGCAGGATATGTTTGCTGCAGTTATTCATGGTCAATTAAAGGTAAAGGGCACAGGTCTTTTAAATGACTTTGAAAATAAATTCGTAGGCTTATTGCCTGACCTTTTAAAAGATAATCCAACTCAAGGAGTATTTGAAGCAGCGCGCAGGTCGTTTAAAAGTTTAAGAAGAGCCGGCACAATTACTAAGGAAGCAGCGCGAATAATGCGACAAGAAACATTGGGGCGTTCCCAGTTTGACTCAAAAAGAGATGAATTATCAATCAAGAATGTTACGGGCAAAGTAGGGGATACTGCACTTAGGGCTGTAAAGACGGCGCTATCTAAATTCAAAAAAAGTGTGGGAGCAACGAATGAGGAGTTTACAGCTTTTAAATTTTTAAATGCAACCAGAAGAGCGGAAAGTAGGGCGGCTAAAAATGACCTTAAAAATGCCGCACCGCACAGCTAATCTGGTTACATTCTAAATCATTAAGTGCTCATTAAGTAAGGATAAGGTATCTTATGCGGCCATTAAATACTCTTCACAAACTGGAGGAGTATTTTTGCCAGCAAATATCTTATCCTCACTTACGTAATCATCATAGAATTTCTGAAGACGTTTTCTAAGCATAAGTCTAGCTCTATGTAAGCGAGACTTAACTGCCGGTACTGACATACCAAGGATCTCACCAACTTCTTGGTTTGATAGACCATCAACGTCTCTCATTAAAAAGATGCTACGATATTCCTCTGGTAATTTACCTACGGCTTGGTCAAGCATTGCTCTTAACTCATGCTGAGTAGATATGTAGTTCACATTTGCATTAGCACTTGTATCCCCAGTCCAGCTCTCTTTAACTGATAGGGAGATCTCTTCAACTGAAATGGTTGGTGTTTGTTTACGCTTACGTATAAGCATTAATGCAGTATTAACAGTAATTCTATAGAGCCAGCTAGAGAAAGCTGACTTTCCCTCAAACGCACCTAATTTTTTGTAAATAGTAACGAAGACATCCTGAAGTACCTCTTCAGCGTCCTCATGGTTGCGGGTAAATCTGAAAGCTAAGTTAAATGCTTTCTCAGTGTATCGCTCTGTTAATTCAATGTAGCAATCTTGATTGCCAGCTAAAAATTCTTGAATCAACTCTTTATCACTTTTTTTATCTAACATGACACACACCCCTTACAATTAATGACCTTTAAAACTGGTAGAGCTTCCTTTCCTTTCTCTGTCTCTCTCTCCGCCAGTGAGATGACTTTCGCATGTTGTTTAAAAAGGATTGTCACGAGTTTGTAAAAAGTTTGTACAAGTTTTGGAAAATAGAGAGGATAGAATGCTCAATCTGGCGAGTTTTCCGTACATTTGAAAGTATTGATATAATAAGATAATCTTTAAACAGGCTAATTGGCCCATAAAAGATAGATCGATTATTACATTTGTAAGGGAAAATATGACAACTAGAACTGTAATGTGTTCAAAATTTAAAAAAGAGATGCCTGGGCTAGAAAAACCTCCGTTTGGTGGAGATATAGGACAGCAAATCTTTGATTCTGTTTCTGCCGAAGCATGGAGCTCGTGGGATAAGGATATGAAGATGAAAGTTCTAAATGAGTATCGACTAAACATGGCTGATAAAAAAGATTATGCAACTTTAGTTGAGCAGATGCTTCTTTTTTTAGGTCTTAAAAGTGGAGAAACAGCTGAAGTTGAAAATGCTGAGCGAGGCAGAGGAGAGAGTGAAGGCAGTGGAGAAAAATAGGATGCGAAATATTCTATCTGTAATCTGTTTTCTTTTGTTTTCATGTTCCTCTGCGTTTTCTATCAATGAGGTTGAATCTTCACTTTTAGTTCACAAAGCCACCACACAGATAGATGATCAGCTCTATATAGGAATTAACTTTAAGATTGCACCCGATTGGCATATTTATTGGAAATACCCTGGAGATGCGGGACTACCTACCAGAGTTAAATGGGATACGCCAAAAGGGGTAACTGTAAGTGAGCTGTTATGGCCGGCTCCTGAAACATTTTCACAAAACGAATCCATGGTTGGATACGGTTATAGTAATGAGACAGTCCTTTTAGCAAAGGTGACGATTCCTGAGGGGCAAAGCATTGGTAATATTTCAGGTCAAGTTAATTGGCTTGGTTGTAGTAAATCACTCTGTGTTCCAGGGAAAAGCACCCTTACAATACCTGTTTCAGATTTAATAAATCCAAAAGAGCAAAATTCAAAAGATTTAAGTTTTTGGATTAAACAATTGCCGCAAGCTGAGCATGGTGAGGTTTTTACAGAAGAGATAAAAGTAACTCGATCTGGTGTGAACTCATCGGCAAACCTTGTCCTTACCTGGCAAATTGCCCCATTGAAAGTAGAATGGTACCCTGAACTTGGGCAATTTCTAGCGTTAAAGGATTTAAAGATTATAAATAAAGATACTACTACTATTTTAGCTTTTGACCTTGAGCATTTATCTGGGAGCAAGGCAGAGATCTTAAATTCCACAGCAGTTGCTCATTTTAATAATGGCGATAAGAGATCTTTTAACTTGCCAATTGATTTAGTCAACTAGTTTAGTGAACTAGTTTAATTCGAAATTTTAATGATTAAGGAGAATAATCGATGAAAAATATAATTTATCAGATAACTTTTGTAGCTCTCTTTGCTTTCGCAGTTTTTGGGACTTTCTTTTCTACTGCTAACGCAGAGATCCCTAAAGCCACACAGGGAAATGCAGCTCCTGACTTCTCTTTAACTAACGTTAATGGAGATGTCGTAAAGTTAGCTGATTATGCTGGTAAAACAGTCGTACTTGAATGGACCAATCCTGATTGTCCATTTGTTAAACGTCTCTATAAAACCAATACGATGCAAAAATTAGCTGACAAATATAAAGACAACGGAGTTGTTTGGATTGCAGTTAGCAGCACCTCTTTTCATGATGATGCTAAGTTAAAGGATTGGGCTACTGAGCAAAAAATTACTTATCCACTTGTAAATGACAAAAACGGTATTGTTGGAAAGTTGTATGGAGCACAAACTACCCCACACATGTTTATTATCGATACAAAAGGTAAACTTGCCTATAACGGAGCGATTGATAATGATTCTACCGGTGGGAGCGAGATGCCTATAAATTATGTTGATCAGGCACTTGGCGAGCTTACTACAAATAAAGATATCTCAACCGCAACAACAAAGCCTTATGGGTGTTCTGTCAAGTACGGATGATAAAGAAAGTTGACAAAGAAAGTTGATAGAGAAAGTTGATAGAGAAGGTTGATAGAGAAGGTTGATAGAGAAGGTTGATAGTAAAGATCTCCTACTTCTTTTTTAATCTAAACTCATATCCCGGGGGTTGAATTGGAAAATGTCCGATTGTACCTACCGGGGATTTTTTAAAGAGCTTGCAGGCTTGTTTGTAAGGAAGTGGGGTAAGATCTTTAAGTCTCCAATCAAGGTAGATCCCTATTGGCAAAAGGCAGAGTAAGAATCTAGAAGTGTGAGTTATAAAACTCAAATTAATCTTAGAGCTATTCATAGCCAAAAATCCAAGGACTAAGATAAAAGCAAGATGTATTCCAAGCCAATATCTAGGAGCAGTGTCTGGGTTTTCAATGATTAGCCAAGCTGGAGCATGCATCCCAACTGTTGGTTTTATTAGTGCGGAGGCAGATGCGATTGCAGTAAAGAAAATAAATAACTTTAATTCTCTACTTCCACGAATAAAGCCGTAAGCGAATATAATGCTAGTAAGAATAGTTAGGGAGAGCGTAAGAGAAAGACCCCACCAGGGTTGAGCATATAACCAACTATATCCGGTGTGTCCAAATAATGTGCTAGCAAAAAGTTTACCTGCGATAATACGAGTAAAACCCTCCAAAGACGCACCGATCTCAAGTATGCCCGGCCTAACACCCATTGATGAAACAATCGCAAAAAGTTGTATCAAAGCACCTATAGCCAAGATCATTAATTTGTAAGTTGTAAATCTAACTTTTTGAAAGTAGGCATAAAGCACTGCTCCAGGGAGTAGAAAGATAGAGAATGGCCCCATCAGTGAGCCGACAGCTATAACCAAAAGATCCAGCGTAGATACGATCCTCTCTTTTGGTTTTTGAGCAATAAAAACTAAGAATAAAACAAATGAAAATCTCCATTGAGAATTTGAAAAAGTTAGATGCAGATCGGAAACATCAGGAAGAGCTAGATAGATAAGAGCAATAACTACTTTAGTTTTTAAGTCAGGAAAAACATCTGAAAGTCTTTTAGTGAAGATTAAAAGAACAGGTAGTAAGTGAATAATAAGTGCGACAATAAAAAAAGCTTTTGGAGCATGTTTTAGCCCGGCTAGTATAGCAATTTCAGCTGTGATTCTTGCTACTATATTATTGTATCCAGCCTCTGGCCTTAAAACTATATCTTTAAAATCCTCTTCATAGGCGTGAGTAATCCAGATTACTCCGTCCTCGGCAAAAAGTTGAGGGGGATGAAAAGCAGATGGCTGACGTAGATAAGTAAATGCTAGCCCAGTAAGTAGGATTAAAGAGAAAAATAGGAGATCTTTTATTTTAGAGTTCACTATAAATATTTATAGCAGGTAAATTTACTGAGGGGAGGAGTGATTTAGTAGAGAATTAGTACAGAATAATAGTGCGCTAGGGTCTAAGAGTTGCTTAAAACCTTTAAGTAAGAACAGCCCCACGTTGAGTTGTTAGTTCAACGTGGGGCATTGTTGTCCTCTAGGCCAGATCAGGAAAGCCAGATCAGACAACAAGCTGGTCCCAGCTGCTGAGCACGAGAAGGTTGGAGCCAAAGCCACCCTTAGCGTACTCTTCGGCGAGGGAAGCTTGCCTGCCCTGATCCCTGATGCAGGAAACGATCGTCGGTACACGAGCTGCCAAGGCAGAAAGAGTCCCACCGATTGAGTCCTCAAGAGCCATCCCTCCATCGACCGCGAACGGTTGATACGGTTCAGGATGAGGCTTGCCTTTTTTGTAGTCACCAGCACAGGGGTAACTACTCACGATATTGCTAACGCCAACGTAGGTTGCCGCCGCCCTTGCAAAGCGCGGCGGAGACCCCGTAACGATGGTGATTGGCAGGTTGCTTGTGTGACTCATCCGAAGGAATTGGATCACAGGATCGATCGGATGGATTGGCTCCTTGTCCGATTGAACCATTTCAGCCAGCAGATCATCGAAGCTTCGAACCAGATACCCAGGAGTATGGGGAACAGGCCGACCAGTCAGCCGCTCCACCTCTTGGCAGAGTACCAACATGGTTTCTTCGATGGCATACGCCCGAGCGATGATCGGGTGAAAAGAGGTCTCCCAAAGATCAGCAGGGATCTCCTCTCCACTTGCAATCTTCGCAGCATGGCGAAGGCCAGTTGTGATCGCAGTCTCAGAGAGCCAGATCGTACCATCAGCATCGCTGCCGATGGCTGAGATCTGGGCCTCAAGGATGGTGTTGCCACCATCACAGGTAGCTAGGAGGTTTCTGCCGTTAAGGCAGACCTCCTTTGGGTACAGTAGTTGTTTCAAGTTTACCCCTCCCAGGGTAGTGCGGAATCTTGCGAGGAATGAAGCAGCGAATCTATCAGAAGCAGATTCGCTCATGATCAGGGACTAGGGCCGACTAAATACTAATCGAACTTAGTCCCTGATCATTATGTTCATTTTGGATTCTATTCTTATCAATCTTCTTATAAATGGATAAGAAGAAGGATAACAGGATAATGATAATGATCATGATCATTAATTAATAAGGAGGAGTAAATTAAAGGAGTAACCTGATTATAACCTTATGCACTCTCGACCCTAGCGTGTTCATACTATTATGATTTAGAAGTAATAGAATCTCCACGCCAAACTCTTTGATCTGTTTCAAAGATCAGCTTTCCACTAGATAGATGTGAAAACAGCTCACATCAAAAAGCTAGGTGAAAGCTCTTCTACCCAAAAGGAGTACTCTTAAGGACGCATGATGCCACTTGGCTCAAACGTAGCAACTACAAACAATAAATACCAAAGCATTATTAGAAATTCTGCCAAGCCGAAGGCTTGTCAAGAAATCATCAAAACCTGCTATGCTTTAGTATACACAGCTATTTATACCAGGATCTTGTACCATTACCAGACTTCATAAGCTATTTGACCTTTAATTATCTATCTTGTTATAAAATCACTCTCATCTACTCTAAATTTAGAAAAAGGCAGAAAGTATGTCTAAAATATGGGGAATTGATCTAGGAGGAACAAAAGCTGAAGGAGTAGTCCTTGAATCTATAGATAATCCAAATCCAATCTGTCGAACAAGAGTAGATACCCAAGCTAGTAACGGCTACGAAACAATCCTTAAACAACTTCAACATCTGGTAAGCTTAATGTCTGAGCAAGTTGGAGAAAGACCTAAGGCTATAGGGATAGGCCATCCTGGTTCAATCGATCCTAAAACTGAACTATTAAGAAACAGTAATACTCAGTGCATGAATGGCAAACCATTAAAGAAAGACTTAGAAAAAGTTTTGGATCTTCGTATAGAAACCGCCAATGATGCGAATTGTTTTGCTCTGGCTGAAGCTAAGCTTGGTGCAGGAAAGGGATGTAAGGTTGTTTTTGGTGTAATCATGGGCACTGGGGTTGGAGGTGGCATTGTTATTAATGGAGAGGTGCATAATGGTCTTCAAGGATTAGGTGGAGAGTGGGGGCATACAATTATAACAGATGAAACACCTCAATGTTATTGTGGGAAAAAAGGATGCATTGAAATGGTGATATCAGGACCAGCTTTGCAAGAATACTATAAAACACTTTCAGGAGATGCATTACGGCTTGCTGAGATCGTATACCAAGCAGAATTAGGAAAAGATAAAGCAGCAGTTGCAACTGTAGAACGCCTTATGGATTATTTTGGAAAGGCTATGTCACAGATCGTTAACTTTTTAGATCCAGATAAGATAGTAATAGGTGGTGGAGTCAGTAATATTAATCAACTTTATACTGATGGTCTTGAAGCCGCCAAAAAGCACATATTTCATGAAAATCCAAGAGTCGAAGTCGTCCGTCATAAATTAGGTGACAGCGCAGGGGTATTTGGAGCAGCCATGCTAGTCTCCTAACATGCTGAAATCACAGTAAATAAAACCATTTTATTTTTATCTCATTTTTCTACTTAAGACTGTGTTTGCCAAAGTCGATACTTTTACTGTGCCTGAAAGAACAATGTAGTTTCGTTTCCCACGGCGAGTCCCGTCAAGTTGTAGCGACGACAGTATAGTAAAAAGCAGAATGTAACGAGGAGTGTATTAATGTACTCTAAAAACGCCCACACAGCATATCAATCGGTACAAGTTACCACCACAGATCGTGGTCGCCTATTACTCATGATGTATGACGGTGGATTGAAATTTCTACGACAAGCCAAGGCAGGTCTTGAGAACAATGACGTGGCCAAATTCTGTCGATTCTTAACTAAGGGCCAAGCTATCATAGCAGAGCTAATGAATACCCTTGATTTTGAAAAGGGTGGTGAGATAGCTCGTGACCTAGATCGTCTTTACGATTTTATGCTTTTTTATCTAACCGAAGCTAACCTTTATCGTGATACAAAGAGAGTTGATAAAGTCATTGAGCTTTTAGATCAAGTTTACTCCGCGTATCGTGAGATAATTCTAAATAGACCTCAAGTAGCTGAAGTCTCTGGTGAAGAGAAGAAAGATAAGAAAGATGGACCTAGATTAGGGATCTCTCTTTAGT
>CAZFXN010000013.1:4504-52763 GCA_964523015.1 uncultured Bdellovibrionales bacterium | reverse complement strand
GTTGCGATATCGCAACAACATTGGCCGATGTCTGGACTAAATCGAATCTCATTGTCAAAGTAAAAGAACCCCACGAATCTGAATATCAATATTTTCGTGAAGACTTAGCTATCTTTGATTATCTTCATATGGCCAGTATGCCCGAGATGGGGCACGTCATGTTGAAAAGCAAGATGACCGGCATCGCTTTTGAATTAGTCAGATCACCGGAGGGAAGATTCTCACTGTTAGATCCGATGAGTGAAGTAGCTGGAAAACTCTCAGTTCTAAACGGGTCTTACTATCTACTCTCTCAAAATGGTGGGCGTGGAACATTACTAGGCGGCACAACCACTGTACCTCCTAGAAAAGTTGTGATTATCGGAGCAGGAATTTCTGGTCGAGCTGCCTGTGAAATTGCTCTTGGTATGGGCGCACGTGTTGCGATACTTGATAAAAATGTTCGCCAACTTGAAAAGGTTAAAGAGATCTTTGGCCCACGTCCAAATACGATCTATTCAACGACTGCGGCTTTGGCCAGAGAGATAGCCAAAGCGGATCTTTTAATCGGTGCTGTTTTAGTACCAGGAGCAAGAGCCCCAAAAATTATTACTAGAGAAATGATTGCCTCCATGCGTAAGGGCTCAGTTTTTGTTGATATTAGTATCGATCAGGGCGGCTGCTCAGAGACAATTAGACCAACCGATCTTGCTAACCCTGTATATGAAGAGGAGGGAGTAATTCACTACGGTGTTTGCAATATGCCAGCTCAAGTCCCACGAACTTCTACAATCGCACTTGCTGAAGCGACATTGCCTTATGTATTAAGATTAGCTGATCTTGGAATTGAAAAGGCCTTAAAAACAGTTCCCGAATTAGGAAACGCTCTTAACACTTATAAAGGTAAACTAACGAATCAAGCGATTAGTGAATCTTTAAACTATCCGTTTACGGAAGTTGCCGCTGCATTAAAGTAAAGCAGCATTGAAATATGACATTGAAGTAGAAGGGTCTTAACCAACAAAAAAACATTAAGAGAGAGAGAGAGAGAGCAAAGAGGCGACAGAGATAGTTCCTGGGCATTTGATTGCCAAGGAGTTACTCTGCCACCTCTTTTCAGCCACCTCTCATCAGCCACCTCTCATCAGACACCTCGGCTCTCTACTCGCAGCTGAAGAACCTTCGTGCCGGCTCATGCGCAAGCCCCTCGACCCGACGGAGCGACCCGGAGAAAACCTGCCACTGAAGACGCGGGAAGATTTCCTGCAGACTCTGAGCCAGATTCATGCAGATCCCGGCAGGGCAGTTCGGCATGATCACAACCTGGACCGGACGGTTCAGGTTGTAAAAGTCCTCCACCCAACTTACAGGGATCTCCTCCTCGAGGATCAGTTGAACCCTCTTTTCCTCCTCCGACTCCTCCTTCGCTGACGCGAAAGAGACCTTCATCGGCAGTCGGATCAAGAGTCGCGGAACCAGCGACTCTTGACAGAGAACTCCGACCTCGAACACTTCGCTCGCTCTCTCTGGAGAACTCGGTAAGATCAAGATATCGGGACCAGCGATCGGCAACGGGCGCTTGGCCCCATCTTTAATACTCATGTTGACCCCTCCCAGGATCAATTCCTTACGACACTGTGAACTCCCTCTTTGGCGACAACCGCCTTAGGTGGGAGATCATCGTGCCGTAAAAATCATGAATAAAATAAAAACGATTGGCATTACGCCAGTTAAAAAACCTAACACCCTTCTACTTCTCGTAGTGATAAAAATGGGGAAAGAAAATAGAAGACGATATCACTACGATAAATTAAAGAGATAAAAATTACGCGTTTATAGAGGAGAAAGATCGGGCAGATAGGTATTATACAAGCAAGATTTTATTAGTCAAAGTGAATGATTTAAGCGATCTGGGTTACAAAAAATGGTCCCCAAAACAGGTAACCTAAGGGCTGTATTAAGTTAAGCTAAATTAAGTCCAGTCACAAAAGGTTAAAGCTTAGAAAACTATAAAGTTTGGCCTATTAAAGCAGGCTAAACTCTGGAAAAGTTTGGTACACCCTAGCTTTATTATGCCCACTACAAAGTAATCTAAGATTCTCTGTATTTGATTTTCCCCCTATAGCAAATGGCTTAACATGGTCATAATGTAGATAATGTTTTTGAGTACACCTAACACCACTAGATGAAACATAACTACATTGACAATTATCGCGCTTTCTCACTTCCCGTTTAACTGAGATAGGGATGTATCTGGTATCTGTATTTAATGTTTCAACTTTTCTCTCTTTTACTTGATCGTTAACCTTAAAATTTCTAATAAGCTCTACCATAATGTTTTCAATTGAAAGATCAGATCCCAATTTATTAGAAAGCCTGGCTTTAATATTTTGAATCTCACTAAAGATCTCTTTTGTTACAGAAAACTTTATCTCAAATCTTGTTTCAGGGCTCTTTTCTGCACTCTTTTCTGCACTGTTTACTTCCGACATCGAAAGTAAACTTCCCTCTACAAATTTAATTGGCTCATTATGAATAATTGGATTAATTGACTGCTGAGTAATTTTAATCTGCGGAGTAACTTTAATCTCAGTTATCCTTTCTTTTGGTTTACTTACTGGAAGAACATTCGCCACCATCGCCACAACCTCTCTAGCTGATTTGCCTATAATATCCTCCGTAGAAACTTTCCCAGCCTTAATGGCTTTAGAAGCCGTGGCTATAGTAGAAATAGAAACATCCCCTTTAATAAAGCTATCACCTAATTTTGGATGCACCCTTATAGTCCTAGCGCTCTCTACCCGTCTAAAGGCACTACTATCAGAATACCCTAGCTTTTTAGTGCAATACTCAAATAGGCTCGGATAGCCAAGTCCCAAATATAACTTTCTCTTATCAAACTCACCTAAGTGAATTAAGAATTTAAGAGTTAATTCTCTTTCTTTACCTCTTAAAATATCAATCCGGTTTGTTAGTTCTAAATCTGATATATTTTTAAGTGCACTTTCCGTATGTTTTCTAGCGTTTTATCTAATCTCATAAACATCTCCTAACTTATTTACAAGCTTACATTATCACGACTTTTTAGAGCGTTATTTTTGGCTTTAAATCGCCACCACGAAAAGATTTTCAGGAAAAATATAAAATCGGGGTCAGATAAAATAATATATTTTTCTTAGCCTTTCTGGGCCTCACAACATGGATTATAGAACTGCCCCCTTTAGCTAACGAGTCTTTAACAAAACCCCTGTCAATATAGAACATAAAATATATTCGATTACACAAAATAAATATCTACTGTTTTTTAGAATAATTTAGGGTGGTGGCGGTTTCAACGTTGAAAGTAATCTTTGATTTTTTATTTGCTCTGTGATGTTCGTGGTTTTAGAATCTCAGTTTCAAGCTTAAAGCTACTTCATGACAATTCGCTACTTCGCTTTCGACGACGCCTTTGACTACGTCAAGGCTTCGTCGGAACAAGCCGCTCCGGCGGGACGAGTCGCCTCCGCCTTTTAGGCTACGGCAGAACGAGGGCTCCCTTCTAAAGCTAAGCTTCAAAAAAACCACTAATAGTCTTAGAATTTAACAGTCATTCACCATGCTCATAACTTTCAGCTAAATTGAATTATGAGCTACTACGTAAGCCAAATACCATTTATTTCAGGCATTATTTACAGCCATTAAAACGAGTGACATAATAACCTGGAATTTATGATACCGAGTGGCGAGAATTTTTTTAATTACCTAACTAACAGTTTAACATGATCAACCTTCACGACCTAAGAGAACACCCTGATAAGTACAGAGATGCTTGTCGTAAAAAGCGAATTTCGTTTGATGTAGATGCTTTTTTAAAATTGGACTCAACTTATCGAGAGCTAAAACAAGAGGTCGAGGCTCTAAGAGCTCAGCAGAATAAAGCCAGTAAAGAGATCCCTTCTCTTAAGGGTGCTCTTAAGAGTGCCGAGAAAGAGCAGATGCTAAAAGAGATGAAAGACGTCTCAACTAAACTTAAAAATGGGGCTGATGAAATCACTGCTCTTGAAGTAGAATGGAAAAAACTTCAGCTATTAATCCCCTCTATTCCAAGTCCAAAAGTTCCTGAAGGAAAAGACGATACTGAAAATGTTGAAATTAGAACCTGGGGCAAGATCAAAGAATTCTCCTTTACGCCTAAAAGCCATATTGAACTTGGAAAAGCTCTAGATATTATTGATATAGAGCGTGGTGTTAATATTGCTGGAACTAGGAACTATTTCCTTAAAGGAGATGGCGCTCTACTGCAACATGCGATCCTTGCTCTTACCCGCGACTATCTAATCAAAAAAGGGTTTACACTTTTTGAGCCTCCTCACATCGTTAACTACTCTGCTATGGAGGGAACAAGTTATTTCCCTGGTGGAGAGGAGCAGGCTTATCATCTAGACGATCGCGACGATAAGTATCTTATCGGGACAGCTGAGGTTCCAGTTACAGCTTATCATATGGGCGAGATCCTCGATCTTAAGGATCTTCCAAAAAAATACGCCGGATACTCTCCATGTTATCGACGAGAAGCTGGAACGTATGGCAAGGATGCTCAAGGGCTTTACCGAATCCATCAGTTCTATAAAGTTGAGCAAGTAGTTATCTGTGAAAACTCTGAAGCAAAAAGCTCTGAATACCATGCTGAGATCTTAGCCAACGCTGAAGCAATCTTACAATTGCTTGAATTACCATACCGAGTTGTTGATGTTTGTGGAGGGGACATTGGACGTGGGCAGGTTTATAAAAATGATATCGAAACCTGGATGCCATCTCGTAACTCTTGGGGAGAGACACATAGCTGCTCATCTTTCCATGATTTTCAATCACGAAGGCTTAATTTACGGTATCGCGATGCAAATGGCGAAACTCAGTACTGCCATACTCTAAATAACACATGCATTGCGACACCTAGGATCCTAATTCCTGTACTAGAACTATATCAAAATGAGAATGGTACTGTGACGATCCCTAAAGTGCTCCGTCCATATATGGGTGATAGATCTGAGATTAAAAAAAGTTAAACTGTATTCTTTGTTTGTTCCTTGCCTGTCCCGGGCCTAATCTGCGTTATTTTCTGCTTTCTTTGGACTAACAACATAGGCATGAGTTACATCTGATTTAGCTATTAAACGATCCGCTGATGAGATCCGACAGACTAACGGAACAATAGCATTAGGCGGAGCATCTGTATCTGGGCCAAAAGTTACACTAAACTTCTCCTTACCTCTCCGATCGCCTTTATCAAAATACAAAAACAACTCACCTTTTAAAAGAATCGTTTCTTTAGCTCGAAGTGTATTTACCAACTGAGTAGAGTATCCAAGACTATTACAAACTCCCCAAAGTGCACGTTCGTATATTTGTCTGATTGCAAAAGTCTGTTTTGATGCAAAATCTCCTGGAAGATCTCCAGTTATCATTTGATGTAGGACTTCATTTGTAGTGCTAGAATCTCGATGCTTACTATCTTGCTCTTCCACTTGACCGGATAAAGCTGAATATTCTCCCTACCAAAAACATTTCGCCCAAATAGAGGACGAAGCTCTATACAGGGCTCCCCTTTAACAAATGCAAGATGAACAATAGTTAGACACTCTCCGATCGGATTTTGAAACAGCCCAGAGTTTGCATTGATAAGGGCTGAAAGATCACCAGCGCCACTTCCAAAAAGATTACGATAACGAAAGTCTTCAAAGAAACAGGCGCCATCTTGATTTGCATAGACATCCCTGCCAATAGTGTCAGGGTGCCTAGCTAAAAATGCGGATGGCTGAGAGTTCTTCATTGCCTCAGAGAATCTATACAGTACTGAGTAAGCAAGCTCGTCTCTTATCTCACCAATCCTTTCACAGTAGGAGACTGGAAAATCTGATAAAGGTTGCATATTGTGATTTTCACAAAAGGAAGAGAATAGTCCAGCGCACGCTCGGTCTCCGATCATCTCTTCATAGAGACTAGGAGTTGTTGTGCTTAGATCCGCACCCCGATAACAGAGATCTGTTAGCTCTAGTTCGGTTAGGTTTAATGCCTCTTTTTCCTCTTTAAATGGATCTTGATGATGCTCGGCCATTACTACTTCTAGGCTAAGTTAAAGATTATAAATTAAAGTTAAAACAGCGCAGCCAATTGCGATAGATATATTATAACCTATCCGCAAACAATAACATACTACCTCTTTATAAGTAGGTAATGATTGAGATTTTGGAGAAAAAGTAGTGACCTTAAGCCTGTGCCACACCTGGCTTTTTATCGGCTAAGTCTTTGGCTAGATCTTTATCTTTGTCTGCATCTTTAGCTTCGACTTTAACATAAGCATTACCTACAGCCTTTTTAGCATCCTCATTCTTATCTTTCCCTGCCTCTACTGCCACCTTGTTCTTATCTTTATTAGGTATATTCTTATTAGCTGTATCCTTATTAGAAGGTAGAATAGTCGGTTTTCTTCTTAGCACAGGCGAATTGATCATTAGCGTAGTACTTGCAGACTCTCTTTGATAAGAAACCTCAAGTCCAGAATCGCTGATTACAAAATATTTTTTAAGGACATTAAGTAGGTCTAATCTAAAATCCGACATCTCATCACCACTCAGTCCAGATCTATCCTGAACGAGCACTAAATGAAGACGACTTTTAGCTTGAGACTGACTAGTTTTTATTCCGAAAATTCTCTCTCTTAGAGCGTTAAACACGGCAAGAGCTCCAAATAGAACTAAGTTATTACTCTAGGCTACACCTAAACGGCGTCCAAGCCTACCCCAAAAACTCACCCCTTTTACATAATTTGCAATTGGGACATCTTCTCCACATAACCTGCGAGCAATCCTTAAAAATGCCTGTCCAGCTTGGGATTTTGGATTAAAGGCCACCGGCTCTCCGGTATTGGCAGCTACTATAACTTCTTCGTCCCGTTCAACAACCCCAATAAGATCGATGCCGAGAATATCCTGAACATCAGCTACGGAGAGCATATCTCCACGTCGAACCATATTAAAATCAATTCTATTGATAATAAGCTGCGGCTCTATACTCCTGGCATGAAGAATTCCGACAACTCGATCAGCATCCCGTATCGAGGCTACCTCTGGATTTGTTACGATAAGGGCCTTATCAGCAGCAGCACAGGCATTCTTAAATCCTTGCTCAATTCCAGCTGGGGAATCAATAAGGATATAATTGAACTCTCTTCTATACTGTTCAATCACCTTTCTTATCTCTTCCTCGTTTATCACGTCCTTCTCATCAGTCTGAGAAGCTGGAAGTAAATAAAGGTTATTAGATTTTTTGGATTTAATAACTGCTTGAGATGGCTTACATACCCGTTTAGCTACATCAACAATATTAAACACCACCCGACTTTCAAGGCCCAAGATCACATCGAGGTTACGCAGACCGATATCCGCATCAACCACAAGTGTTCGTTTACCTCTCAAAGCAAGTGCTGCTCCCAAGCTGGCAGTAACTGTTGTTTTACCAACGCCACCCTTACCAGATGTTACAACATAAGTCTCGCCTAGCTTCTTTCCGGTGCCATCACCATTACTATTCATCAAACTCATTTAAAATTACCTCTATGAGTTACAGTTAACGACTAAATTTACTACCATCTCTTTGGGCCGCTTTTTCTCATAAACGACTCAACCGTGATCATAGTTCCCTCAACACGTGCAATCTCTGGAACCTTGCCACCATCTGGAGATCCTCTAGAGATCGTAGATCCAATGCGGAGCTGAGTCGGCTGAAGTGCTAACGCAAAAATCGTTCGCCCTCCGCCTGTCTCGTCATAAGCTCCGGCATGAGCAATACCTCTAAGAGATCCCAAAACGATAACATCACCACCCGCTACAATCTCAGCACCTGGATTTACATCTCCGATAATTATCAAAGAATGTTCACTCTCTATTCGCTGCCCAGAGCGAAGAGTGCTGTAAATCATCCTAGCATCTGGATCGTCCCACAGTGTGGGATCTGCTAATGAGACCCTCGCACTTGCAGCTTTTTTTGGAGCATCTAAAGGCTCATCCATCGGAATAAAATCATCAATACCAGCAAAGAGATCTGCAATTTCATCATCATCGCTACTAGTAGTATCATCAGAGCTAGAATCGGATATTGAATGTCCTTTCTGTGAAGGACTTGCCTGCGCTGAATTTTGCTGTGCGGCAACAGAATCTCTGGTGGAATCTTTAGCAGGATCTTTATCTCGAGTAGGAAGTTGAGCGACGGTGCCTGCACTAACAGAACCAACACTAATATCTCTAACTTTAGATGCCCTGACCGTTACTCCGAAATCATCAACTAAAATCTGTGTCACTTCACTAACAAGTGGAGTTCCAGGACGAACACCGATCCACTCTAGAGCAACCTCCTGCCCACCAAGAAAAGTTCTTCTCGGCTCCATAAATTCAGCAAGTGCTACCTTTAAGCTTTGATCAGGAACTCTTCCGTCAAGACGCAAAACAACTCCTTCGGAAGTTCCGCGTGCAGAAACTAATCCCCCTCGCGAAGTTGCAAGTAAAGAATCTCCGCTCTCTCTTTCACTAACATCAACCATGAAACAGCTCTTTTAATCAAACTTTCCCCGAACGATACCAATTGGTTACCCTCGGGTTACTTTAAGTTACTTATAGCAACGGTACTCTATCAACAATATTAGTCCCTTCGCAAGGAAGAAAATTTAGTGAATACTGCAAATTTATGATTAATAAACTTTCTAAATTTATAACCACTGGGGCCTACTCAGGATACCTTCCAGGAGTTCCCGGCACCTGGGGTTCTCTTTCTCTTATCCTTGTTTGGTGGATCTTAGTTGGTTACCTCGGAGTCTCTGAGACTATATTCATAGGGGTAGTAATTGTTGTTGGGCTTTTAGCTACCTCCAATTACATGAAATCACTAGATAAAAATAGTCCAAAGCACCATGATCCACGAGAAGTTGTAGTTGATGAATGGGCGGGCATGGCCATTAGTCTAATAGCCATATCTCCTGATCAGTATATTAATATCTTTATCGCCTTTGTTCTCTTTAGACTATTTGATATAGCCAAGCCTGGACCAATCGGAATGTCAGAGAAACTTCCTGGGGCACTGGGGGTTATGGCGGATGATATTATTGCCGGAATGGTAGTGACCTTTATAATGCAGATCTTTATTTTATAACTTTAAACAAAATTCATATTAATAATAGTGATCTCGATGAAAATGACTAGAAAAACAATCTCTATACTCTTTATTCTTTGCATCTCTCATCTCTCTCTGACCAGCGTAGGTGCTCAAGCACAAGTTCTAGTTGATACAAATGGGGATGAGCTAGTTGTAGTCATGGGTTTTGGAGACAGTATTACTTACGGCGTGGGGGATGACACTCCACCTGGGGCTTACGTAGATATGCCTAACCTGACTGATGGCTCGCGTGGATATCTCACTCGAATTTCATCCCTTGGAGGAGTTGCCACTATCAACAAGGGAGTACCTGGTGAATTTCTAAGTATCGGTGGAATCAATCGCCTCCCCAATGCGGTGGCAGCTTCAAATGCTGACATTGTACTTTTAATGGAAGGCGCTAACGATTCAAGCATACAACTTGATTCAAAAAAATATCGTTTACTATATCAAAAAGCGATTAATGTTATTCGCGCACTAGGTAGAATTCCAGTAGCGATGAAGGAACCACTACCTTGTTGTGATAGAATAGATAGAGTTCCTTTTATACAAGCATACAATGCAAATGTTGCGGATCTTGCAGCTATCAATGGTATTCATATAGTAGATCTAGCTCATACTTGGGAAACTACCTGTCAAAATAAGTCCTCCTGTGAGCTTTTCAATATACCAGACGGTATTCATCCAAACAGCTTAGGATATGATGCGATTGGTCAAACAGTTCTAGCTACTTTATTTGAGATAGATATTTATTCGGAATCTGGGGCCAAAGATCTTGAGGCAGCTCTATCTTTAGCTGAAGGGACAATCATTGTTAAACCTAACACGCCACCACTTGAGCCGCCTGCTGAGCCGGTTATAGTGACACCTTAAATATGTATTCTTCAACAGATTCTTCAACAACAACGCAACGATCCCTACTTTTCATCACTGCTACTGTACTTATACTCTCTCTTACCTCCTGCTCTCCTACCTTCGTAATTAGAGCAGCCTACGAGGAGAGTAAAATTCTGCTTGGACGTAAAAATATTAATGAAGTTGTCGAGGATCCTACTACTGAGACAGAGACAAAAAGAAAACTTAAGATCGTTCAAAATGCTCGCTCATATGCAGAATCAATGGGCTTAACACCGAAAGATTCATTTACGGCATATACCAAGGTTGACAAAGATGTGCTTGTTTGGGTTTTAGCCGGGAGCAAATCAACATCTTTTGAACTTTACAATTGGTGGTTTCCTGTTGTTGGCAACGTCCCTTACAAAGGATTTTTTGATAAAAGAGATGCCGAGACAGAGGCTGAAAACCTTAAAAAATTAGGATACGAGGTGTCTGTTCGTGGTGCCGAAGCACTAAGCACACTAGGTTGGTTTAACGATCCTATCCTAAGTACGACTTTAAAAAACCAGGATGACTGGATCGTAAATACTGTTATTCATGAAACAGTACACTCAACAGTCTGGATAAAAAATAATGTGCCCTTTAATGAAAGTCTCGCTAACTTTGTTGGATTTGAGGGCGCTGTGCAATTTTTCACAGCACAATTTTTCACAGTTCAATCTTCTCAATCTTCCAAAAAATCAAAGGAGAAAGACTGGATAAAAATCTCTACAGAGAGACGAGCAATGGAGTTTGAGTTAGCTGCTGCGATAGAAAAACTATATGCTGACTTAAAGGAACTTTATAAGAGCTATGCTCCTGATGATGTAAAGCTAACCTGGCGACAAAAGATATTCGATCGTCATACTGCTCCAATCAGGGCCAAATATCCTGAGATGAAGATTTTAAAAGAGATCAACAACTCAGAGATCATGCAGCTTAAATTCTACATGACTTCCTTAGAGCTTTTTAACGCCCTTTATATCTCAGTAAAGCAGGATTGGTTTCAATTCTTTTCTGTTATTAAAGAGATCTCCGATCAGATAGATAATGACCCAAAACTTGATCCATTTGAGCTGCTTAAAGATAAGACTGCCGCCATTGAAATACCTTAAAAAATCATCAATAATAGACCCCTAAGGAGGTTCAATGTTTTCTGATAAAATTTGCGCAGCAATTAAAACTTCAAATTCTGTGATCGTTGCCGGGCTTGACCCACGTCTTGAGACTTTTCCTAAGTTTATCCTCAATGAAGCCTCCTCAAAAAGCAGATCCGATGAAGATCAGATCTATAAAGCCCTTTTAGATTTTCACACGATAGCTCTTCAAGCGATGGCCGGATCTATTGCCGCTACAAAACCGAATCTGGCATTCTTTGAACAGTACGGCATTGGTGGCATGCGGGCTTTTAAAGATGTCTGTCTTGTGGCAAAAGAGCTTTCGATCCCAGTAATCGCCGATGCAAAAAGAGGTGACATTGGATCAACTGCCAGTGCTTACAGCTCTGCGTATATTGGAGAGTCCACAGTTTTTGGAAAAAAACACCGCTTTTTTGAAGCTGACTCAATTACAGTAAATCCATTTTTAGGATTTGATACCTTAGAAGTTTTTTTAAAAGATTGCCTAACATATGGTCGAGGCCTCTTTGTTTTAGTGCAAACCTCAAATCCTGGAGCTAGAGAGATTCAAGGTGTAGTCGACGCTACGTCTGGCAAAACTGTTGGCCTAAAGATCGCTGAATGGGTTGCCGAGAATTCATCAAAACTTCTTGGGTCTTCAGGATATTCTGGATTGGGTGTAGTTGTCGGAGCAACTTATCCTGAAGAAGCAATAAAGCTAAGAAACGTTATGCCAAATAGTATCTTTTTAGTCCCTGGATATGGTGCTCAAGGAGGAACGGCAAAGGATATACTGCCAAATTTCAACCTTATGAACGGCAAACTTGGCGGAGCGGTAGTCAATGTCTCTAGAGCACTTTTGAGCTCATTCTCCTGTACTGAAATCACAAAGGATGAGATGATAACTGAGTTAAAAACAAAACTGACAAACTTTAATAACGATATCAATACGGCTCTCAGCAGTAGCAATGCCTCTCAAAAAGGCGGTACATGAAAATTTTTCCATCGGCTTCGTCGAGATCAAATCCTGACACCAGTTTTTCAGATAACTCTATTGTAATCTATGAAAATAATAACAATATCGTGCTTGGTGCTATTACCGGTTCAAAGAAAGATAAGTTTAGAGTCTTAAATCAAAAATGTAGTGAGATAGAACTAGCCGCCAATCGTCTTTATCCGCTTCCAGGCAAGGTTCCTGTTACACTTCAAACACAGAAAGAAAAGGCAGCCTATTTAGATGATCTTTTTGAATCAGCTCATAAAACTGCTCCCTCTGTAGAACTCTCAACCATATGGGAAAGTTTTGAAGGACTGGAATCAGAAGTCTCTACCGAAGCGATAACTGATCTATTTTATGGCAACAACGAAGTACTAAATCATTTAGCTGCAAGAATCGCTCTCTTAAACGATACGGTCTATTTCAAAAGAAAGAAGGACACCTTTACTGCTCGTACTAAAGAAGCTGTTGAATCTCTGCTTAAAGAGAAAGAAGCAGAAGCGGTAAAGGATCAGCAATTGAGAGATCTAGTTTTATCGATCCAAGAAAAGATAAAAGATCCCTCTTATAAACTCCCAAATAACAGTGCCCACACTGTTAGCTTAATTGAAGATCTAGCGGCTGGAGTAACTGAAGGCCAAGATTCAAAAGAGGCTCGAGACCTTCTTTCGTTTTTACTTGAGGAACTAAATCTTAATATATCAGGACGTCCGGAGGAAAAAGCGTTTTCCCTCTTAGAAAAGATCGAGATATTTAATGAGTCAACCAACCTTTCAATTATTAAATACCGCCCCCGTATCTCGTTCTCTGAGGAAGCTCTAGACGAAGCCACCAAAATTGCAAAATCTGATGATTTTACAAAAGACACTACTCGAAAAGATCTAACCAACCTTTTTACTGTGACAATCGACGATATAACAACTAAAGATATGGACGATGCTCTATCAATAGAGCGAACAGAAACTGGGTATGTCTTAGGAATTCATATCTCTGATGTTGCGGCACTACTTAATATTGGATCAATTCTAGAGAGAGAAGCAAAAACCAGGGGAACCTCTATCTATTGTCCAGAGCTTACCATCAACATGCTACCCACATCACTATCACAAGCCCGACTTAGTTTAAGAGAGGGAGAGCTTAGTCCTGTTGTCTCTTATATGATCACTCTGAATGAAGATTTTGATATAGTTAGTTATGAAATTTTTTCAGGCATCATAAAAGTAAAATCAAGGCTCGACTATGAACAAGTAGATCAGGTTTTAGCCAATCCAAGTGAAGCCACTAACCTATCAGTATCTTCTCAAGCACTAGAAAAATTGCAGCTTTTACTCGAAGTCTCAAACAAACTTGAGGTTGATCGAATCGATAATGGGGCTGTCAGGGTTAATCGTAAAGATGTCTCGGTTATAGTTGAAGAGGACTCCCCTTTAAAATTGTCTGAATTCGATGAGGCCAGCCCTGCCAGAAGTCTAGTCGGTGAGATGATGATTATAGCTAATCACCTTACAGCAGAGTTCTGTAATAAGAATAAAATTCCTTGTATTTACCGCACTCAACCTGATAGCGATGTAGACCCATTTAGTAATCCTAACAATGTGCCTGATGGTCCTGCTCTCGATCTTGTCATACGAATGAGATTAAAGCGATCATCCATGACTGTTGACCCGGGAAAACACTCTAGTTTAGGACTATCCTTTTATACACAAGCAACTTCCCCGATTAGAAGATATCTCGACCTATGCGTTCAAAGACAGATCTCCAGCTACATAAACACTGGCGAGTGTTTTTATTCCACATCTGAACTTAATGACGCAATTATTGAAAGCGAAACTCCACTAACAAATGCTAAATACCTATCTCAAGAATCTAAAAGGTTTTGGCTATTGAAATATCTTCAACAGGAGCAGAAAAATTCTCCTACTATTGGAGCGACTATTATTAGAACCGATCTAAAAAATCCGATCGCTCAACTTGATATTGTATATCTTACTTTACCTATTCATCTACAGCGCTCTGTTACCCTTGGTGAGCATCTAACATTAAAAATTGTAGCGATCGATCCACGGCGTGATTTTATTAGATTCGAAGAAGCTATCTAAAAGAAACTCCCTAAAACCTACTCGTAAGCACCCAGCGATACAGGATTAGATCTTGTATTACTATCTAGATCTATAGGTGTTAAGATCACTGTACTTCGATCTTTTAGGATAGAACTGCCTGAAGGAACAAAATCATCGTTTCCTTCATCAGTATAGCCAGGACTTCCGGTTGAAATATTTGTACCAGAAGTAAAGTTTAACATGCCAGAATTAACAAAATGGTTATAGTTCACCTCTTGATCATCTAAGACATCACTTCCAGCGTCACCAAAAACTGTAAATCCTTTCCATGCATTATTTTTGACTGAAAGATTTGAAAGGTTACCTCTTGCAGTTCCCCACATCAATTCTTGAGTACAGGTAACATGCCAAAAAAGAATATGACTCGAAACAACTTCTTTCCATTCACTAAATTCGATCGTATCACCAGGTAAATAATCTAAAAGAAAATTTACAAACGCTACATTATTTAAAATGCCCGTTCCTGCACCATCAACATGAAGACCTAATACTGTGGCATTTAAGGCAGTAATGCCGTAGTAAATTCTATTTTCTACAGTACCCCCTGACAGATCAAAATTTATGACATGAGGTGAAAAAGCCGTTCCACTAGCATCGATTCCATCAACAGAGGAATTCACAGCCAAACGTGCTCCAGAGAAGGCATCTGCACCAATATCTGAGATAGCAACGTTTCTGACAATTTTTGCTGGCGGGCTGTTTTTGTGCTGAAGCACCGTACTGTCAGTAAGAAAAGAATCTGTCCAGCCTGAGCTAGAAGAAACGAATCCATTAGTACCTACAATAGTATCTCGACCAACTCCTTGTAGTTTTGAATTAGAGATCCATAGATAATCCTCAAGTGCTGAATCTGATTTAAGCTCAGTTTTGATTGTTAAGTCATCTAACCTTACAAGCTTAGTTTTTAACCCTTCGACCGCTCCTGTTACACTTAGAGTAACATTAGTCTTAGATAATCCTGGCGCAGGTCTTAGTGTCGCCCATCTATTAACAGTGGTTGTATCAAGTGAAGCTGAATAAGTTCCGTAGTTGTGATTCCCTGATAATAAATAAAGACTGCCACCATCAGCATTACCATTTCCATTAGCAATCTGGAGCTCTTTTAAACCTTTCATAATCGAAAGGTAAGGCTTACTTAAAGTCCCTTCACCAGTGGTATCATTCCCACCAGGTGAGACGTATCTAATATTATTAGGCAGAGAAAGATTTTTGTTTGCGTTTAAATACAAGGACTCAAGCAATCTGGGCTCTCCAATTGTTGGGTAGGCGATCGCACGTACCTCAACTATACCATCAGAGAAATCAGTAGCCCTTAACTTAACCCAATATTCATAAACACCAGTTTGGGGGTTTAATGTCATTGTAGTTTTTGATACCCAAGCTCCGCCGTTCGCCGCAAATTCTACCTTATCAATTCCATTTGTATGAAATGCAACAACTGAAACGTTCATTTCATCATAAAAAGTCTGATAAGGAACAGTGTCCCAATGAGCAATTGCTTTAGCAGAATAACCGTAGGCGGCAGGATTTCCGACTGCTCCTGGTTCTGTTGTTGCACCTGGGAACCCGCTACCAGGGGGCAGTAATGTTCCATCAACGGTACAGGTTGCTGAACATCCGTCACCGATTGTTTGATTTCCATCATCACACTGCTCACCTAATGCAGGTTGCAATATTCCGTCACCACACTTTTCATTTAGACATAAATTTGAACAACCATCACCATTAACTTTATTTCCATCATCGCAAACTTCAGAACCTTCAAGCAGCCCGTTACCGCATTCAATTACAGGTTGTGGTTCAGGAGTTGGTGTCGGGGTAGGAGTTGGTGTATTAGATGGTGGTGTTGAGTTATTACATAGCTTCTTATTAGATTTGGTCTTCTTTTTCTGACTTTTATATTTATTACTAAGCTTTCCAAATTTCTTTAAAACCTTACCTAATTTCAAGCGATCATCTTTCCAAATATTTCCAGCGACTCCATTAAGCACTACGGAGGATTTTTTTCCAGGATATCTTTTCTCATTTGAAAGATAGCAAGTTATAACTCTTCCTTTAGTTGGCAAAACATCCCAAAAGCTATCTTGATTATCTGTAGTTACAATAATGTTAGAAAATGGTTTGGCTTCAGCATTGATACCAAAAAAATGTATCCCAAATAAAAAAAGAATGATTAAAGAAGCGAATCTTTTCACTAAAACCTAATCCTTACCGCTATGCACATTGTCCAACTATCTATATTTTGCAAAACCAAGGCCACCCAATTTATCAGAATAAAGCCTTAATATATTAACTACCTAACTAAATCGGATCATTTCAAGAGAAGCATCATACCGTGTGGCTATGAACACTATTCATACTAATTATGCTTAGGCATTCTTCTTAAATTTCCTTATTTGCGAAAATTTTTACAACATGAAACTATGCTTTCTAATTAATTTCTCTGAATTATTTTACCTTTTAAAGGAGATAAAGATGAAACTTCAACTTTTTGCTTTTGCATTAGCTTTCGGCATGGCCTTATCAGCGCAAGCTGGAGATACAAAAACCCTTCCATCTGGACTTAAATATGATGAGTCAACCGTTGGTGCTGGCACAGAAGCAGTAAGCGGAAAAAATGTTTCAGTTCATTACACTGGATGGCTTGATAACAATGGAGCCAAAGGTAACAAGTTTGATAGCTCAGTAGATCGTGGAGATCCATTTCAGTTTTCACTGGGTGCTGGTCAAGTGATCAAAGGCTGGGATGAGGGCGTCGCTGGCATGAAGATCGGTGGCAAGCGCACTCTTTATATTCCTGGCACACTAGCATACGGATCAAACGGCATCCCTGGAGTTATTCCTCCGAACGCTACATTAATATTTGATGTTGAGCTTCTTGGTGTGAACTAGAATCCGCGAACTAGGATCTTATAAAAACAGAAAGAGCTGATATCGTTTCAATGCTGGGAGCACTTAAAGCCTTGAAACGATATCAGCTCTTTCTGTTTTGAATAATTAGAGTTGTAGAAAAGAAATGATGCTCAAATGGCCGGAATGTTATACTGCACTGGCTTCAGTAAAGACCATATCAATAATTTAATAGTAGCTCTTTAAATCGCGCCTCATTGATTAGCTCAACTTCTTTAGTGTACTGGATAAATGGCTCTAAGTCTCGGCGCACCTTACGATAATCCACATTCGAAAGCTTCTCCAGCAGAAGTTTAATCCAACCACCATCTTCGAGAGATGTCTTCTCCTTATTTGTCTGGAAAATGGCATTTGAAAGCATTTTAAGATTTGGTTGTGTTTTTCTTGATAGATACCAAAGAAGGTCGTAAAAATCTCGGCCCTTATTAAATCGCCTAAACATAACCGCATGGAGCTTTCCGGCCATGAGAGACGGAATATCGTAGTGCCGTATAGGAAATATAAAATCAGCATTAATTACGCTCTCAATTATCACTGCCCCCTTCGGAGGATTAGTGTCCACCTCTAGCTTGACTGACAGCTTTCGATCCGGTGCCACAGCAATTCCTGCCTCTTGAAGTACAGAGGTAAAATGAATCATGCAACTATCAACGATTCCTGTCTTTTTTTTCAGCTCGACTGCAATATTCTGCAAAGTTAATTCATGCTGAATAGCCTTGGTAATTTGAGTAAAATTATACTTTTTGCTAGAGCTAGAGGTAGTTGAAAAATCCAGATCTGCCGAGTACCTCCTTAATTGATAAATAATTCGAAGTGCAGTACCACCAACAAAAGCCATTCCCTGAAAGGCTTGAGCATCAGAGAGAATCTTCAAAACCAGTATCTGTAGATACTCGCGCGCGACATTATATTTTTCTTCTCTAGTCTTAAGATTCGAAATCTTTTGTAAGAGTAATTCGATCATCTCTTCCCTCGTTTTTTGGAGAGAATATGTTCAAGCTCCTCCCCTACTTTTAATACTTTTACGTTCCGAAATCGCTTTGCTGCGGACAGTAAAGTCTCAGCATTTAGTGCTCTTAGGTTATCCAACCTTAATGATGCAATAACCTCGTCGCTACTCTTGAGCTCCCCTTTCCGTAAGTAGATCAGATCAAGAACTGCCTTTTCGGGAGTGGCAACCAAAGCTGTCCCCGCACCCAGTTTCTGTTTTGTGTATCCCCAAAGCAGAGATTCTTTAATGTTGGAGTAACTGAAAGTACCCAGCGCATTTATAAACCGCGCCGTCTTGCGAGTACCGACTGACATGATCTGCGGTACCCCTTCAGGAATCATCCCATGAAATGAAAGTGCAGATTCAAGACTTACATATGAAGGTTCATATAGGAGATTTGCGAGAGTGAATCGTTCAACCTTTTTAAGGATGTGCTCTTCATTAATCAGGTACATTCCTCGTCGTAGTTCAATCAGCCATTCTTTCTTGCTCCATTCTGAAACAAGTCGACGCACATATGCTGGCTTCTCTTCTAATGAGAAGTATGAGCTCTTGATCACCGGATAGCGCTGATATTTCTGAGTAAATGTTTTGAAGTTCATAATTCTGTATATTACAATTATATGTAATATACAGAATTAGGCAATCCCCATTGGCAGACAATCGGAATCAATTTTGAATTAATCAATATCTGAATAAATCTAGCTGATTAGGAGAAGCGTTGTTTATGTATGGAGGGGCCTTATATCGGTTAAATTGCTCATACTACTACTTCTCACAAATAAAATGAAGATTCTTTGATTTTGGTGATACCTTCCCCGATGATATATCTAGTGCATGAACCTTTTTAAATTTCTGCCTCAATGCCTCCTCAATTTTCAACTCTAATAAATTGAAGAACCTAAATCAACTTATTAATATCACCAGATTTAATAGTTCCATATATTGGCTATTAGTAATGAGCAGTTTTATCGTGCTCTACCCCGACATAGAAAACAATTCAAAATCTCTGGCCTAATTGTCAAAATTTTCAGGGAGGGCTTTTTGAGGCTTTAAGTGCACCCAGCCTTAAAAAGCCCTCCCTAAAAACTATGACAGTATCACCACGGAATCACCATGGAATCACTTTGCGATCCCTAAAGAATTGCCCAGACGATCCGCCATCAGGCAAAGTCGCCAGCCATACCGGAGTATCCGCGCCATCTTTAATTTCCTTAACTGCATTTGGTCCACCCATGTCAGTCTTAGTCCAACCAGGGCAGCAGGAATTGATAAGAACATTTCGACCACGTAGCTCCATAGCTAGATTTGTGGTTAATGAATTTAAGGAGGTTTTTGAAATTCTGTAAGCTGGAGATCTGACCATTTCATACTGTGAATTAAGATTTGACATCTCTGTCATAGATCCCAATATGCTAGACATATTGACGATCCGCCCATAGTCTTGAGCAATCATCATCGGCAAAAAAGTTTTACTAAGAAAAAGTGGGCCGTAAAGATTAGTTCCTAATGTTTGGGCTAATTCGTGTAGCTCTAATTCAGAGGCTAAGGTTCTTCCATCAATCATAATCCCAGCGTTATTAACCAAGATATCTAATCTACCAAAGTTCTCCTCGATATAATTTTTAGTCTCTTCGATATGGAGAAGATTAGTTACATCAAGAATAGCGAGGTGAACATCATGTCCCTCCTCTTTTAAAAGTTTAACTGCCGCTGCTCCTTGATCCTGATTACGACAACCCATAACTACAGTTATCTCTTTTGTAGCAAGCTGTCGGCTAATCTCTAAACCAAGCCCTCTGTTAGCTCCAGTAACTAATGCAATTTTTTTTGACATGGTTCCTCGAATTTCAATGCTTATTGATTTTAACTAGAACTTGCTTTTGAACTAGAACTTACTTTTGAACTCTGCTTCAATATCTGGTTTTTTCTGGGCAGGCCCGTCCTTCTTATCTCCATTACCAGGCCCACAACCACATCCTTTAGAGCACCCTGCAGATCCACTACCTACGAGGGCACGCCTTATTAAATAATAAGCTGCACAGGCAACAAGGAAAATAACTAAAATTTTACTCATGGAATTATAATAACCTATTTCCAATCTGATAGGTAATAAAAGCTGCTCCGTAGGCCATAAGGGTCATATAAACAAACATTACGACTGGCCAGCGAATGGATCCAGTCTCTTTCCAAACTACTGCCAAAGTTGACATACATTGGCAAGCAAAAACATAAAATACCATTAAGGAAAGGGCCGTAACTAAATTATAACTTCTCTCCCCTGTTCTAGAATCTTTTGCTTCCCGAATAGCTGAGATTAAGGATTCTGATGTTTCATCAGCTTCTTCTAAATTATTTACAAGGGCAATTGAGCTTACAAAAACTTCGCGCGCGGCAAATGAAGCAATAAGGCTCACCCCAATCTTCCAATCATATCCAAGTGGTCTTATAACTGGCTCAATAAATGTACCGAGTTGTCCAGCATAACTTCCTCTTACAGCTTCAGCCTGAGTTTTTGCCTCAACTTTGGGGAATGATGCTAAAAACCATAAAACTATAGAGCAGGCCATAATAACGGTGCCGGCATCCTTTAAGAAGATCAGAACTCGTTCAATAACAGAACGGAAAACATTTTTAAATTGAGGCATTCTGTATGGAGGCATCTCCATGACAAAATGAGACGGCAAGCCTTTAAACAAGGTAGCTTTAAAAATAAGTGCTGCTATGGCTGCTCCAATAACTCCTAAGAGATACATCGAGAAAAATACGATTCCCTGTAATGAAAACACCCCCCAAACTTTTATTGCAGGCACAAAAGCAGCGATTAACAAAGCGTAAACTGGTAATCTTGCGCTGCAACTCATAAGTGGTGCAACCATTATAGTTACCATTCTATCTGCAAAAGATGGGATCGTACGAGTAGACATTATACCGGGGACAGCGCAGGCAAACGAATTTAACATCGGAATAAACGAACGTCCCTGAAGTCCAACTTTTCTCATAACTCGATCCATGAGAAACGCTGCTCGAGCTAAATATCCAGTCTCCTCTAACATTGAAATTAAAAAGAAAAGAATCGCAATTTGTGGAATAAAAATTAGAACACTCCCAGCACCGGCGACAATACCATCAGCAACTAGACTTCTGAGTGCACTCTCGTCAAATGTTTCTATAATCCAATTTCTAACTGCGGAAAAATTCTGATCAATAAAATCCATTGGTGCGCTGGCCCAAGAGAATACTGACTCAAACATAAAAAACATGATGGCTGCAAAAAAAACAAGCCCAAAAATACGGTGAGTAGCGAGCTTATCGATCGTTTCAGTGATATTTTTTCTTTTTGGATCCTCAATGGATACAGATCGAGCTAAAACTCCCTCAATCCAAAGATACCTTTTCTCAGCTTCAAAATTATTAAAATCTATACCTTGATCAGATAACTTTGCACGAGTTTCAGAGATCTTGGTCTGAGTAGCTTCATCATTGGCCTTCCAAGCACCAACAATTAACCCCATGCCTATTAGAGCTAGATCTACGTTTGGATGAATGGGGACTTTGTGGCTTTGCACATGGGTCTGCCCTACTTGACGGGCGAATTCAATATAACTTGGCTGATCGCTCCAAGTGAATCTTTTCTCAGCCGGACGGGCTTTGTTGAGCAGCGCTTTAGCTAGCCCATCGACACCTGCCTTTTGTCTAGCTGCAATATCTACAACTGGAACTCCAAGCTCTCTTGATAAAATCTCTTTGCGAATAACAATCCCGCGCTTCACTGCTTCATCAAGCATACTAAGCGCTACGATCACAGGATATCCAGAATCTATTAATTGAGAAGCTAAAAAAAGATTTCGCTCTAAATTGCAAGCATCAACAACACAAACAACAAGGTCCGGTGGTGTCTCGTTAATTAATCCTGATAAATATTGTGCGGCAATTGTTTCCTCAGGAGCACCGCCATTCAAACTGTAGGTACCTGGAAGGTCAGTTATCAAAACATCTTTTATTCCGGGGATCTTGGCCTTCCCTGTTTTTCTTTCAACAGTTACCCCAGGATAGTTAGCTACTTTATAATTTAAACCAGTTAAGGCATTAAATAGAGTTGTTTTACCAGCATTTGGAACCCCGGCGAGTGCGACCGAAAGGGATCGACTCCGTAATGGAGCAGCGTCCGTATTCAATTGCTCTGATTCAGTCATGTCATTATTTAATTACAGAATTTACGGGTGCAGGATTTATTAATGGTGTAATTGCAGAATCTAAACTCTTAAGATTAAGAACATCTGCCTCTGTTGCACGAAGCGATAAGGAGTATCCTCTGGCCTTAAACTCAATTGGATCACCAAGGGGAGCTACATTAGTCACCTCTAAACAGGTGCCACTTACTAGTCCTAAAGTAACAAGTCGTCTTAGCAAATCACTATCAGAACCAACTAAGGATTGAACAACGAACTTTGCTCCACGACGAAATTTTGCCACCTTACTGTTTAAGGTATCAGTACTATCCATTTTGTCTTCCTTAATCTCTGTTTTAATGGTCATGAGAAATTCCTTTAAATTCAATCAGTAACGGCTGCTCAGAGGTAGTATCGGCAAGCCTTGACGTTTTTCTTATAGGCATTTATTACCTTTGCTCTATATACCAAACAATTGATTGACAATTCAAGGGGCGATCATTAGATTTATCATAATTTCAGTAAGTTAACGTTATTCCAAAGAGGTATTCTGAGTAAATTTATTAAGAAAACCTACGGTTTACGTTAATTTATTAAATTGGAATAACTTTTTTATCCCTCTGGGAGATAGTAAGCTTTATAAAAGCTTACTATAAAGCATGAATTTAATACTATACATATGCACTTTGGTCATATTACTGACCTTTCCAGGACCTATTTTAGGACAGGATCAGGTCTATCTATCTAAGGATGATGCCCTAAATCTAGTGCTAGGAGAGGACTCAGTAAAAGAGTATGAGCCAAAAAAACTTACTGATTCTGTAAAAAACACCCCTGAGTTAAAGCAGTATACCTTAAAAGATAAGGACTCTGCCCATTTCTTTGTTGCAAAAAAAGGGGGCAATGTCTCTGGATACGCTCTTATAGATGAGGAAGTTGGAAAACATCTACCTATTACATATATTGTAGGGATCTCTCCCGAGGGAAAAGTAACTAGAATAGAAGTTATGGTTTTTAGAGAGATTATCGGTTGGGAGATTAAAGATCGTAGATTTTTAGCACAGTACGAAAGCAAAACTATTAGTGACGATCTTAGAATTGGCAGGTCCCTTAAAAATATTAGCGGAGCGACTCTCTCAGCTCAAGCAATTTCAAGAGGCACTGAACGAGCTTTAGCATTGTGGCGATATTTTTACAGTAGCGATTTTAAAGAAAACAATTCTAGCGAAGAAGAAAAGGAAAAAGATGCGTGAAGCAGCGGTTCCAGGATACAGACTTTCCCGTGCCAAACAGAGCACGAGGATCTTAATTACATTAGGAATGTTCGGTTTATTTCTTGGTCTTATCTTTTCAATAGCACTTACTTTATCTAGGACCGGCATCTTTCCAAGCGATATCAGTGTCTATTATCGAGGGACTGAGACCGCTGAAGGAAGTCTAGATAAAATGCTTCAACGCTCTGTCCCGAGACCTTTTGCTGAAATTGCAGAGCATACCCATAATCATATTATGGGCGGATCGATCCTCTTGTTCCTTTTATGCCACCTTTTAGCTCTTTGTGACGTTAAAGACTCAACTCGATCTACCCTTTATATCGTTTCTTTTAGTAGCTTTTTACTTACCTTTGGATCCCCTTGGTTGATCATCTACCTCTCCCCCGCTTTTGCATATCTCTATTCAATTTCAGTATCTGTACTGACACTTTCGCTGTTGTTACTTTGCCTAATACCGATCCGTGAGATGTGGTTCTCTGATTAAATCGACGCAAAAGATATCGATTATGATTTCAAGAAGAAAATTTTTAACCCACTCTAGCTTAGCATTAACAGGGCTAGCTGCTTTCCCTATTAAGGTTATCGCCTCAAACAGCCAGGATCTCTGGACAGAAAACAGTCGTCCACTAATGGGGACCCTTGTTTCAATTGCTATCAGTAACGATCAAGAATTTTACAATAACGATATCAACCAAAAAATTATAGATCGTACATTTTCATATATTGAAAGAGTAATCAGTAAAATCTCCTGTTGGAGTGATTCGAGTGACACGGGACAATTAAATTCATCAAGGCAACTAATAGCACCATCTCCAGAGCTTTATTCCCTACTTGAAAGCTCATTAAAAATTAAATCATTTACTAATAATTCATTCAGTCCAACTAACGGTGGCTTAGTTAAATTATGGCGTGAAGCAAAGACCGCCTCATCTTTGCCGACTAAAGCTGAGATTATTCACAAATTAAACTCTGCTAAGAACACTACGATTAACCTTACTACCAACCAAGTTACGATAACTGGCGAAGGCTCTTTAGAGTTTGGTGGTATCGGAAAAGGATTTATTGCAGATTGCGCAGCATATTTTCTTCGTAATCAGGGAGTAAAATACGCCAGAGTTGCGTGTTCTGGAGATCTTAGATTTATTGGTGATACCTCTTGGATCGTTGATATCCAAAATCCCTTTGGCTCTGGGATTATAGGATCAATTGAGCTCTCAGGGGATCTTGCTGTCTCTACCTCTGGAAATTATGAAACCGCCTGGTCAGTTAACGGGAAAACTTATCACCATCTCTTAGATCTAAACTCTGGATATCCAAGCGATCAACTTTGCTCAGTAACTACCATTGCTCCTAACTGCACCCTGGCCGATGGACTAGCTACCGCATTTTTTTCAATGCCTCCTAACCAGGCGATATCGCTTAGTAGCCAACTTAGTTCCGTATCTGTATTGGCATTAGATCAATCAGGAAAGGTTTTCCACTCTCCAAACTTAAAGTTCCTAAGCGCGTGGAAAGTATGACCAGGGTGTTAGTATTTTGACTCCTGCCCCCTATTTACTACTCATTTAACCTATTAATAAGACTCGTTATTTCATAATAACTGTTCAGAATTGCTCAGTACCTACCGATACTTCTTTTGGCCTGTTTTGTGCAGTTATTAGGGTACTGCTTATCAATTCAATGGGGTGATACTAATGGCTAAACCTGCAACATGTTCAAATGAGAATGACGCTTTAGAGATAATTGAGTTATCAATTGATTCTAGTGAGCTACTAACCCGTGCATTTGATCTTATTGCTGACCTTTGTCAAGCTGCTGACCAGAAAGTGTCCCTTAACGAGATTAAAGAATCTCCAATGATTCACTAGCAAGTCACTAGTGCACATCAATCGCTAAAATTAAACCGGAATCGGCACTAGAATTTGCGCCTGTAATAACCGTTTCTCCTCCTTCAAAATGGAGTCGAGTATTAAGCACGTTCATTCCATGACCATCTTTCCAGTTAATCCATAAACAGATCTTATCTTTCTCTTTTGAGATTGTTTTAAAGGTTAGGACGTTGCCATCTTCCAATACAAAGGTCTCTTTTTGATTAATTGTAACTGTTTTTTTCTGATGTGACTGCAACTCGTAATTTTCGTACTTAAGCTTTTTTAACTTCCCTCGAATATCTCTCATAGCTGCATCATAAACATGTCCGCCAGGTTTTTTTATTTGATTTGCCTTGCTGTCACTGTCATCCTGACGCGTAGCATGAATAGCTCTAATAGATACTGTGATTAGCTGATCTTGAGCTAGGTTAACCTTTGCTTCTCCACTTGTAGGTTGACTTTTTGTGGTCTGGCTCTCTGCATAAATGGTACTGCCAAGAAAAAGACCACTAGCAATCAATAGTGTAACCAGAGAGGAATTTACAAACATCTGATGCCTTATCTGTTAATGGGAATTGAGTATGGCGTAAATAATTTAGGCTCTACCTCTAAGACAACAGGACGATCTGATTTAGAAGTCTCTCTATCTACCCAAATCACAGTGGATCCCTTCCTCGCATCTTGAATAAATCTAACATGGCCATCGCTTCGCATCCAATCAACCTGAAATGGAATCTCCATCTTACGCATAGATCGGATATCTCTTTGCACACGGTAAGCTTCTTCACTAGGGTTCCGTCTAGGTGAATTCGCTCTATTTGATGATTCAGGATAGGAGACAAACTCAACCCCGCTAGCTACATTATGAGGGTCTGCTGGGGTAAGAATAGCAATCTTATTCCCCTCTGAGCCAACTGGACCTACAATATCCCCTCCTTGATCTAAAACTACAAAGGCTAGCGCAGCCGTAGCAACACCAACTGCCATTCCTCCAAAGAGGCTTTTATTAAAAACTTTTTCAAAAATAGATCCGGCAAGTCCCAGCTCCTCTTTAACGGGTGTTCTCTCGCCATGAAAGATTGCACTATGCTCCTCCTGTAGAATCCTTCGCTCAATGCGCTGCCACATATTTAGAGATTCTGCAGTTGCAGATCCCACGACTGCACTGCTTACATTACTTTCAGCCCAAGCTTTTGTGGCTTTATCAACGTTATGTAAGTCAGCAACAAATTCCCGGGCATTTATGCTAAGCCTAAGAATCATCTTGACCAACAGATCCTCAACAAAACTACACTCCCCATCCATATAACGAACGAGTAGCTTCTCTTGGCCCTTAGAAAGTTTAGGCACGAAATTTTTATTCTGATTCATTAATATCCCTCTTTTACAGTATTTTTATTAATGCCCCGTTTAAGGCTTGTTTCATTTTTTAAAGTAAGGCTTTCTTTATCGCTATCATTATTAGTGCCTTCCTCTACTTCCACATAATCATTAGGTGCCGATTCCCGAAGTGCTCGTTGTAGATATTTTTTTGCGTAGTGAATTCTACTCATAACCGTTCCTTTTGAGACTCCAAGCGAATCAGCAATCTCATTATAACTAAGTCCATCTATCTCTCTTAACATCATGACTGCTCGATGCTCATCTGAGAGTCCACTCAATGCTCGATTCAACGATGCTGCCAACTCTTTCTGCTCGAAAGTCTGAAGAGGATCGCTTATCTTACCTGCTACAATCGCTCGGTCATCATCTCCTAGCTCTCCTATCTCTCTTTCTCCATCAGTTACATATTCAGGACGTCGACCGACTTTTCGCTTAAAATCGATGGTCATATTGTAGGCAACTCGGTAAACCCATGTGTAGAATGACGAATCTTGGCGGAAATTCTTCAAAGAAAAATAAGCCTTTACGAAAGATTCTTGGACTATATCCTCAGCATCTTCACGGGATTTAACTATGCTAAATACAAGGGAAAATACCTTGCTCTGATACTTTTCAACAAGTACACGGTAAGCATCCTTATCCCCTCGAGAGGCTTTGTTAACCAGTTCTGTCTCTGACTCTCCATCAGCTACTGGTATTGAAATTCCTATTCTTCCAGTCATTAAAACCCTTAGTTAATGAGTTTCATTCCAATTGTACCCCATTCCAAGATCTACTTTGAGGGGTACTGACAATTCCATAACTTCTTCCATCTCTTTTCGAATTAGGGACGCTGCCTCATCTTTAAAATTTTCAGCGCATTCAAATACAAGCTCATCATGAACCTGTAAGATCATGGTAACAGGCATCTCTCTTATTTTATGATCAATCTTAATCATCGCGAGTTTTATAATATCCGCAGCAGTTCCCTGAATCGGCGCATTGATAGCAGCTCTAATAACAAAATCCTTATCCCGTCCTGAGGTATCTATATCAGAGATATTTCTTTTACGTCCAAACAGAGTAGTAACAAAGCCTTTCTCACGAGCATCATTTCCCAATTTATCAAAATACTCTCTAACCTTTGGAAAATTATTAAAATAATTCTCGATATAATCTTTGGCCATGCCCATAGGTATTCCTAACTCTTTACCTAACCTAAATGGACCCATTCCATAAACAATTCCAAAATTAATTGTTTTCCCAATCCGTCGTTGATCGGAGCTAACTTCAAACAGAGGTGGCAATCCTAAAATCTCACGAGCTGTTCGAGCATGAATATCAATATCCTCTTTAAAAGTTTGAATCATGTTAGAATCCCCTGAAAGATGGGCTAAAAGCCTCAATTCAATCTGGGAATAATCAGCGGTAATCAAGATATTTCCCTTTTCAGGGATAAAAGCTGTTCGTATTCGAGCGCCCTCTACAGTACGGATCGGAATATTTTGTAAGTTCGGATCAGAGCTAGATAATCTACCAGTGGCAGTAATAGTTTGATTAAATCGGCTATGAAGCCGTCCAGTTTTTTTAGATACCATTGCAGGCAACACATCAACATAAGTATTCTGCAACTTAAAAAGTCCTCGGTACTGCAGCACCAGTTCAGGCAATCGATGTTGTGGGGCCAACATTTCTAAAACTGCTTGGTTGGTAGAGATCTTCCCACCCTTTGTTTTCTTAACTCCCTTAACCGGGATCCCTAATTTCTCAAACATGATAACGGATAATTGCTGAGTTGAATTAATATTAAATTCTTCACCAGCTATTTCGTAAAGTTCTTTTTTAATTACAACTAGTCTTGCCTCGATCTCTTTTGATATCCGAGCTAGCAGTTGAGAATCTATATGCACACCCCGCTCCTCAATTCGGGCTAAGACCGGCACAAGGGGCATCTCTATCTCATAGAAAACTTTCTCTAGTTCATGCTCTTTAATTAGTGGCTCTAATTTTGAGATTAAAATCCAAGCAATATGCGCATCCTCAGCTGAATATTGAGTGGCGATATCAATCGGAACGTATGAAAAATCCTCTAGATCTTTTGTCACGTCCTTATACTCAATCATTGTTCGGCCTAATAAATCGCGGGCCAAATTTGATAAGCTATTACTTCTCCTATCTGGACTTAAAAGATAAGAAGCGATCATTGTATCAAAGTAGATTCCATTAACCTCAATACCCTCTTGATGAAGGACCTCAAGGTCAAACTTTATGTTTTGTCCAGATTTTTTAATTTTTGAATCGGAAAAGATTGGACCTAGCGCTTCCCAAAATTTCGCTTTTGCAACCTGGCTTACACCATCTGGGACACTCTTATGGGCTAAAGGTATATAGAAAGCTTTTTCATCAGACCAAGAGATTGCAATACCGACTAACTCTCCCTCAAACACACTAAGCGAGGTCGTTTCAGTATCAAATACAAAATGTGGTTGCTGCTTTAGCTCTTTAACAAAAGAATCGAAATTAGAATCATAAACTGTTACGTACTCATCTTTAGTAACAACTTTATTATCTTCAGGTGTGGTTTTAAAATCTTTTAGCTTAAAATCTTTTACTTTTAATAGCGAGGTAAATTCAAATTTAGCAGCCAGATCGCTAAGCGCACGCTCGTCCGGCACTTTACGAACAAGCACATTATAAAGCTCACTGTCAGGTATCTGCGATAACGTTTGACCGCTACCGTTTAATTCAAACGTTAATGGCATTTCACAATCAATCTCAACCAACTTGCGACTCAGACGGACGATCTCACTGTTTGATTCAATTGTTTGAGCAATTTTCTCACGATTACGAATACCCTTAGTTTCTCTAATAACTTGGGCGGAATTAAGAACATTTTCGACTGTACCAAACTGCTCAATAAGTTGTAGCGCGGTTTTTGGACCAGCTCCATGTAATCCAGGGATATTATCAGAGCTATCCCCCATTAATGATAAGATCTCAACGACCTTTTCAGGACCAACCCCGAATTTTTTTATAACTTCATCACGCCCGATCCAGGCGTCTTTCATTGCATCAAAGATCTTAACTTTATCAGTAATAAGTTGCATAAGATCTTTATCACCAGAAATTATGACTGTTTCGATCTTGGCGTTTGATAATCTTGTAGCAAGGGTGCCGATGATATCATCTGCCTCATAGCCCACCTGTTCTAAAACTTTTAATCCAAATGCTCGCGCGATATCCCTAAAGTAAGGCATCTGCTGTACCAAATCAGTAGGGCATTCATCACGATTCGCTTTGTACTCATCATAAAGCTTGTGCCGAAAAGTTTCCTCCCCAGTATCAAAGACCATGACCATATGATCGGTCTCAGCTTGAGAGAGAAGCTTGGCCAACATTCGAAAATATCCATACAGAGCGTTGGTGGGAAATCCATCCTTAGTCGACAGGGGTGCGATCGCGTAGTACGCACGAAAGATATATCCGGATCCATCAACTAAGTAGACTTTTGACATAGGCATAAAGAATAAAAATTAGTGCAGTAGTATTACGTATTAGTATAGCGCGATACGTCAAAAATTGGAAAAATATGGCTGTAATGTGTGTAATGTGATTTCGAAGCTATGGAACAAGGGAATCCAAGCTAGTTCGTTATCAGCCACTTAGCGCAAGCTAGATATAAGTCTTGCCTTATTATAAGCTGTAGATTATAATACTTGGGTGAAGATCCGATATTACAATACATCTAGTGGACGTAGCCCTGTTGAGGATTTTCTGTTGAATTTACCCCAACAAACACGATTGGAAGTTACTGATGCAATCGTTCAATTAGAATCGGGGCGTAATTTAACTATGCCCTTAAGTCGTAACCTATCTAGTATTGCACGCGGGGTACATGAGTTACGGTTTCGGGACAAAAGCGGGCAAATTAGGGTGATTTATTTTATCAAAAAAGGAGAAGCAATTTATTTGATCCACGCGTTTCGCAAAAAGACACAAGAGATTCCCCAAAAGGAATTGGAATTAATTTTAAAGCGTATAAAGGAGATTTAGTATGCCCTGGAAGGAAGTTAATATTGAACAATTAGCAAAATCGCTCGGTGCTGAGTTATCCGAGGTTCGGGAAAAACAGCGTCTTATTGGAATGATAATCAAAATTCGCAAGGTAAAGAAGATATCCCAGGCTGTTTTAGCAAAAAAATTAGGGGTAAGCCAAGCAAGGGTTGCGCAGATTGAATCAGGTATCGGAACATCCAAAATTACCTTCGATGTAATATTTAACATCTTGGTCACATTAGGGTACGATTACAGAGTAGTTACTACAAAAGCTGCCTAGCAAATAAATGGTATCGATTGCTTCGCAATAGCAGATCTAGGTTAGGGTCTTTTGAGGCTTACATTGAAAGCGAAAGGCCCAATCGATCGTTTAGGTTTTGTCGTAACCTCTCACGCACATCAATTGGCACAGGGGTATCTTTAATAGTGGCGGCAAGCTCGATGACCATACGGATATCCTCCTCTGATTCAGAGCAAACTGCACACTCCATAATATGAGCACCAACACGAGCATGGAGAGTCGGAATCAACTCATGATCAATGTAATCAGAGAGCAGTTCCTCGACATCTGGACATTCTATAATTGGCTTCTCTAAAATTCTTAGTTGAAAATCACAATCGGTAGAGTTTTTCTTATATTCGTTCATGATGCTTTACAGTTCACATTTATTAAATTATTAATTATTAACTTTTATCGCCGTGAACCTTACCAAAACAATGAGAATAACCGCTTACTATAAAAACTTAGTATAACAACATCGGCACCTGCATAATGCTTCCCCTTATCTTTGATTCAAACGTTACAAAATGGTTGCAGTTTATTTACAATTTTTTTACAAATTTGTGACAATTGGCTAAGTAGCTGAAATGACTAATATTGCAATTATGCTAAGAGTTAGCCTTTTAGACTGAAATCTCTGTCAATATCCAGACTTTCTCATCCTCAATCTGGATTGCTTGGTCCTCCTCAAGGCGACTTAATGCCCGAGTGACCATTTCGCGGGAACTTCCAACCATAGATGCTAAGTCTTTATGGGTAGGACGAGACTTAACTACCTTACGACCAGTTGTCTTATCTTTCTCTGACAATGAACTTAAAGCTCTAAATACTCTTAGATAAACATCAAGAAGAGCAAGATCTGAGATCCGTGATGAAGAGGTGGCTACTCTTCGTGCTAAATCCACTAAAAGTGCTTTTGTAAAATTCGAATTACTCTCTAGTAGATAATTAAAATCGCTGGCTCTAAGCACTAAAACCATTGAATCCTCAACTGCGATCACATCAGCAGATCTAGTCGATCCCGTAAGCAGCGCAATCTCTCCAAAAAAATCTCCGATCTTAAGACGCGATATGATTACCTCTTTACCATCCTGACTACTTCGCTTTATATCAACTGAACCATCAGCCACGAACATGATCTCGCTTCCTGACTGGTCAGAGATGATAATATTAGTTCCCTTTTTATGATCACGGAGCATTAAACGATTAGTAAGATCTGCTCGCTCCTGATCATTTAAAGAAGCAAAAATAGGGATTTTACTAACAGCTAACTCTTTTATCTTTGGGCGATCGATTTCCATGCTTTTGATATATATCGAAAGACTGAAAATCGGTATATAGAATTTATGATGCTCCGTGAATCTTTAAAACCATTTTTCATTAGCTTTACCTTCGCACTCCTCTCAGTCTGGGTAGCCAATAAGTATTTTAGTGAAGCTCGTCAGATGGCTATCTGCGCCCTAACTGCATTAGGCCTCTCAACTCTTTTGGGCCAACTTTTAGAATCAAATCGGCAAGCTATTTGGCAGGAAAAGATTTCTCCTTGGATAGCTAATCGAAAACTTGCTTTTGAGTTTATCTCCATATTTCTCGGTATCTTTTTTGCTGCTGTAGTAATCGAGCTTATATCTAATACCCAACATACTGAACTTGATCTTAATGCGATTTATCGAAATAAAATTGTTGCATTATTTGGACACAATTTAAATGTCCTTATTATCGGAACCGCATTAGCTGTAGTTTATAGAGCAGGCGGACTGGTGTTAATCCTTTCCTGGAATGCACTTCATTGGGCAGAAGCAATATTTTCATACATTAAGCAATTAAAGGATCAGGTTGGCTTATCAGATGCTGCTATAATTTTTACCTCAATTTTGCCGCATTTATTTCTAGAAGCTCTTTCATATGTAATTGCTGGATTGGCTGGGGTCTTTATCTCAATTGCAATTTTAAAATATGAATTTGGATCTGCTGAGCTTCGACGTGTTTCAATTGCTTGTTTAACCTTAATCGGTGTTGCCGTAGGAGTTTTAGTAATAGCTACTGCAACAGAAGTTTATCTAGGCCAAGCAGTTTTTCATGCATTAAGAGGGTCCTAATAGGATAGCTCTTAATACTCAAATATTATTGGCTCATAATCATAAATAATTGGTTCACAGATTTTACACTCTGAAACGATTGGGGAGATAACAGTGCCGTCAATCTTAATCCTTAGAGTGGATATCCCATTACTTTCACTCTCCGTCATATCTACACTTGAACCACGAGCTTCTAGCTCGCCTACTAAAGCCAAGATGGGTTCAACTCCTAGCTGAATCATGCTCTGATTAACCTTCTTTGTTTTTGGGTCAATGTTTTTTAATACTGCAATCTGAACCTGGGATTTCGTACTAACCGTTTTCCCACTTGCAGATCCAAGAACCTTTCCATCTCCTCCCTGCATTATCACAAAGCCTGCAGTTGCTACTACTAATAGTATCAGCGTACCAACTACCAGTTTTCCAGATATATTAACTAAACTCATAACTGATTCCTTTATTAAAATAGATTTTAGTATTCGTATATAATTACACAATCGTTACACTGTACTACAATAAGATCATCTAATTTCTTACCATCAACTGCCACCTGAATAGTAAGTAGATCTTTAATCTGAACTGGTGTTGCTGTAACTTTAGCACCTTTATTTTCTAACAAAGTAAGTAACTCCATCACTGGCATAAAGCTCATATTGAATTTCTGCAACGCGTCTGGAGAAGAGAAATTTAAACTAAAACCAGCAAGCGCCTTTGGTATAGAGATATTTAAAGTATTCTCTTTCATTAGAGGATCTGAAGTAGTCGCTCTTGTACCTTTAAAATCAACATCTGGCGTTGTTTGTGCAATGACTTGAGTAGCTGATGTAATTAATAATATTGTAAGTAATTTAACGAATTGTTTCATTTTTATCTCCTAATAAACCAATAACCGATAGATTAAGTATCGGAGTATTTGAGAAGGTACCATGTGATATAAATCACAGGCTAGATGGTATTAAAATCGATAAGATACAGCCAGTTGATTTATTGGAATCCTAGCTTCATTTAAGGGCATCTTTAACTAATCCAGACAAGTTTTTATGGCAATATAATCGGAGCGCAATCCATGATTACCTTGGTTAGAGTCACCAAACACCAAAATATTGATCTCACATTAAAATCTACATTTGAGAAAAGTGTAGCTGAAATAATTCAGGCAGGCAGTCAACTTCTTCATTGTCAATTAGGATCAAATGAAATTGCAACCCAGCTACGCGATCTTTTGGTCCATGTAATCGCAAATGCTGAGCACAAAATTATTTATATAGCGGACGAAGATGCAACTTGTGATGGGATTGCCCTTCAGCAATCCGCACAAACTCTCCTTAGTGCACGCTTTGCCTCTCTTGGAATAGTTAATCTGAACTTGGTTAAAACCGATGGAACCGTCTCTGATCTTAACACAATCCTTCCAAAATCATTTTCAAACTGGGATCTTCAAACAGTAACCAACACTACTAGAGATCAATCTTGTACTTTTGTAAGACCGATCACTTATTTAACTGGTGTACTATTTAAAAAATCTATCCTACTTAATTTACTAGCAGCTATTCCAAGCTCCGGTACCGCACTAAATTTAAGCATGGTTATTAATAACTTTATCCATAAAAACTCTGGGCCGGTTAAGCGCATTATTCCGCTATCCGTTACTGTTACATTACCATTACTTCCTAGCACTGAGGAGTTAATGGCTTCGGCAAATGATGCTTTTGACAGAGGAGATGTACAGACAGCACTAACTAAAGTTGAACAGCTTTCACAAATTAATCCTGATGTACCATTAATTGATTACCATTATGCCAAATGCTTATCATCAGTAGGACGTAATTGGGAGGCCAAAAAACGACTAGATGTGCAACTTAAGAAAGCCCCAGCAGATCCACAAGTTCTCTCACTCAGCGCAACCTTAGAAAAAGAGCTGCCAACAAATGGTTTTACTTATCAACAAATAGCCAAAGATGTAGAAAACGTCGTTGGATATCTCGATCCCGGCCAAGAGCAATTGCTCTTTGAAATCGTTAAAGGCCTTCCTGATGGAGCTGTAATTATCGAAATTGGATCGCACTTGGGGCGCTCGACTTCTGCGATGGCCCTTGCTTGTGTTAATAGTCAAAAAAGGATCTTCGTTGTCGATCCTTGGGATGGAGGCGGTCTCGGGAGCACACGAGCCATTTGGAATAGTAATTTTAAAAGATTAGGATTAGCGCAGTATGTAACCCCTATCCAAGGCTTTTCACAGGATGTCATGAAAGAATGGGATCCAAATTTTAAAGCTGATTTTATCTTTGTAGATGGAGCCCACTGGTGGGAAGAGGTCCGCGAAGATTTTTACCTAACCTACCCACTTTTAAAAGATGGTGGCTGGTATGCCTATCACGATATTACTTATCACTGGCCAGCCTGTTTACGGGCCTGGCGTCAATTGGCAACTCCACTATTAGCAAATCGCGGTGCCGTTACTAGTTTAGCCTTTGGACAGAAGATCTCATCTCAGCCTATGCCACAAGTGACAATGGAATCACCATTTTCATTCGCAGCTGATTTTGTAAACTTCATCAGGGAAACCTCCCCTAACCTGACTGACCTATGCAACATACTAGAGGCAAGTTTATCTCCGGCATTCTCAACTACTTCACGTTCGAGCCTTGAGACGGCATTAAAAAATCTGCCTGATTTTTATGTCGACAAGCTGATCAATTTAATTGGAGCGACCCTTTCTGGTGCCTACCGTCATGATCTAAAAGATAGATTAGAGGACGGCGTCATTGCTTATTGGGCCGGGATCGCCCTAGCGCAACGCGGTTATCATGATAATGCTAACCAGCTATACATGATCGCCGCTAATGGAATTGTGCCAGTGCCGCTTGAGCAACAGGGAATAGGAGTGGGGTAAAACTAATCAAGTTAGCGTTATTTACCGATTAAATTTACAGCGTCCCCAATCACGCCACGAACTTATACCCAACACCATGAACGGTAAGGATATGTTGCGGATCGTCGTTATTTGCTTCGACTTTTTGGCGGAGTTTTGCGATATGATTATCAACGGTGCGTGTTGTTGGGTAGGAATTATACCCCCAGACTTCGTCAAGTAACTGATCTCGGGTAACAACGTTGCCAACTTTAGCAATTAAGAATTTGAGGAGGCGGTATTCACGCGCTGAGAGGTCGAGTGGCTTTTTATTTTTCTCTGCTTTGTATGCTTTAAAATCGATGATGACATCACTGAATTCAACTTTGTCAACTTCTTGAGTTACTTGGACACGCCTTAGTAATGCCTTTACTCTGGCGATTAATTCTTTCATACCAAAAGGCTTAGCTAGGTAATCATCAGCACCAAGCTCAAGTCCTAAAACTTTATCAACTTCCTGACTTTTTGCTGTTAAAAGAATTATCGGTGTGCTTACGCCAGCATTTCTTAAATGGCGACAAACTTCAAAGCCATCTTTTCGCGGCATCATTACATCAAGGATAATTAGATCTGGTTTGTTTTTCTCAACGACCTCTATCCCCTCTACTCCATCGGAAGCAGCCACGACCTTATACCCCTCAAGCTCAAGGTTTAGGGTTAATCCGGATCGAACGCCCGGCTCGTCCTCTATAATACCTATTGTAAATTCATGATTATTTGTCACAGCACGCGAGTTTAGGCTTTCCATCTGTATTTACGCTACCCTAAAAGGCTAATGAACTTAAAATACTACGATTCCCAGCCTTATGATACCCACCTCAATTCTAAAACCCTCTTATTAGAATTCTTATACCATAAAACAACGTTCTTTTTAATAGCAAACTTGCCTTTAATCAGAAAAGTCAGTATCTTGCTGGCTCGTTAGCCTATAAAACATTATACAGATAGTGGCCAATTAAGAATAGTCTTAAGTTGGGCTGTGGGTAATCTTTGTTTCGGGCTTAAAGTATTTGATTTAACTATCTATTTAGTTGCTTTTTATGTCTGATAGCACTTACGCAATAATTTCATCTGGTGGAAAACAGTTCAAAGTTAAGGCTGGCTCAAAGATAAAAGTTGAGAAACTAGAAGCTGATGTTGGTAGTACTGTTACCATACAAGAAGTCCTCTTGGCTGGAACTGAAGATGGTACTGATTCAGCACAGATACATGTTGGCACACCACTTCTAAAAGGGGCAAAGGTCACAGCTAAAGTACTAGCTCATGATTTGGAAAAGAAAGTTATTATCTTCAAAAAGATTCGACGTACCGGATACATGAAAAAGCAAGGTCATAGACAGGAGCTAACTCATCTTATGATCGAATCAGTTAGCGTAAACTAATTAAAGCGACTGCAAACAAAAATTTTCTAGGGAGTAAGAGTCATGGCACATAAGAAAGCAGCGGGAAGTACGAAGAACGGACGAGATAGCGCAGGACAGCGACTCGGCGTTAAAGTTTATGGTGGCGAAGTTGTTCGTGCAGGTAACATTCTTGTGCGACAAAGAGGTACAACTTTTCATCCTGGTAGAAACGTAGGCCTTGGAAAAGACTATACCCTCTTTGCTCTTAAAGATGGTGTTGTAGTTTACAAGCATAGTCTAAGAAAGACTGTGCATGTAGTGCCAGCAGCTGCGTAAAGATCTTACGTACTATTATTGAATGGCGATTTCGTTCTTCAATGATTTAATTGAAAAGAGGCCCCGAAATGGCCTCTTTTTTTTATACTGTTAGTTTATGAAATTCAGCTATGAAATTTGCCTATGAAATTCGTTGACCAAGCAAAAATTGAAGTAAGTGCCGGCAAAGGTGGTGCTGGGTCAGTCCATTTCAGGCGTGAGAAATTCATACCTGAGGGTGGGCCTGATGGCGGGAATGGCGGCGCTGGAGGATCAGTTATCCTAAAAGCTGACCGTAACATTCACACCCTTTTAGATTTTCATTTCAAACCAAAATGGGCCGCTCAAGATGGAGCTAATGGTAGTGGGTCAAGAAAGGATGGCAAAAGTGGAGAAGATCTTTTAATCAAACTCCCTGTTGGAACTGAGATTTATAAACAACCTGATAATGAGTTGGTGGTAGATCTTAGAGAGGATGGTCAGGAATTTATCCTTGCTAAAGGCGGTCGCGGAGGTAAAGGAAACGACTTTTTTAAAACCTCCACCAACCAAGCACCCCGTCATGCTCAACCTGGGGAACCCGGCGAAGCAGCAGAATTTAAACTATCACTTAAGTTAGTAGCGGATGTTGGACTAATTGGTTTTCCAAATGCTGGGAAATCTACCCTAATCTCTAGAATATCAGCCGCTACTCCAAAGATCGCTGATTACCCTTTTACAACTCTGACCCCGAATTTAGGCGTTGCCCAAGCTAAAGATGGTCGTAGCTTTGTGGTAGCTGACATACCTGGACTTATTCCAGGAGCACATGAAGGAAAAGGGCTTGGAATCAAGTTTTTAAAACATATTGAGCGCACCAAAGTACTGGCCCATTTAATTGATCCTAATCAAGTTGATGATGCTGGAGAGAGTATGGATCCTCTAAAATGCTATGATCTTATAAATCACGAGCTTGAAAGCTTCTCTAGTATCTTAGCAAAAAAGAAGCAGATCGTTGTATTGACCAAGGCCGATACCTTTGCTGATTCATCTGATCTTACTGAGATACAGAAAAGATTCGAGAAACGGAAAATTAGTTGCTATATTATCTCTAGCGCAAGTGGAGTTGGCCTACCAGACCTTCTACTTGGGTTTTCAAAATTATTAACTTCAACTGAAAACAGTTAATGAAACTCGGCATCCTTGGTGGCACTTTCAATCCTATACATAATGGACATCTGAGTATTGCTGAGGATGCGCGCGATATTTTCGATTTTGATTCTGTTGTTTTTATTCCTGCAAAAACGCCACCTCTAAAGGGAGGGCCTGATCAAATCTCTCCCGATGTGCGGTATAAAATTGTTAAAGCAGCTATCGAGGGAATAGATCGATTCGAGATCTCCGATATCGAATTTAAGATAGAGGGGCCGTCATACTCTGTACTTACCATGCAACAGTTGGCAAAAGAACGCGGGCTCTCGCCAAAGGATCTATATTTTATCCTTGGTGTTGATGCGTTTTTAAACATTCATAAGTGGTGGTCATATAAGGAGCTTTTCAAACTATCTAATTTCATTTTAGTCAGCAGGGCTGGCATTGAAACTGATTTCGATAAGATAAATACAATTGCCCAAGATCTTGGCTTTTGTTATAATAAAGATGTCGCTAGTAATTTGAAGGAGTCTCAAGACCATGACGATTCTCAACCCACTACCCCAGATAAAACATCAGAGATATCAGAAGCTTACGACTCAAATCAGCTTCCTAGTAAAAAATCCTATACAGATCACACAAATAAATGTCGATCATCTAACTTGTGTGGGCATCAAAACAATATTAAACAAAATTCTCAAAAAGGAAATTTGTCACGGATGCTGAAAGTTTATTCTAACAACTCTCACCTCAACCTCTTCATAATAAAAACACGTCCTGTCTTAGTTTCAAGTACTGATATTAGAAAAAGAATCGCAAATGGCGAATCTATTGATGATTTAGTTCCTAAACCTGTTAGTAATTTAATTATGGAGGAATACACAACTGCATGACAAATAAAAAGCAATGCACCGAGCCTTCTCTCGACGTTGTTGTAAAAGCTGTAAATGCATGCCAAGACGCGAAAGCGAAAGATCCTGTGGCACTTCGCATTAAAGATCTCTCTGACATGGCGGATTATTTTTTGGTTATTAGCGGCCGATCGGATAGACACGCTCAAGGTATTGCAAATCGTATTATTGATGAACTGAGCAAATCCGGTATAGAGCCAGACTCCGTAGAGGGATTTGAAACAGGCCACTGGATATTGCTTGATTATGACCAAGTTGTAATTCATGTCTTTTATGAGCCTGTAAGAGCACGGTATGACCTTGAGGGCCTCTGGTCTAAGGCGACCCGCACTCAGATGGCTGCGTAATATTGAATATTGTATTTGCTCTTTTGAAGTTAAGTCATATAAAATAAGAGGCAATCAATTCAAAAGGTGCCTCGTTCATGATTAAAAAAATCAACAAGCTTATCATTGTTCTCCTACTTGTCGCCCTGGTCTCTTTCCTGTTTTACTTAAATCCGTCGAGTCTGACTGTAAGACTAACTCCGTCAATGTCATTTACCGCTCCGGGTGCAATTGTACTTATAACCACATTTGCCGCTGGCTTTATTTTCTGCGCCCTGTTTTCAATTGTTTTTGGAATACGATCCTATTGGCGTGAAAAACGGTTAGAGGATCGAGAGCGTCGACGTGATCGCTCTGAGCAGTTACTACTTGATGCCAGGGGTGCTCTTGCCTCAGAGGAATGGGATCGAGCTCGTGCTCTTTGGACTTCAATAGTTGAGCGAGATCCAACAAATATTATTGCAAGAATTGAACTATCCCGCTCCCTGCAAGGGGAAGGAAAAACAAAGGATGCAATCAAAGTACTTGATGCTGCCCGAGCTGCCGACCCAACAAGTATTGAAGTGCTTTTTAGAGCTGCAGAATTAAATCTAGCAATGCAAAATAGTACCGCTGCAATAGATAACCTGGCCCTCTTACTTTATCATAATCCAAATCTTAAAGCGGCGAGGGTAGCGAGAGATCTCTCAGATGGCCTTGGTAGAATTGATGATGCGCTTCAATATCAAAGTATGCTTGAAAAATTAAATGATCCTAATCCAAAGTTAAATGATGCCCGACTGAGTCTTGAACTTAAAAAGCTAGAGAAAGATTTTGCTGAGGATCAGGAGAAACTAAAAGAGAGTCTATCTAAATTTGTTCGAAAGAATCCTTCTTTTGTCCCGGCAGTATATCGACTTGCTGTCCTTGAAACTGAGTCAGGAGAGAACGAGGAAGCTGCAAAACACTTCCTACAGGCCTCAAAAATAAGCGGAGAGTCTCAATATTGGCAGGAAGCCGCCAAGCTCTGGATCAAAAATGGTCAACCTGAGAGAGCAATCGCAGCAGGCAAGTCAGGTACGAATGAGGCTACAGGATTAAACAAAGCTAAATCTGAGTTAGAGCTGATTAAGTTATATTTAAAACTTAATATGTTGGATGAAGCAAAAACTGAGCTCGATAACTTTGAGGCTTTTTTAAGAAAAGATGGAATTGCCCCAGATCGTGCAATAACTAGAACTGCTCTTATCTTAAAGGGACGTTGCTATAATGCCTTAGGCAAAACTCAGGAATCCCTAAAAGTCTGGGAACAACTAAGTGAAGCAAATTTTAAACTTGAACGTAAAATCATCCGTCTTGATTCCTCTAAGAGAGATATGCCACCAGCACGACTGAGCACTCCATGATAGTTAGAAAAGGACCAACGGTTCTTTGTATACTTGATGGGCTTGGATTAAATCCTAAGACTAAAGGAAACGCAGTAGCCTTAGCTAAAAAGCCTACTTTAGATAAACTTCTTAAGACCTGCCCATGGACCTCGCTTATTACACACGGCTCAAGAGTTGGACTCCCTGAGGGTCACATGGGGAATTCTGAAGTCGGTCATTTAAATATTGGGGCCGGACGAGTTGTTGAGCAGTGGCTCTATAAAATTACTAAGGAGTTTGATCAGGGATTCTTAAAAAACTCATCGTCATTTAATAGATTTTGCGATCAAGCCAAGGGATCTAAAGGATCCTCAGCAGTTCACTTGATCGGTCTTTATAGTCATGGCGGTGTACACAGTGATGCTGAGCATCTTTTTAAGATCATTAATGAGCTGACCTCTCGTCAAGTTTCTAAGATTGTTCTTCATCTGATACTTGATGGTCGAGATACTTTACCAAGAGTTGCCAAAGAGGATGTAGCAGAATTAATTAAAAACCTTAAATCAAAACCAAATTGCGTAATTGGATCTGTATCAGGACGATTTTTTGCAATGGATCGCGACACTAGATGGGATAGAACTCAAAAAGCCTACGATGTGATATTTTCCGCCAAGGGCGAGCCTATTTCAGATATTTTAAAATATCTTGATGAATCATATTCTCAAAACATTACTGATGAATTTATTGAACCAAAAGTTGTTACAACTAACCCCATTAAAGAGGATGACTTACTATTTTTTTACAACTTTAGAGCTGACCGAATGCGTCAAATCGTAAGCTCGTTTACAAACCCTGTCTTTACCCACTTTGAGAGAACAAGGGTTCATTCAACACATAAAACCCTGACCATGACGGAATATGATTCGAGATTTCAGATCCCTTTTTTATTTGAATCAGTGCCTATTAAAAACCATCTTGGCGAAACCATCTCAAAGGCTGGACTTAATCAATTAAGAACTGCTGAAACAGAGAAATATCCTCATGTAACTTATTTTTTTAACGGACTAAATGAAGATCCGTTTTTAAATGAAGATCGAAAATTAATACCATCTCCTCGTGATGTAAAAACTTACGATCTAAAACCTGAGATGAGTGCATTTGGCGTTCGTGATGTTGTGATTGAAGCGCTGCGCTCTAAAAAATATAGTCTTATCGTAGTTAACTTTGCCAACTGCGATATGGTTGGACATACCGGTGTGCTAGAAGCTGCCATTAAAGCGGTAGAAACGGTAGATACGTGTCTCGGTGATATATTAAAGGAGCTAGAGATAGTTCATGGTAATGCTCTGATTATCGCTGACCACGGCAACGCTGAGCAGATGGTCCAAGATGAACCAAATTCAGATATACCACATACCTCACATACAACCTTTGAAGTACCTAGTATCCTTGTCGGAATTATTGGCGAAATGCGAAAAGGCGGGGCACTGTGTGATGTTGCTCCAACAATTCTTAAGATGATGGGGCTAGCTCAGCCAAAAGAGATGACCGGACAGCCACTTTATTAATTAATTACCAAGCAACTTCTCAGAATTATCCCCGAAGTATTAGTGGAATAAGACTTACACGCTAAATATTTAAGGATAAATCATGTCTCAGATAAACTGGCCTCAATTTAAAAATTTCACTTTTACTAATCCAACACAGGTAAATGCTTCGAATTCAACTAAAAAGGTACAAACACTTCTAGTTAATAATTCAACCAACAGCTCACACTCTTCTGAAATAAGAAAACCTGAGACTTCTGGTTTTGGAAAGGCCATCTCAGACCTTTTCAAACTTGCATCAACACTTGGATCTCTAAAGGATGAGATCTCAACCCGCATTAAAGAGGATCGAAGTAAAGGAACTGGAATCATTCAAGGGGCAAAAGATTACTCTAGTTCATCAAGTGTTGCTCGTGAATTAATAAATGTCTATGAAACCGCTCGATCACAAGGAGCAATCTCTGGATCACTAGATACCTCTACAACCATAAATGAGATTGGGAAGTATGCTCAAGAATTCTTAATGGGGCGTCTTAAAGAGGAAGCTTTAACCCATATCGCCACTACCACAGGAATTGATCTAACCGGAATGAGTCTCTCTGATATGGCCGAGATGGCTCTTGAGCATGTATCAAATAAGGTATCCTCAATATTTTCATCATCAACCAGTAGCAGCGCAATTTCAGAAGCAAATGGTTTAAGCACAACTGCTTCAGGAATAGAGAATAGTGGCTTAGGGCAAGCTTCAAGTAGACTACTCTCCGCTGCTGGAGCTGCCTATGCTGGATACAATCTATTTCAAGGATGGGGAAAAGGGGATCCCATTAATGGAGCAATAAACGGGGCAACTGCTGGAGCGTATATTGGTACCAACATATTTCCAGGAATAGGAACTGTCGTTGGAGGTGTCATAGGTGGAGCTATTGGACTTATTGGTGGTTTTATAAAAACTGGTAAACATCCAGACCAAAAAGCAAGAGACCAGATACGTGCATTTATGAAAGAGAGTGGAATGATTGACAACGATTGGCAGCTCACTCTTGCCAATGGTGTTAAGTTTGATATCGGTCGTGATGGCAAGAATAAACTGGATAATATAGATGGTACTCAACGGGCCATGTACAATACCGATCCATCTAATCCGCTTACTCCTGAAACGATCGGCTTAGCTAATCCCTTGGCAATGATACTAACTTCTGCCCATCCAAAATTAGGAGTTGATTTTGCTGGGTATTTAACAAATGCCGCATTAAGTAATGCGACAACAATGAATGAAGTTAAACAGAATATGATCTCTATATTCTCATCATTTAAAATAAGCCCAGATCAGGCTGTCCAATCCCTCTATGCTTTAGCATCTGAAGGAAAGATTCCTGAGCAGGATTTTGAAGCATATGTTAATGGATTTGCCTCTATGTTTCAGGAAACTACCCCTGAAGTATATGAAAATGAAGTTGAAAGGGAATCGATGTATCAAGATGAAAGCGCGAGCGTCATCTAAATCTAACTAGCTAAGTAGGATTATCAGGGCAATGAGATTTGGTCAGATATTTTTAGATATTGCGGACTTAATGTTTCCAAACTTCTGTCTGCTTTGTCAGAGGAAACTGGCCAAATCTCCCTTATGCTACCGGTGTCTTCCGCTAACAGTAAAAACTGAAGATTTAAATCTCTGTAACAGTTGCTTTACAAAATCTGACACAATTGATCATTGGGGGGTATGTAAACATTGTAAGACTTACCCATTAATCTTTTCTCAGATGAGGTATCTCTGGGAATATAACGATCATGCTCAGAAAGTAATTACTTATTTAAAGTATAAACCTAGTCTTAGATTATCTAAATACATTGCAAATTATCTTTCACAAAAAGCTGAGACGCTTTTTAGTAATAATGAATTTGATTTGATAATTCCAGTTCCGGCCTCACGCATAGGAATCAAAGAGCGTGGATTTTCTCACACAGCAATAATGGCTAAGGCTCTCTCTAAAACTTTTCTGGTAGAAACAACCACTAAAGCACTGATTCATAAGGGGTATAAAAATTTTCAAGCAAGTTTAACAACAGAAGAGCGATTAGATAATGTTAAAGGCGCTTTCTATGCAAATACCGATAAAGTTAAGGACAAAAAAATACTTCTTATCGATGATGTTGTAACAACCGGGGCAACCTCAACAAATGCCGCGATTGAGCTAATAAATGCTGGCGCAGACTCTGTAAGTCTGCTCTTTTTGGCGAGATCTGAAACTTGGCATACTATGCGTGCACGTCTTAACTCTAGCTTAATAATCGCTAAGGAATCCTTATATCCATCCAACTCCCTCACCTCTTGACTCTTTTACAACTACCCTTATATCCTACCGGCCATGGATAAATCAGCAGAAGAATTCTTAAAGTTCAAAGAGATCATCGCCCGTCTTAGAAATCCAGATGGTGGATGTCCCTGGGATCTAGAGCAAACCCATGAATCATTAAAGCCATTCTTACTTGAAGAATGTTACGAAGTCATTGAAGCAATCGATACGAATCCAGATAAACTTGGAGACGAGCTTGGGGATCTTTTACTCCAGGTATTTTTACACTGTCAGATTGCATCAGAATCTGGAAAGTTCGATCTTGAAACTGTAATAAAAGGGGTTAGTACCAAAATGGTATCTCGCCACCCTCACGTTTTCGGAGATGTGGTCGCAAAAACTGCCGCCGAAGTAAAGGAGAACTGGGAACGAATTAAGAAAAAGGATCTTTCATCTAAAGAAAGCGTTTTAGACTCAGTTCCAAACCCTCTACCAGCTCTTGCTAAGGCTCATAGAATGGGGGAAAAGGCTGCAGCTCTTGGGTTTGATTGGAAACAAGCTGACGATGTTAAAGATAAGATAAAAGAAGAGGTTTTAGAATTCCTAGAAACTTCACCAAAGTCAAAAGAGGCTGATGAGGAATTTGGAGATCTTTTATTTGCCCTAGCTCAGTATGCAAGAAAATCGGGAATCAATGCTGAAGATTCCCTCAATAAGGCCTGTAGGAAATTTAAAGGTAGATTTAAAAAAGTAGAGGCTCGAGCTGGAGATGAAATCAAGGAAACTGCATTAGAGGTGCTTGAGGAATACTGGCAGGAGAGCAAATAACTCTTTTGCGCGATCGTCCTCTTTTTCCTACCTCTATTTTCCCTACTCTTTCTGCATATGCACAGTTAACTGATTAAACGGTATTATCCAGCCATTCTTAGTGCAGGCGTCTACACAGATACTATTTATTAATCTTTTTAGTCGAGTGTAATCTTTTGCTAATTCACCTCTAAAATCCACAATAGCTACCAAATTAAGAGATGACAGTGTAGCTTCCTCAAATTGAACATCGAGTAAAACTATCCCATCAGCGAATCCAGCATCTTTCAGTTTCTCGCTTAAGGTATCTTTTAGAACTTTACAGATATAATTTGTAGATTCTGCTTGATGACGATAATCAATCCCAAAAGAAACAGAATGTCTAAATCCATTTGAAATGACTATTGGTTTTGAAGTAGCAAAATCATAGGTTGTATACCATTTTATACTACCGCCAAGTAATTTGACCTGTATTGTTTCGATGGTCTGAAAATCAATCTGACCAACTTGTCCATCACCGGTAATAATCCAATCTTTTTCACTTGTCGGAAACCAAGCTTCCTTTGTATCAAACTCTCTAGATCTAAGCTCAGCAAAATCTTTAACTGGCAATTTAATGTCGCCACCAACAAGTTTAGGATTATACAAATTAGTATAAAAATTAAGAGTTCGGATCCTCCAAGGAATACCTTTATAGATTACCCTTTGTCCCTCTTTCACCGATCCAAGATTGAGCAAGATCGTTGCATATGACCAAAATTGATATACCGCCTGCTTTGAGGTCCAAACAATTCCTAAAATTAGAAGTATTGTAAGGATCAAAAGAACCCAATCTTCAACAAGATAAAGAATCAAAATAAAAACTAAAACAGAACCTAAAGTTGATAGAACAATATTTAATATACCAAACAGTCTGTCATATAAGTTTTGGTATTTTACTCGTCGTAAGACTATTCTCTGAGTTACAACAAATCCTTTTCTAAAAATTATCCAAAAAGTAAGCGCTCCTAAAAGAGCCATTATAAGATTAAGTCCACGACTCTTAAAAAAGAGCTGAAAGATATTACCAACTGACTGGGCAAATCCCTGCTTCTCACCAAGTTTTTGTCGAAGTTTCTGTTCGACAATATCGAGCTGAGTAGTAATGCTGTCTTTTCGTGCTCGCCATTCCTTAAGAGTTTGATCCAGATATGAAACTAAAGACTTATTCTCAGTATCACTTTTAAGCTTAACAAGATTCAGCAATCCCTTTTCAGCTAGTTGCAATAGATCCTGTGACTCCTCCATATCGGATCGGAGTTTATCTATCTCTCTTGGACGACTAGTGATTCGGCGAACCTCATTAATCAATGGACTTAAAATATCCTTTATCTCATTGGTCCAAATTACTTCAGTAGCATCATCCTTTACGCTAAACTCCCTAGGATCCACTCCAGCAGCAACTTCACTAAAATTATTTTGCAGAGTTGAAAGCTTATTTGAAAGGGATTGTATCTCTACTAAAATTTGATCCTCTCTCCCCTCTGCGGAAGGACTTCTTAATTCTTCTTGCTTATTTTTTAGATTTTGATCTACCTGGTTAATTGTCGCTATGATTCCTAGTAGCGTCGCCTCTTTAGGCGTTTGACTGGCCAGCAAAGACTCATTTTCACTTTCCTGCTTAGGCTCTGCTGATGGCTGTGGTGATGACTGTGGTGATGACTGTGATTGCGCATCAAAAGTTGGAGCTATCAGAACAATAAAGCAAATTAGTCGAAATATCCGAGATAAGGAGGAAACTTGCATATTGGCCATGCCATAAAAGGTACCAATTTATAGGGTAAAAAACCAATCCTTACATAACCTCAGTAACTTGAAAGAATTATCATAAAGTGATACCTTCTCGACCAACTAGGCAGCCAATTAGGTACCCAATTAGGCAGCTCATTAACTTAGGCAACCCTTAGCTCAGTTATTTAACAAATTTTTAAGTATTAAAACAAAGAGAATTATGGCTAATCATAAATCAGCAATTAAGAGAAATAGACACAATGTTCGCAAAAATCAGCGCAATAAAGT
>CAZFXN010000013.1:0-4494 GCA_964523015.1 uncultured Bdellovibrionales bacterium | reverse complement strand
AGCTAAGGGAACACTTCGTGGCGCAGTAAAAAAAGCCCGAGCCGCAATTACTGCTGGAGACAAAGCAGCCAAAGAGCTACTTCAAACATCAGAAAAATTGATTGCTAAAGCAGCAAGTAAAGGAATTATAAAGAAAAAAACCGCTTCTAGGATGATTAGCCGACTAGCGAAAAAGCTAACACCTGCGACTAAGTAGGATAGAAAGTCCCATATTACTGAGCTAAAAGTACTTCTAATTTGTATGAGCACCTGTTTTTCACCCCTTTGCATCATAATTTAGTAAAGGATATCAGTTATCTAGTCGATAACTAGATATAGGTTTAGACTTTGCTTGAGGCATTAAGCTAGGTTTAAATATAAATTGACTGAGATAGTAGTGTGTAAAGGTTGTTGAGATATTGGGTTTATGAAAAAGCGCCCACGTTCCACTGAAGATCCATCATATAACAGCAAAGGCACAAAGGTTAATCTCCTTGCCTCTAATAACAGGCCTCTTGGGCTTGTTTTATCAGGTGGCGGTTCCCGTGCTGCCTATCAAGCTGGTGCATTAGAAGCATTAGCTAACTTTATAGATTTTAAAGCCTCCCCAATTTCATACCTAGTTGGCAGTAGTATCGGTGCAATTAATAGCTTAGTTCTGGCTGCTACTATCAAAAATGGATTCGATTACTCAATGAATGAGCTCAATGAGCTGTGGATGGAGCGCACATTTAAGAATTCATTTAAGGGGAGTCCAACTTCTACATTTATTAGATCTGTAAAGATCGCAATTTTAAAATATGCTCGAGATCCAGGGGTCCAGGCAACAAACGATTCCATCTTTGATCCTGAGCCATTGATGCACCGAATTGATTCTACAATCCAGTCACATGGTGGCACATCTTGCGCTAGTCGAGATCCAAACCTAAAAGGGGTTGGAGTAATGACCACTATTGAGGGGAAAGAACGAAAACCTCTTATGTTTATGAGCACCCATCAAAAAATCCCTCCAGAGATGATGGTAGGTGCTTCTTTTGAAGTTTGTAATGTCGATCAATTAACAGCCAGTCACGGATTTGCTTCTGCTGCATTACCATCTGTGTTACCACCAGTATCTCTAGACGTAGATGGTGGTAAAGTTAGCTTTGTTGATGGCGGAATTTCTCAGAATGTCCCAGTAGATCCTATGGTACGAATGGGTGCTGAACGGGTTATTATAATAGATATCTCTGGAAGACAATGGTGGTTAGATCATTATGGAGAGTCTCATGATAAGAGACCTGACTGGGAAGTCCCAGCGGCACTGAAAACATTTTGTATCCGCCCTCCTGAAACATTCGCTTTGAAAAATCAAAAGCCACTTGGTCCACTTTTAAAAGCTGCGGTTGGTAAAAGCACAAGAAATTTCATTTCTGCCTTGGGAGCCACCTGGCCAGTTTACACTCTTATTAAAAAACGACTCGGCGAAGAGTTGGCCTATGAAGTAATGAGCTACATCGCTCTGCACCCTGAGTATTCTCAAGCATTAATTGAGTTGGGATATAATGAGACAATGTCTGCTCTTAAAGACAGGAGTACGATTGAGTTCTGCCCTTTGCCACTACGAAGTGAGCAGGAAGAGGCGACAGTTTAGAACTAAAGCCTGTCAGCTAGTTTTACCAATCAATAATACGATACTGCCACAATATTAGGCCAATACTATGCTGCTCGATTTTTTTGAGGCCTTTTGGCAGGCACAGAGTAAAATTCTTTAATTATAGATACGAATTCTTCTTTTTCTTTATGTAAGGTAAGCTTTTTAAACCAAGCTGTGGCCATAGAATCACTTAAAATCTTTGCCTCTGCCTTAACATGTTCTGAAGCAGCTTCTGTAATCACAACCATTGAGGGACACCTGATTCTCTGCAAAAATGCGCGCGCATCAAACGCTGCCCCCGTTGCTCTAAATGGCAATCCTAAAGGTAATGCTTTCTCTATTTTATTTAGTACCTTTTCTATCCACCGTACATGCGGACGAGTTGGACTATCTACAAGGAGGATCCGCCTTACCCTTTTTTGATGGGCTATGGCAAAGTTTTGTACAACGGCTCCCGCTTCGCCAAATCCAATTAACGAGGCTTGCCTGATAGATTGCTGATCTAAAAAAGTTAAAAGATTTTCAGTTAAGGCATTACAGCCTAACTCATCAATCTCTGGTAAAGAGACAAGTATAATCCGTGAATCATCAACAGGGTTATCAAGTAAGTAGAATGGTAATTCGGTACCTTTTTCTCGCTCAAAGAGAATTACAAGTGGCTGGCCACTTCCCTTGTCCTCGACGATGGTTAACAATTGTTGTAGCATGAGATTCAAATTGAGCTATTTAATCATTCGTCTTAATAATTCATCTTAATCATTCGTGCTTCTGTGGCATACAACAAAAACTATTCCTACTCAATACCTAAGCAATACGTAGAATAGTAATGGCCTTTTCATACCGTTTCAATATTTGATCAATGTTAGGATTCGGGATAGACTTAAATTGTCGAGCGGTACTTCTTATGAGTCCCCTTTGATAAAACTATTTTGATCATTTTGCTATGATAGGTACGCCTGGACCTTTCCGAATAATTGAAGGCGACAGCGCAGGAAGCGTTGATGCGCCGATACCTCCACCAAGGAGGCGGTATTTGTGTCCAAACTATTCTACCTGCCTTGATGTAGCTGGAGCATTAAACTGGGACAATTTTACCTGTCGTGGATGCTCAGGAGAGGTTGATCAAACACTTCTGTGGCGCGCCAAAAATTCCCTTAGAAAAGAACGTGGTCTAGCAAAGATTTTTAAACTACCTGAGATCTCTGCTTTCACTACTGATGCAAAAGAGGATGATGATATTAAAATTGCAGGGTAAGGTGGCAAGGTGGTAAGGGTTAGTGCAGTAAGGGGTTAGTATGGCAACGGTTAGCACGGCAAACTCTAGGCACCTGCGGTATTAGAACTTTTAGTGTCGGAAAGAGGCTTTTTAATTCCTTTCTGCTCTATTTCTTTTCCCATTCCTAATGAGAGCCAGACAATTCCACCGAATATTGCTAATACATAAGTTTTGGCCCTTAACACAAGTGCAATAACAATAGCCTGAGTGGGGGTTGCTCCAATGCCTGTTAGAAAATAGTAATATGCCCCCTCTTGTAGGCCTAGGCTGTTAGGAGAAAGTGGAATAGCACTAATCAAAAGTATTAAAGGCAATACAACAAAAAGTTCATCAATTGGAGGGTTAAACCAGCCGATAGCTGCTGCAGCTGTAATTACATTCACAACGGTAAAGCTATGGTACACAAAAGAAAGGGCTAATGCCTTAACGATGAGTACCCGATCTTTTTTGGCTAACCTGAAACCATCCTGAATTTTATGTAGATGCTTTACTATCCCTTTTAATGGTTTAAATTTTTCTACAAAGTGAAGTGATTTTGGAGAGAGGGCAATCATTGTTACAGTTGCTAACCCTATGGCAGCAACTAGCACAGCTAATCTAATTGGCCAAGTAACAAGATCTACAACCCAGATAAACACTACGCCCAAACTTAACATCGCAACTAATCCGGTATACCTCTCAAGTATCGTTGCAGTTAAGGCTTGATGTTGGCCAACTTTCTTACCAATTAACCAACTCCTAGCAGCATCCCCTCCTATATATGATGGTGCAATTAGATTTACGAAATATCCAAGGAGATAAAGACTAAAAAGTTTAAATACTGAAACTTGTGATCCAAGTGCCTCTATAAAATAGCTCCATTTAAGAGCACTAACGTAAAGCAACAATGCCGATACCATCATTAAATAAAAGACTACAATCGGGGTAAGCTTTGAGAGAGAGGCCCACATCTCTGAGAAATCTACTAGATAAAAAAGTAGAGCAAAGATAACGAGGGATAGTAATATTTTTAAAGCTCTTGATTTAGTCATTTCTTTAAAAGCTATATCAGACCAATAAGTTACGAAGAAATATACAGCCTTAATGAACTAAAGCCAACTGCTTGAGTAATGATCTTAAGAAAAATAGAGCAAGATAGCTTCAATAATACGGATTAATCTAGCGAGGCTCCAGCAGCGATGTCTGTTAAAGAAACACTTGGATAGGCATTACTTGAGGTCTGCTTCATGCGGCTATCAAGCTTTAGAATATTTTGGGTAAATAACGGCACGGCTGCTAGGATGGCGATCTGTATTACTGAAACAATGGCGATATACTCAATCATCATACTACCGCGTTGAGAACGCTTTTGCTTATTGAGAGAGAAATCTTTACTTTTCATAAAAAGAACCTAAGGTATATAAAATTTTACTATACCTCGCTACATATTTGCTTACATATCTGCTTTTGTCTGAATGCTTTTCTATACAGCTGCCTACTATTAATAGTTATTAGCATTATCGATGAAAACGTATCATTATTATGCATAAATAACGCATTTATCTTATATGATATTTATTCGTACTTTCAGTAGGTTAGAAACTACTTATCTAGGGTCCAATTT
>CAZFXN010000012.1:58934-60482 GCA_964523015.1 uncultured Bdellovibrionales bacterium | reverse complement strand
GTTTGGAAGGATCTCTCATCCCCTCTCACAAAAAAACTTTCAAATAGAGCGCTTCAGGCTGCTTATCCCCCTGGATCAGTTTTTAAAATCGTAACGGCATTAGCTGGTCTTACCGAAGGGGTCGTTTCGCCTCAGGAAACAGTTTTTTGCCCAGGTTATTACTCATTTGCTGGACGACGGTATCGTTGTCATAAAGCAGCTGGTCATGGATATGTAAATGCTGAAACGGCAATGATTCAATCTTGTGATACCTATTTCTATATTTTGGGAGTTAAGTTAGGGGTTGATACTATTCACAGATATGCAACCTATCTTGGTCTTGGAATGCCAACTGGATTAAATATTGCTCACGAGAATAGTGGGCTTATTCCGTCGACTGAGTGGAAGAGAAAATATTTTCGTAAACCGGAAGATAAGATTTGGTACCCCGGAGAAAACTTATCTGTTGCAATTGGCCAGGGAGCCGTTCTTACAACGCCGATCCAAATTGCTAGGGCAATTTCGGCATTGATAAATGGTGGAAAAGTTCTCAAACCACAGGTCGTATTAAAGATTAAAGGTGGCGATGATCGAATGTTATATGACTTTGCCCCAGAGGTGCTTTCAGAGACAAAACTAAATGAAAAAGCCCTTAAGTATGTAGAGCTAGGACTGGTTGGAGTAGTTAATGATAAGAGGGGAACCGGAGGACGGTCCAAGTTGACAGCGTTTCCTGATATTATTGTAGCTGGTAAAACAGGTACTGCTCAGGTTGTTTCCCTCGTTTATCATAAAGCAGGGGGTGATTTTGAAGATCATGCTTGGTTTACTGCATATGCCCCGGCAGATGCTCCTAAAATTGCAGTTGCAGTTTTAGTAGAAAATGGAGGGCATGGAGGTGCTGCTGCTGCTCCAGTCGCTAAACAGGTGCTAGAGGCGTATTTTGAAAGCTTAAAGAAACAGAATAATTGATATGCCAATAGATAGACGGATCTTTAATCATTTTAATTATCATCTTTTGCTCGTGGTTTTAGCGATCTGTGCAGCTGGCTTAATAGTTCTTTATAGTGCTGGGTATAATCCAAACTCAACTGGCGAGTCGCTAGGATTTTGGTCTTATACTGCAAAGAGTGCACCCTTTGCTAAGCAGTTTATGTTTATGGCAGTTGGATTACTGGCAATGGTGGTAGGGATGATTCTTAATAACCAAACTTTGTATCGTCTTGCCTATCCTCTTTATACAATAACAATTATTCTTTTAATTTTAGTTTTGTTATTCGGTACTGTTGTTAATGGATCAAGGCGATGGTTTCCAATCGGAGGATTTCGCTTTCAGCCCTCTGAAATGGCTAAAGTGGTAGTGATTCTAGTAATGGCTCGCTACTTGTCACGGACAAGACTTAATCCGGGAGGTTTCACTTTAAAGGGAATATTTTGGCCTCTGCTCTTAATTGCGATCCCCATGGCATTAGTGATTAGACAACCGGATCTCGGTACTTCCCTTGCTATAGGTGCATGCGGAGCCGGTATTCTGTTTTTTATTGGGATAAGGCCTAGGACATTATTGCT
>CAZFXN010000012.1:0-58924 GCA_964523015.1 uncultured Bdellovibrionales bacterium | reverse complement strand
TTATTGCTACTTGGAATTACTGCCATGATTGCTGTCGTGCCTCTTTGGCAAACGCTTCATACGTATCAAAAAAAGAGAGTTCTTACATTAGTTAACCCGGCAGCAGATCCATTAGGGAGTGGATATCATCTTAACCAATCTAAGATAGCAGTTGGTTCAGGAGCTTTTTCGGGTAAGGGATATATGCAGGGAACTCAGTCACAATTAGAATTTTTACCTGAACATACCACTGATTTTGTGTTTTCTGTGTTATCAGAGGAGTGGGGATTTTTAGGATCTACATTTGTGGTTAGTCTTTATTGTGCGCTGATTTTTTTATTATTAAGAGTTGCTTTAAAAAGTAGAGATCTTTTTGCTACGTTTGTTGTTGTTGGTATTGCCACACTCTTTCTCTTTCATGCTGTTGTAAATATCGGGATGGTTATTGGAGTCTTGCCCGTGGTTGGAATTACATTGCCATTATTTAGTTACGGGGGAACCTCTGTCATGGTATCTATGTTTTGTATCGGGATTGTATTAGGGATTAGTATGAGGCGTTATCAGTTTGGGCAATGATTATTATATAAAAGTCATGTTATGAAAATTTTATTTAGGATCTATCTTGTTTTGTTTCTTGTGACACCTGCTGTAGCTCAAGAGTCTGTAATTGATATCGCCAGTTCATATAAGCCAGAGCTTTTGCCCTCTGAGCTAGTAAATTATCTCTCTTATCGAGTCGGCCTAACTGATGAGGCTAGTAATAGTTTGTCATTAAAAGAGGTGTTAGCTAATGAAGATGATAAGTCTGAAAGTACCGTTAAAAGAAAAAGATTTTGGGCTGGTAGTAAAGTAGATGGGGAAACCTATATTAATGTGATTCTTAATTGGGTGAATAAAGATCCGACTAAGCCAAGTATGACAACTTCTTTAGATTTTAATGATAAATTTGTACTGTTTAAAATGTCTCATCCGTTTTCAAAGGCTTATTTAGGCGGATATCGAATCTCTTGGCCGGGCACATCACGAAGTGTGATTTTTCTAGAAGGGGATAAAAGGAGAAGTTTCGTTGTGGCAGTACCAAAAAAGGAAACAGAGACAGCTTGGGCTATTGCACTTTGTCCTCGTCATTTTGATGAGAAGGGGAATGATTACGAAGTAACAGAGATTAAGGATAACGGATATCGCATTTCAGATGCTACATTTTCAGTTACTGGAACTTCTTCAGGTCGGTTCACTACTGTTGGAGTAGATGCTTATGCCCGAAGCTCGGTTTTAGTCAGTGAGGGGATCAGTTCAGGTTATACATTTGAGGACGTGGCTCGAAGTGCTGATCCTGATGTTTCCGTAATATATAGACCTAAGGGAGAGAATAAATCGATTCAAGTAGGTGATAAAATCAAAGAGGGTGTTGTCGGTGGAATTAAAGTTGAAACAAAACTGATTGCTCCTGCTGGGCAAGAGCGAATTATGACCCATGAATCACGAATTCAAATTAATGAGGTGATTACAAAAGAGAAAGACACTGTTGTGATTGGAGGAATAAATCATCCTGTCGAAGAGGGGCACTGTGTTTTAGTTACTCGATTCGATCAAAGGGTTGAAATAATGAATGAGCCAAGTACGGGTATTGAATATTCTCATTAAAGTGTATAGGCTGCACCTATCAATGTTACGTTTACGACCAAAACTCATTCCCGCTTTAGTAGTGCTCTTCTTAGTGATGAGTGTAGTTGGGATTTGTCACGAGGCGAGTGCGGCCCATCACCCCTCTCATGACAAGGAGTCTTGTGAGTTGTGTCTAGTGGCGTCATCGGGACATTCAACTCTAGTCCCGATTGCATTTACTCTACCTTCTCCTATCGTAGTTGTACCAGATTCCCCTATCCACGAAATAACTGTTTTGTATCTGCGCTCAGCTACGGTTCATTATTTTGGTCGTGCCCCTCCAGTTTAGTTAAACTTTTTCATTAGGTCTGAAATCACGGCGGTTACCGTCACGATTTTGGCTAGCCATGCCTTCCGCCTAGCGGAGGTCGCGGGCACTGCGTTTATTAATATACTTACTACTAAATTTCGTGAAATATTTATGAAAAATCATTATCGATCTACTCGAAGGCTCATAGCTTTTTCTTTTGCTTCATTATTGTTATCTGCTACTTCGTTTGCTCTCGATCCAAAACTTGAGAGTGATGCCAATGCAGAAGAACCACAAAAGGAATCTCTATCAACTAGGCTCAATGAGATAGTTGTTTCCTCACAACCGCTACCTCAGACACTATTTGAACATGCTCAACCGGTTTCCGTACTCACAGGATCTGAACTGCAAACCCGTGCTAAGGGATCCCTGGGTGAGACATTGGCAGCAGAGCCAGGTATCAGCTCTACGTCCTTTGGTCCGGGAGCGAGTCGCCCGGTGATCCGTGGTCTAGGCGGAGATCGTATCCGCATTCTTGAAAATGGTATCGGTTCTCAAGATGTATCCAATACGAGTCCAGATCACGCAGTAACGATCGACCCTTTACTGTCAGAAAGTATAGAGGTGGTGCGTGGGCCAGCGACATTAATGTATGGAACAAGCGCTGTAGGGGGAGTCGTTAATATAATCGACAATAGAATTCCAGAGATAATTCCCGCTAGTCCCGCTGAAGGAAAAATCGCTGTTCAAGGCGGCACTGTAGATAATCTTCGAAACGGCGCAATGACCATCGATGCTCCAGTAGGACCATTTGCGGTGCATCTTGATGCGTTTACTAGGAAGAGCGATGATATCGAAATCCCTGGTTTTGCTCGAACTGAAGCTCTTCGTGAAAGTGGAGATGAGTTAGAGTTTCCAGAGCCGAAGGGAAAACTACCATTTAGCGCAAGTGCATCTCAAGGCGTTGGAGTTGGGACTTCTTATATATGGGATACAGGATTTCTCGGTGTAGCAGGAAGTCTATTTAACTTTGACTACGGAGTTCCAAATGGAGAGAAAAACATTACTATTGACGGGCAACGTCCGCGATTTGACGTGCACGGTAGGATCTTAGATCCGATCTCCTTTGTTAAATCTATGGATCTAAAGCTTGGGTATGTCGATTATAAACATACTGAGTTTGAAGATGGTGAAGCCGGAACTGTATTTACAAATAAGGGGTTTGATGGTCGTTATGAGATTACCCACCAATCATTCGGGCCTGTCGATGGAGTCTTAGGTTTCCAAGCTCAATCAAGCCAATTTAAAGCAGATGGCGAGGAAGCATTTCAACCACCAACTGATACAGATATCTTTTCAGCTTTTCTGTTTGAAGAGGTCAAGCTTGCCGATCCGTTAAAGCTTCAGTTTGGAGTGAGATTTGACAACAATGACTTAAAAGCCAGCGACCGTGAGGATCTAGATTCTGGCATCATAAGCGATATTTCTCGAAGTACTAATACCGTGAGTGAGTCAATCGGTCTTGTTTGGACCCCTGTTGATAACTATGCATTTGCACTCTCGCTTGCGCATACAGAAAGAGCTCCATCTGGACAAGAGCTTTTTGCCAACGGTCCTCATATTGCAACTAACGCATTTGAAATCGGAGATCCTGACCTAGATACTGAAAAGTCGATCGGTCTTGACCTGAACATAAGGAAACGCTCAGGTCGTGTAACAGGCTTTATCGGTGGTTTTATTAACCGCTTTGATAATTACATCGGACTTAATGCTACAGGAGAAGAGGAAGATGGACTGCCGATCTTTAGATTCGTTAGTCAGGATGCGGATTTTCTGGGATTTGAATCGCAGGTGGCACTCCACTTTTTAGGTGAGACGGAAGAGGAACAGAACGAAGAGGACCTATCTTTTTGGATTCAGCCAGATTATGTGCGGGCTAAGGATAGAGATACAAACGATCCGCTTCCTCGTGTTCCACCATTTCGGTTAAGAACTGGTGTTGACTATAAAAAAGGTGGTTTTAAATCACGGATTGAACTGCAACATGTGTTTGAGCAGGACCGGATCTCTGATTTGGAAACTGAGACAGGAGCGTACACCTTCCTAAACGCCAGTGTTAGTAAGGAAGTCACCGTTCGAGGGCAGATGCTAGAGTTCTTCCTTCGCGGTGAAAACTTGACTGACGAGGAGGGAAGAAACCATGTTTCTTTCATTAAGGACATTGCCCCTTTGCCCGGCCGTAATGTTATTGCAGGACTTCAATTGAGGTTTTAATACTATGCTTGAAATCTTTTACAAAGGCGGCCCTATCATGTGGCCGCTCCTTATCACCTCAATTTGTACGGTGGCGGTACTGATGGAGCGGCTCTGGTTTTTTCTTACCTCCGGTACAGGGCGCGATTCGGAAACCATCGAGAAGCTTCTATCCTTAGTAGAGCGTGGTGTACTCGATGACGCTATAGCAAAAGGAGAACCTTCGCCTGATGTTGCTTCGCGTGTGATTGCACACGGACTAAAGCATCTTGAGCACTCCTTTGAGGGAGCTGTCCTCGTGGCGTCCGAAAAGGAGATTGCTCGGTATACGCGAGGGCTTTCAGTTCTAGATACCGTGATCACATTATCTCCACTACTTGGGCTTTTGGGCACAGTGACTGGGATGATTAATTCATTCGGACTCCTCGGCCAACAAGAGTTAGGGGCTCCTACGCAGATTACAGGTGGGATCGCCGAAGCTCTTATTGCAACTGCTTTTGGTCTTAGTATCGCTATCATAGCTCTTGTTCCGTTTAATTTCCTCAATGCGCGAGTGGAAACTTTAAGGCGCACCATTGAGGAGGCAGTAACGAGAGTTGAGATACTACTAGAGCAACGTCGTAAAACTTTTCAGTGATTGTATGCGTATTCCTCGACCTACAAATAGCAAGCGCGCACGAATCGAAATCATTCCCTTAATCGATATAATGTTTTTTCTGCTTGCAACTTTTGTCATGGTTTCCCTCTCCATGGTTAAAAATCACGGATTGCCTGTAAATCTACCGACCGCAACCTCATCTGTTCAGCAGGATCGGAATAGTTATGTTTCGCTTACGGTCAATGCCTTAGGAGAATTTTATTTCAACAAAGATAGAATTTCGATTGAGGATCTTAATCCTCGACTACTTAGTCTAAAGGCAGAGAATGAAGATCTGAAGGTGTATATCAACGCCGATGCGGCGGCTCAATTTCAGGGAGTGGTAGCACTGCTTGATGAAGTTAGAAAGGCAGGAATTTCTAAAGTGGCTGTTGAAACAACTAAAAAACCATAATCAAAAATGGATAGATCTATAGCCTTACCCTACCTAGGATCGACAATGCTTCATCTGGCAGTAATATTTATTGGTACTCATCTGATCTCGCAGCCTCCTGAGTTTGGGATTCAAGAAAGAAGCATGGTATCGGTGGTTGAACTTGTCGCTAGTTCGCCACTTCAAGAGACGCAAGAAATCAAACCAGAGTTGCCGATAGAGGAGCAGATGCCTGATCCGATAATCCCAGTTAGAGAGAAGAGGGTCATTAAGCCAAAGATTGTAGCCCAAGAGAAAATAAAAACTCCTCCACAGATCGCTCAGACTGAACAAATCAAAAATTTAAAATTAGAAAATACAGGTGGCAAAAATTCTGAAGTTGTAAAAGCATCCCCTAACTATTTTCAAAACCCACCTCCACCATATCCTGAGTCTGCTAGGCGTTTGCATCAAGAGGGCTTGGTCGTCCTTGCGGTTATGGTGAATGCAGATGGCATACCCACAGGAGTGTCTGTGTTACACAGTTCAGGTTTTACGGTACTTGATAATGCTGCACTTAAAGCAGTTCAACGATGGAAGTTTCGTGCTGCAATGCTGGCAGGCATTCCGATTGCTTCACGAGTTGAAGTACCAGTTCGGTTTAGACTTGGTCGTTAATATGACCATTGGTTGTCTGGTCAATCCCTCAGATTGTAGGATTAAATACAGCATTACGCGGACTTTCTTAATTCCTTCAATTTGTTATACTCTGTTGCCATTAAATGCCGACTCACTCTAAGAGCCTTCGGCGACACAAATAAGGTGCATAAATGGCAAAAATTATCGACGACATTTCCCGTACATTCAATGAGTATCTCTTAGTTCCTCGCCTTACTTCCAAAGAACATGTGGTTAGTAGTGTCAGTCTTAAAGCAAGTATACAAAAATATAAAGATTCCACTGGGCCAAAAAAGCAGCTAAATGTTCCGATTGTTTCTGCTGCGATGCAGGCAGTTTCTGGCTCAGAGTTAGCGGTCGCCTTGGCCAGAAAGGGAGGTTGTGGATTTATATTCTGCTCCCAAAGCATTGAATCACAGGCCGAGATGGTGCGTCAGGTAAAGATGCATAAAGCTGGATTTGTGCCATCCGATTCTAATCTTTCTCCTAAAGCCACACTCAAAGATGCTGTTGAACTAAGAAATAAAACTGGCCATTCCACAATTGCAATTACGGAAGAGGGTAAACCGAATTCAAAACTTCTTGGATTGTTAACCAGTAAGGATTTTTGGGAGTTTAAAGACGATCTTTCAAAATCGGTTTTTGATTCCTGCACAAAGCTTGAAAATTTAGTTTTGGCACAGGAGGGGACAACTTTACAGGATGCCACTGAAAAGCTTTGGAAAAATAAAAAGGAGTGCCTTCCGATAGTCGACAAAAATGGCAACCTGCACTCGCTTGTTTTTAGACGAGATTATTTTGACCATAAATCTAACCCTGATGAATTAACTGATGAGGACAAAAGGCTCTTTGTTGGTGCTGCGTTAAATACATTTGATTATAAAGAGAGAGCAAAGGCTGTAATTAGTGCGGGCGCAGATTGTGTCTGTTTGGATTCCTCTGATGGTTATTCTGAATGGCAATCTGACGCAACTAAATTCTTAAGAAAAGAGTATGGCCCAGATCTTGTGATAGGTGCTGGTAATATAGTTTCAGCGGAAGGGTTTCGATATTTAGTTGAGGAGGCTGGAGTTGATTTCGTAAAAGTAGGCATTGGTGGTGGTTCAATTTGTATAACTAGAGAACAGAAAGGTATTGGGCGCGGACAAGCTTCTGCTGTGATTGACGTTGCAGAAGCCAGAGATCAGTACTTAAAAGAGAAGGGAGTCTATATTCCTATCTGTTCCGATGGTGGTTTAAACAATGATACTCACATTATTTTAGCTCTAGCTATGGGAGCTGATTTTGTAATGATGGGAAAATATTTTGCAATGACTGAGGAAAGTCCTACTCCTAAAGTTGTTTATCATGGGCAGACTTTTAAACCTTACTGGGGAGAGGGCTCAAATCGAGCACGAAATTGGGAGAGATATAAGCAGAGTGATAAGCCTGGACTTCTCTTTGAAGAGGGAGTTGATGCTTACGTTCCATACAGTGGTACCCTTTCTGATAAATTGGATGTAACTACAGCTAAAGTAAAGTCAACGATGTGTAATATGGGCGTGCTTGATATTAAAGAATTTCATCGTGAAGCTATTCTAACCAGGGTTTCAGAGATGACCCTTGTGGAAGGAGGCACCTCCACCCTTGAATATTTAGATCGTGTTGAGATTAAGGAAAGGTAATGAAAGGTAATAATGAAAGGTAATATAGAACGGTAATATGTGGCATGATAAGAGCTATTTAAAAAAGTGCCAGGAGCTTTCACGGATTGGATTTAAAGCATCGTTTGAGCAGGGTACTATCTTAGCTAGGGAATTTGCTGACTTAGGATTCGAAGAGTATTGTTTACTGTCTAATAATCGACTTCTCTCCCTATTTACTGGTAGTATCACTGAACTAAAGCAAGATTATAAAGATCATCACTTTCATGTTCTTTCTACTGATGAAGCATTGATTGAAATTCACAAACGAGGCTGGGACGTAGTGAGTGTTACAACCGAAGACCAACGACAATGGACTCTAACGATGACTCTAGCTACGACTCTAGCTACGACTCTAGCAACGACTCTAACAACGCAGCAGCACTTCGAGTTGGATAAGACTCTAAAGGTGGATGGAGAGTCCCTAAGTAAAGTTATTTTAGAGGCGCTTTTGCAAACATTTTCCTAGCCATTCTCTTAGCGTATTATGAGAAGCATCTTATGAAGAAGAATACTGTTACAGATCTAAGTCATTTTAAAAATCGAAAGAGTAGCGATTCATCTGGATCTTTGTATCTAGATCGGGACGTAGTTTGTATCTCTGAAAATGTTTCAATTGGATCAAAGCAAATTTGTGTGATGGCTGGCCCATGCTCTGTTGAAACAGAGGAGCAGTTCTTAGCAATCTCTTCCTACGTTGCAAAGCATGGAGCTGTTATAATACGCGGAGGAATCTTTAAACCCCGTACCTCGCCATACTCATTTCAAGGATTGGGACAAACTGGATTTGCCATGTTGGATCAGGTCAGAAAAGCCACCAACTGCCCCATTATTAGCGAGATCCTAGATGTTCGGTTGATTGAGCAGATGGCCGAGCATGTAGATATATTTCAGGTGGGTGCTCGAAATATGTACAACTATCCTCTATTAAAAGAATTAGGGGATCTTAAAAAGCCAGTTCTACTTAAGAGATCGATGATGGCAACTATGGAAGAGTTTATTGGAGCAGCTGAATACCTTCTTAGTCATGGAAATCATAATGTCATACTCTGTGAAAGAGGAATTAGAAGCTTTGATTCAAGTACCCGATTCTGTCTTGATCTTACGGCAGTGCCCGTACTTAAAGAAAAATTAAAATTACCGATTGTCATTGATCCAAGTCATGGAACTGGAGATGCTAGGTATGTAGAAGCGATGTCTGGAGCAGCAATTGCTGCTGGTGCTGATGGACTTCTTATCGAAGTTCATAATCAACCTGAGAAAGCACTTAGCGATGCAAATCAAGCTATAGATTTCCCAACTTTTGAGCGAATGATGCCACGCCTAAAAAAGATAGCCCATGCTGTTGACCGCACTATTTAAGGACCTTCCAAAGAAATTAATTTTGGCTTCATCCTCTCCACGAAGAAAGGATTTATTATCCCTGTGTGGTTTTCCTTTTGAAATTATACCTTCTGATTTTGATGAGGATGCTGTTGTTATCTCTTCGCCGAAAGAGTTAGTTGAAACTTTATCACTTGAGAAAGCACAGACTATCTTAAAAAAATTTCCGGAAGCGATCATTTTTGGTGCTGATACTACTGTTGCTTTAGATCAGGAAATTTTAGGAAAGCCTAAAGATAAAGATGATGCCTGTCAGATGCTTTATCGCATGCAAGGACGTGATCATTTAGTATGGGGTGGATATACAATTTTAAGTAATCAGCACTGCATTACTGAATCATGTGTTACTAAAGTTTTTTTTAATCCTCTATCAGAGGAGGAGATTAGGGCTTATGTTGATACCGGTGAACCAATGGATAAGGCTGGATCTTATGGTGCTCAAGGAATTGGATCTACATTTATTAAGCGGATAGAAGGCTCTTATACTAATGTCGTTGGATTGCCTCTCGCTGAGTTCACAGTCTCTCTTAAGAGCTTCATCTCAAATATCAAATAGGGAATTTTTGTGGATGAGCTTACTGCTTCATATAATCAGATTACCTTAAAGATTAAAGCACTAGAGAAAAAACTTAATAGTACAAAAAATATTCTACTTGTTGCAGTTTCGAAAAAACAACCAGTAGAATTAATGAATTCTTATCAAAGTATTGTCTCGCAGCATGGGGGCATTGCGATTTTTGGCGAAAACTATCTGCGAGAGCTTAAAGAGAAAATCCCTAGTTTAAAAACCCCTTTTAAAGCACATTTTATTGGAAAACTTCAAAGTAATAAAATTAAAGAGATAGTAAAATATTTTGATGTTATTGAGTCAGTCGATTCTATAGGTGCGCTAGAGAAGATTAATAAAGAAGCTGAAAGTCTCGGTTTAGTTAAAGAGGTATTCTTTCAGGTAAATGTTTCTGACGATCCTAAAAAGGGAGGATTTGGAATTTCAGATCTAAAGAGTGCTATTGATAAAACAGAAACAGTGCCGTTTGTTAAACTCTCTGGCCTTATGACCATCACTGAGTTCTATGAAAATCCTGAAGATGCCCGTAAAGACTTTGCCACTTTAAAAAAATGCCGAGAGGATAATTTTAGCGATGACTCTGAAGTTCATCTTAGTATGGGAATGTCTCAGGATTTTGATATTGCGATTGAAGAGGGCGCAACGATCGTTAGGATTGGAACAGCACTTTTTGGAGAGCGTAGAAATTAAGCTTAGCCCCTCTCTCTCTTTCCTCCGCTCTCTCCACGCGCAACTATTTCGATAAGTTCAATGTCATAAGTTAGATCGTGTCCAGCTAGGGGGTGGTTCAGATCAAAGAAAACAGTTAGCTCATCAACAAATCGAACTTTTCCATTGACTACCTCCCCATTCGGTTGGGTAAATTCTATTGCTTGGCCTAGGGCAAATTGTTGATTAGGAAACTGGGATCTGGGAACAGGGATCATCAAATTCTCTTGACGTTGCCCAAAAGCGTTTTCACATTTTACTGTGATTGTTTTTGATTCTCCCGGCAACATTCCTTTAATTGCTTTTTCAAGACCAGGGACTGCTAATCCTTTCCCCAAAACCATTTCAGCAGGCGGACCCTCCTTGGTTGAGTTAACGATAAATCCTGTAGAGAATTTAACGTTATAATGAAATCTTATAGTGTCGCCGCCTTTTGCAGCGCCAGGTCGTAGTTTGGGCATAATTCGGCTATTATCCTATAAAGGATAGTTTTTACAACAGAGTAATCTGGTTAGTGTTTTGTTATCCTTTTGTCTGCACTTATTCTCACTCAATTCCGACTTGCTTGTGCAGAGCTTTGTTATTATCTTAAAGAGCGCATCATCAATTAATCTTGGAGACTTTACCTTTGGCAATTTTAGCTTTTCTTTTAAAAGGGATCGCAACGGTGTTAAGTGTTGTCCTTAACTTAATGCTGTTTATTGTTATTGGACGGGCAATTATTTCATGGGTTAGTGCCGATCCAAGTAATCCAATTGTCAGGTTTCTCCATGATGCTTCCGAGCCGGTCCTTAGACCGATTCGGCGGATTATTCCTCCAGTTGGTCCTGGCATAGATTTATCACCGATTATCTTCTTATTAGTATTGTTATTCCTACAAGAGTTTATTGTTGGGCTTCTCTATTATTATGCTGCTGAGTTGGCTAGAGCCCTGCCGGCTTAAGTTTCTCCTATTGGCTCTTTATTAATTAATGTTTGTTGAGCTACTTGAAATAATTAAGTGGTAGGACTATATGAATCTAATAATTAAATAAGCTGAATTTTTATGCCAATTTACGAATATGATTGTCCGAAATGTGGACGGTTTGATGCCATTCAAAAAGTGAATGATAAATCGCTTAAATGTAAGGACAATTGTGAGGATAAGAAGTGTCCTAAAAAAGCAGTACGCGCTATCTCAGCATCTTCATTTCATCTAAAAGGTGGTGGATGGTATAAATCTGATTACTCTTCAACCGCCAAGAAAACTGATAGTAAATCTGACTCTAAATCAGAGGAAGGATCTTCTTCTGAAAAGTCTAGTTCTGAAACAGCATCAGCTGATAGCGGAGCCAAAAAAGATACTAAGAAAAAAGGTGGTTGCGGATCTGGCTGTGGTTGTCATTGAGAGTGAATAGAGCTCTCTTCTCAGTCTAAATAGGGGAGGATCTACCTACTACAACAAACGCTGTTTCTAAAAAAATCCTTGTCGGTTAAATCCACTTTAAGTAACCGAAAATAAAGTTGATCGCCTAGATTCCTGGTTAGTAATGTACCTAAAAGATCTAATCACATAACAGGCCTTTCTTTGAGACGGTGCCTGGTTATGGTAGTATCCCAGCATAACTAATTAAAACAATTACATAATATATTAAGGAGACCCCATGATAAAACTTATTAATGGTGCGATAGGGTTTGTGTTTCTGTTTGGTGCTTGTCAGGTTTTCGCTGACACTAATCCAAAGGATCCTACAAAGAATGAAATGAATAAAGCAGCGACAGCTACTGATAAAGCTTTAACAGAAGCAAAAGATCCAATGGCACGGTCAGCAATTTTGGATCCTAAAGAAGCTGAAAGAATGGAGCTGACTAAAAAAACTGCTGAGGTTTTAAATGAAATTATGATGGATCCTAAAAAGGGAATTCCTGCTGATGTTTTGGCTAAGGCAAGATGTGTTGGAGTTTTCCCTTCAGTTATTAAAGCAGGGTTAATCCTGGCAGCTCGTCGTGGTGAGGGATTGATCAGTTGTAGAAATCAGACGGATGCAGAGACAACTGCTTCTAAGACAAATGCCAAAGACGCTAGAAATCTTGATAGCAATGCTCCAATGACCTCACTTGATTGGAGTGCCCCTGGAATATTCAATATGACTGGTGCGAGTATTGGACTTCAGGCCGGAGCACAGTCAACAGATCACGTACTACTTTTTATGGATCAAAAGTCAGTTGATGCAATTAGAAAAGAATCCATAAAATTAGGTGCAAACCTTGGTATTCAAGCTGGACCAATTGGAGAAGCTAAGCTATCAACTGACCAGTTAAGAAAGGCATCGATTCTTAGTTACTCAAGATCGTCAGGTGCATTTGCTGGTGTTAATATCGAAGGATCTAACCTTAGTTTTGCAACTAAGCTTAATCAAGAGTTCTATGGTTCTGATATCAATGTTAATAAAGTTCTTAACAATGAGATAAGGACACCAAGGGCACTTATGGCCTATCCAAACTCACTGCAGAAAGTATCACCAATGGCGATCTCGTAGCTCACCGCACGAGATAGATTAAGAAATCGAGACTTAGATAAGTCCTTGATTAAATGTCCTCCGTCAGGATCGTTAGGAATCTGGCGGGGGATTTTTTATCTCACTGTTTCTTAACTCAACTAAGAGATCCAATAACGCAGCTTCTGAATTTAGTTTTCGATTTATGTTACTTTCGATAATACCTAGGAGATGTAAGAGAGTTTTCCCGGTTGGAACCATAGGCTCTTTTCCTAATAACCCCTCCCGTCTTAATAAATTCGCAATCGAAAAAAAACAGGCCTTAAGTGCACTCTTTGAGTCTTCACTATTTGAAATAGCATTTAACCCAAGCTCTAAAAGTTCGTAGCAATCCCCAGCTTCTGGAGATGATTCGGCAATTAAAGATTCAAAACATTCACAGAGTAGGGATCCTACGATCAGTCTTGGTAGGTCGGTTCTTAGTGCCCCAAAACTTTTAATAGGGGTAAATTCAAGCACATCACCTAGAGAGTCAGCTCGTGAACTGTGAGAACTCACTCTAAACTTTCCAGTATCAAAATAATCAAAACTATTAGGAAACCGTTTTTTACTTTGTCTTGCCCCTTTTGCAATTAGTGAAACTTTGCCCTGACTAGGGGAGAGAACTTTAAGAATTAAATGAGCATCGCTGTAGGGATAAGCCCTTAAGACAGTGCCCTCAAACTCGATATGAGGCTTAGAATTTCGTGCCATTTGGTTGCATTTTGTCATTTTAATGATTAACTATCTATACCGAGTTTTGTATGGCAGTAGGTAAGTAGTAGTTAAAATGCCAAGTTTATTGAAGATGGGTGTAGGATCAGATGGTTAAGGGAAACAACGAAAAAGCAGCTCCTTCAGAAGGTAACACTGAGGATGTTATTGAGGATGTCGTTGATGCGAGTCAGTTTAATTCAAACGGTCAGGCCTCTGAAGCAATCAATCATGATAACGACAATAATTTAGATCCGCTTGTCCTGGCACAGAGGGATGCTAAGGAGAATCATGAGAGATATCTTAGAGCTTTGGCTGATTTTGATAACTATAAAAAACGAGCGATGAAAGATCGTTCTGAACTTTTAAAGTATCAAGGAGAGAGCGTTATCGTTGATCTTTTAGAAGTTGCTGATAATTTAGAACGAGCTGTATCTAATGAGGAGAGAGATCTAAATAAGCTTAAAGAGGGTTTATTGATGATTGAAAAGCAATTTATTGAAGTTCTTTCGAAAGCCGGAGTAAGAGGGAAATCTGCGATTGGTCAGGATTTTAATCCAGAGATGCATCAAGCACTAAGCCAGGTTCCATCTAACGACCATAAGCCAGGCACTATAATATCTGAACTTAAAAAGGCTTACTATTATAAGGATAAATTAATCAGAGTAGGACAGGTTGTCGTTGCCGGAGAAAATGGTGAAAATGCTACTAACTCACCGGAATCTAAGAGTTAATAGTGGTTTTTAGCATATTTAAAATTCAATATTTTAAATATGTTACCTGCACTCTGTGACACTTTTTCTATTCTTTGTGGACTAAGACTTGAAAAGTTGGCTTTTAGTGCTTACTAAAATACTATGTCCGGCCTCTAGCTGGTCACAATTTTATGATTTTTTAAGTGTACGATTTCAAACTGTTAAGAGAAGTAAGGATTATTGAATCATGGGAAAGATAATTGGAATAGACCTTGGAACAACAAACTCCTGCGTTGCTATTATGGAGGGCGGTAGTCCAGTAGTGATTGCTAATAGCGAGGGAGTTCGCACTACCCCTTCAGTTGTTGCAGTTGGTGATACAGGGGAGAGAGTTGTTGGTCAGGTTGCTAAGAGACAGGCTGTAACAAATCCAAAGAACACAATCTTTGCAGTTAAGAGATTGATCGGTCGCAAATTTAATTCCGAAGAAGTCACTAATGCAAAAAAAGTTCTTCCTTATGAGATCGTCGAAGGCTCGCACGGGGATGCTTGGGTAAATTTAAGAGGTGAGAAAAAAAGTCCTCAAGAGATCTCTGCTCAGATATTGATCAAGATGAAGCAGACCGCTGAGGACTATCTTGGAGAAGAGGTAACCGAAGCTGTCATAACTGTCCCAGCATATTTTAATGATGCCCAACGTCAAGCAACTAAAGATGCCGGTAGGATAGCTGGTCTTGATGTTAAGAGAATTATCAATGAGCCTACTGCTGCTGCGCTTGCCTACGGGATAGATAAGCAAGGTAAGGAAAAAACTATTGCAGTTTTTGATCTTGGTGGTGGTACATTTGACGTTTCAATCTTGGATCTAGGAGATGGAGTTTTTGAGGTTAAATCTACGAATGGAGATACCTATCTTGGTGGTGAAGATTTTGACCACAAAATTGTTGATTTTCTAGCTGATGAATTTAAGAAAGATCAAGGTATCGATTTAAGAAAAGATACCCTTGCTTTACAACGACTTAAAGAAGCTGCAGAAAAAGCAAAGCATGAGCTCTCTACAGTTTCTGAAACCGATATTAATCTTCCATACATAACTGCGGACTCAAGTGGAGCAAAACATCTTAATGTAAAGCTTACTAGAGCAAAGTTAGAACAGCTCTGTGCCGATCTTCTTGATAGATTGGATGAGCCATGCAGAATTGCACTTAAGGATGCTGGAATGTCCCCGAGTGATATCGGAGAGATTATCTTGGTAGGTGGTATGACTCGTATGCCAGCAGTGCAGGCTCGAGTTAAAAAGATTTTCGGTAAAGAGGCATCTAAGGGTGTTAATCCTGATGAAGCTGTGGCAATTGGCGCAGCGGTTCAAGGTGGAGTGCTAAAGGGAGATGTTAAAGATGTTCTTCTTTTAGATGTCACCCCATTAAGCCTTGGAATTGAAACATTAGGTGGTGTCTCTACAAAGTTGATTGAAAAAAATACAACGATCCCAACTAAGAAATCACAGGTGTTTTCTACTGCTGCAGATAGTCAGCCAGCAGTTTCTATCCATGTTCTTCAAGGAGAGCGTGACATGGCTACTGACAATAAAACACTTGGACGATTTGAGTTAACTGGAATTCCTCCAGCTCCAAGAGGGGTGCCTCAGATTGAGGTTTCATTTGATATTGATAGTAACGGAATTGTTCACGTTTCAGCTAAAGATTTAGGTACTAATAAAACTGCTGAAATTAAGATCACTGCAAATTCAGGTCTTAGTGAAGCCGAGATCAAGCAGATGGTTAAAGATGCTGAGATGCACGCTGAAGAGGATAAAAAGAAGAGAGAGATTATTGAGGCAAGAAACGGTCTTGATGGTTTAATCTACTCAACAGAGAAATCTCTGAAAGATTTTGAAGCTAACCTAAGTGCTGATGATACTAAGAGTATTAAAGAAGCTCTTGAAGAAGCAAAAACAGCTCTTACTAAAGAGGAAGCTGAAGAGATCAAGGCAGCTGCTGAGAAGTTAACAAAAGCTACTCATAAACTTTCTGAAGAGATGTACAAGAAAGCAAGTCCGGAAGCTGCTGGAGATGGATCTGGAAATGGATCTGAGAAAGCTGATGCAGGAGCTGCAAATGGTAATGGCGCGACCAGCGATGGTACTAAAGCCCAAGCAAAATCTGATGATGATGTTGTCGATGCAGATTTTGAAGAGGTTCGCGAGTAATTCAGAAATTATTTCTGAAAAACAATATACCAATTTCCATGAGGCATACATCAGTTGGCAAAGCGAGATTACTACGAGATCCTCGGAGTTCAAAAAAGCGCGTCTAAAGAAGAGATTAAGAAAACTTATCGAAAACTAGCGATTAAATTCCATCCTGATAAGAATCCTGGCAATAAAGAGGCCGAGGATAAGTTTAAGGAAGCTACAGAGGCTTATTCTATCCTTAGTGAGGATGAAACTCGTTCAAGGTATGATCAGTTTGGTCATGCTGGAGTTTCTCAAGGTGCCCAAGGCGGAGGGTTCCAAGGATTTGGAGGGGACTTCTCAGGATTCGAAGATGTTTTTGGTGACATATTCGGGTCATTTTTTGGTGGCGCTTTTGGCGGAGCTGGCGGTAGTCAGCGTGGACAAGGGGGACAAGCCGGCAGAGATCTAAAAGTTAATCTAGATATTACATTTGAAGAAGCCGCTTTCGGTGGAGAGAAAGAGATCTCAATAACTAGAAATATGAGCTGTGCTGGCTGCTCTGGCTCAGGAGCTGAGCCTGGATCTAAGTCTGAGACCTGTGGTGCATGTAAGGGTGCCGGCCAAGTAAGGATGCAGCAGGGATTTTTTACGATCTCTAAAACGTGTCACACGTGCGGCGGAAAAGGGCAACGCATAACTAATCCATGTAAAAAATGTAGTGGACAGGGCCTCAGCCCTGTTAAAGGAAAGATCTCTGTTAAAATTCCAGCAGGTATTGAACATGGCCAGAGACTAAAGCTTCGAGGGGAAGGTGAGGCTGGAAAAGATGGTGGACACTCAGGCGATCTATATGTTCAGATCTCTGTAAAGGCCCATCCGATCTTTGAGCGGGAAGGTACTGAAATTATATGTGATGTTCCAATTACTTATCCTTTAGCAGTACTTGGTACAGAGATCTCCGTACCAACCCTTGATGGCATGGTAACGATGAAGATTCCTCCTGGAACTACATCAGGAAAGGTGTTTCGCTTGAAAAATAGAGGGGTTAAAGTACTCGGAAGTAATAGTCGTGGCGATCAGCACGTTAGGATAATTATAGAAGTTCCTAAAAAAGTCTCAGAAGAGGAGAGAAATCTCCTTAATAGGCTGATGGAGATAAGACGGGATTCGCCCACCAGTGAAACCAAAAGTTTCTTTGATAAGATGAAGGGAATGTTTTCGTGAGTGAAATAAAAGCACCTTATAGAATCCTCAGTCTGTTTGTATCTTGTCTCCTACTAACCTCTTGTTCCTCTGAATTCTCTGATTTTGGTCACTCTCTTAGGGGAGGTGGATTAGGAAGCGGATTAGGAACGCTGCCTCCAACTGATGTTGGGGCACATGAATCTGGAGCAATGAGAACTGGATTGTTTCCCTGGGAGAATTGGCCATTAGGAAGTGATCTTAAGGGAGGATCTCTTAATGAACCATTGATTGTTGAGGGAGATGAATTTGTAAAGCGTGGGGAACGACAGAATGCTTTGCCGTACTATTTAAAAGCGAGGTCTTCACAGTTGTCTTTCCCGGTGAAAGAGGCTCTAGCTTTAAGAATTGCCAGTACTCAGCTTACCTTAGATCAAGCAAAAGAGGCACTTGTTACACTTAGTCAATTTTCAAGAGAAAATGCACTTGATGTCTCTGTAGTAGAAGAGAATTTCTCCATGGTGTTTGCTTACGCTTATGGGCGAGTCGGAGATATAGATCAGAGCTTAGCTTGGTTTTCAAGATTAAATCGCATGGGTAAAGGTCGAAGTGCGGTAAGTCAGGATGCGGCACAGGGAGTTTCTTTACTTATTAGAACAATTGATGATGACAACTTAATTAACTTAGGATCTATTTGGTCCTCTGATCAGTTTGTCGCCTCGATGATCGGACAAGAACGTTCACGCAGAAACCGTTTAGGTGAGACCTATGCGAAATCGAATCACACTCAGCCATTTTGGACACCGCTGATACCACAGACAACTTTAAGTGCCCTTGCCACTGATCCTTTGCATCCCCAAGGTAAGGCAGATGCAGCCATTGTTGGATCTCTGTTACCACTTAGTGGTAGATACTCTAATCTTGGACAGAGTACATTAAGAGGGATGGAGCTTGCATTCTTAGAGAGCGGAGTACGGTTACTAGCGAAGGATGATCTTGGAGAGCCTCAAGCTGCTGCCTCAGTTCTTGATAGCTTATTGATGGAGGGCACCCCAACAGTTGTTATTGGGCCACTTCTTTCTGATAGTGCTGATGTGACAGCCCCAATGTTAAGAGATAGAGGGATTCCGCAACTAAGTTTATCTAGAAAAGAGCTCCCCAGTTTTGGAGGTAATGTCTTTCAACTTGGAGCATCTACATCAAGCCAGGTAGAATCTTTGTTAAATGTTACAAGTAAAGCTGCTGGCATTCAGCGATATGCAATAGTTTATCCTCAGGATACTAGCGGATTTGATTTCGTTCGTGAGTTTAGACGTCATATTGCTGAAATGGGATTAGGATTATCTTTTGAAGCTTCCTATGGAGAGGATTATCGTCAGAGTTTTGTTACCGTTGCTGAAAATTTAGAGAAAACAGATGTTCAAGGAATCTTTTTCCCTGATGATATAGATAAAGCGACAGTTTTATTAAGTAACTTTTCTCCGGCATTTAGAAAAAAGGTTAAAATTCTAGGCTCCGCTGCTTGGGATAATCCTCAAAAAATATCAAGTTCACGAACTATTCTTGAAGGAGCGATTTTTGTTAGCCCTTTCTTTAATAAAAGTTCACGTGAGTTAGTTGTTAGATTTAATGATGTTTATAAAAAGAGACACGGTATTGATGCAGATTTTTTAGCTGCTCAAGGATTTGATGCGGCAACACTAGCGTTGGCAGCAATCACACGGCAGGAGAAAGAGGGCACTCCATTTTTGGCAGGATTTAGAGCGATTGAAAATTATGAGGGATTAACTGGTCAGATCTCTGTATTGCCAAGTGGACAGTTTAGAAGGATATTCTCGGTCGTAGAGCTAACTGATAAAGGATTTAGGGAGTTTGATTCTTCGTTAATACGAGGAATATCAACAGGTTCTATGGTCAACTAGAATCTTATTGATACTTCTAGTCATCATAGTCATCATAGTCATCATATTTTGAGTCCACCTAATTTTATCCTAACTATGTGTCGATAAACTTACTATATTGTCAAAGATTTTTAATAATTGCCAATGTCAAAACTCTCAAAAAAATTAATCAAAAAACCTTCAAAGACTTCTAAGTCAAAGACTAAATCAGAGGAGATGGAGCGAGAGATTCATTTTCCAACTAACCTTCCTGTTTTACCAGCCCGAGATCTTGTAGCTTTTCCCTCTGTGATGATGTCATTTTATGTTGGTCGTCCTGCTAGCATAAAAGCAATTGAAGAAGCTCAGAAAAATGGTGGGTTTTTATTTGTCCTATCACAAAAAAACGAGCAGATTGAAAATCCTACTGAAGACGATCTTTTTAAAGTTGGAGTCGTAGCTAATGTTGCTAGGGTATTAGAGCTTAATGATCAGAAGTTTAAAATATTAATTCAAGGTATCGTTAGAGGTACTGTAGTTAAGTTCAAATCGAAAGGCACTCATCTGATGGCCGAGGTTCGACCTGAGATACCTCCTTCAAATCCTAAAAAAGAGAAAACATTACAGAAAAGGACGAAAACTCTTTTAGCTAATCTGCAAGTTTTAGTTGAGCATGAGGGATTAGCCGAAGATCTAATGATGGTGTCAGAGGATGTAGATGATCCTGGTGTTTTAGCTGACCTCATTTTAGCACACTTAAAGCCTGATCTTCACTTTGCTCAGAGTGCTCTTGAAGAGAATGATCCATTAGAGCGACTTAAAATGGTAGAGGCATGGATCGTTGATAATCTTGGAAAAATAAAACTAAGTGAAGAGATTCAAGGTAAAGCTGAAGACCAATTAATGAAGGGCCAGCGAGAGTACTTTTTAAGAGAGCAATTAAAGCAGATTAAAACTGAATTAGGGGAAGAGGATGACTTAGGGAAGGATTTAAGTGAAATCAAAGAGGCTTTAGAAAAAGCAGGGCTTACTAAGGTTGTATATGCCGAGAGCATGAAACAATTTAAGCGTCTAGAAAGCATGAGCCCAGAATCAAGTGACGCTGCGCTGATTCGTACCTATTTAGAATGGATAGTAGATCTACCTTGGAGTAATAAAACTAAGGATAGATTGGATCTATCTCTAGCCAAGAAGATCCTTGATGAAGATCATTATGGTTTAGATAAAGTCAAAGATAGGATTTTAGAATATCTAAGTGTTAGAAAATTAAATAAAGATTCTCATAGTCCAATCTTGTGTTTAGTCGGTCCTCCAGGGGTAGGAAAAACTTCTTTAGGTAGATCTGTTGCAAGATCACTTAACAGAACATTTCATAGAATGTCTCTTGGCGGAGTCCGTGATGAAGCTGAGATCAGAGGTCATCGTAGAACTTACGTTGGGGCTCTCCCTGGTAGGATACTTCAAGGGATGAAGCAGGCCGGCTCTGTTAATCCTGTGTTTGTTCTTGATGAGCTAGATAAAGTTGGAGCAGATTTTCGTGGGGATCCAGCGGCGGCACTTCTTGAAGTATTAGACCCCCAACAAAATGTGGAATTTACAGATCACTATCTAAATGTGCCGTATGATCTCTCTCAAGTTATGTTTTTTGCAACGGCGAACACAATTGATACTATTCCTGCTGCACTTTTAGATCGATTAGAGATCCTCCACATTGCTGGGTATACAACAGCAGAAAAGAAGGCCATCGCTGAGAGGTATCTAATTCCGAGACAATTAAAAGAGACCGGACTTTCAACATATAAAATAAAATTTGCCAGAAATTCTATTCTATTTTTGATTGAGAGATACACTCAGGAATCAGGAGTTAGGAATTTAGAGCGTGAAGTAGGCTCTCTCTTTAGAAAAATTGCTCGCCAATACGCCGAAAAGAAAATGACTGCAAAGAAAAAGAAGGTTAAGGAGATTACTATTGATTTAATCAAAGAATATCTAGGACCAACCAGATACGATCCAGAGATGAATGAGAGAATCGATGCTGCTGGATTGGTGACAGGTCTAGCTTGGACTATCTATGGTGGTGAAACCATGATGGTTGAGGCGTCAGTAGCAAAAGGAAAGGGTAATTTAATTCTAACCGGACAGCTTGGTGATGTAATGAAAGAGAGTGCTCAAGCAGCCATCTTTTATGCCAGAGCAAATGCGGAAAGCTTAGGATTAGATCCTGATTTTCATGAAAAGGTTGATATTCAGGTGCATTGTCCATCGGGAGCAACTCCTAAAGATGGTCCATCTGCAGGTATAACTATAGCTACCGCAGTTGTTTCAGCTCTGTCTGGTCGAAAAGTATCAAAAAATTATGCAATGACTGGCGAGATTACTCTTCGTGGTAATGTTCTTGCTGTTGGTGGAATTAAAGAGAAAGCGTTGGCTGCTCTTAGGATCGGCATAAAGAAAATAATAATCCCCTATGATGTTCTTAAAGATCTAGAGGAGATTCCAAAGGACCAAAGATCTCAAATTGAATTCATTCCTGTTAAGCATGTAAGTGAAGTACTAAAATTAGTTTTACTTGGTGCTGATAAAACTGTGCGTATCCCGTTATCAGGGAATAAGAAAGAAGATAAGAGAGGAGTTAAGAAAAGTGTTAAGATTAATCGGACGATCTAAAACCGTAATCTTTGGCTACCTGCTTAATCTTTTACTGATCACTTCAGCTAGCTCTGCCCCTAATGAAAAAGGCGTTTATCAATTAACAGATGGAAAGCTCCTCTCTCCAACTGCAATGGAGCTACAGGGAAGCGAAAGAAGAGTCACTATCTCATCTCCAATCGGCCCAATGGAGCTTCGATGGCAGAGAGATGTTGAAGTTTTCTTTGGCCGGACACCTGAAAGAGCGTTGATAGAAGCTGCTCGATCAATCAGTCGTGCATTAAATAAGGGAGGATTTCCAGTTCGTGTTACCTCCCTTAATATGCGTTGGAATATAATTTTCTTTGGTGAGAATTTACCAGGCGGCCAAGTTCCTGCTGCCATTTTGTCAGGATGTCATCCTGGTTGGATGATCGGAAATCGTGAGGAAGCAAATATCTACATTAGAGCACAGGCAGTAGTAGCAGGGTGTGGAGGAAACACTAAGCCTAAATCAAGCGTAGCTGATGAAAAACTCTCCCAAGTTATTGTCCATGAGATTGGACACGGTATTGAGGGAGCACTTCTTCAAGGGAAAGGGAGTAGTGAAAAACTTAGATCTGAAGGGTTCGCCACATGGTTTGAACAATATGTTTCTGAGTTCTCTCCAGTTCTTAGATCTGCTGGGATCCAGGCGTACTATAAAAAATTAGCTCTATACAGAATGAAAACATCACCAGGACCTTTTGTATTTCAGGGCACAGCTTACGATTATGCTTATTCCTCTATGTACTTTGTAACTTTGGAAGAACGGTTTGGAGTCAGGGGCCTTTTCTCTGTTTATGATCTGCTTTTGCAGGGAAGTCCAAGTTTTTATGAGGCAATCTTTCAGCGTTTTAAGTGGTCACGTAGTAAGCTTGAAGAGGAAGTTTCTCGGATTTTGAAATAGCCTAAAACTAACAGTCTGTATTTACACACCTTTTAAAGAAAACTAATAAAACAAGAAACTTTATTTTCTAGTTGCTGATTAGTATATTGCAACACAGGAAATTCGTAATCCCGATTTAATTGGGTGTTCCTTGTGTGTTTTTAATTTCTCATTGGAGATTTTTATATGGCAGTAAATAAAGTTATTTTGATCGGTAATTTAGGAAGTGATCCAGAATTACGACACACTGGAAACCAAACCGCAGTTTGTACTCTTCGTATAGCAACTGGCGAAAGAAGAAAAGATGCAAGTGGCAACTGGGTTGATCATACTGAATGGCACTCAGTCGTAGCTTTTGGAAAAACCGCAGAGAATTGCTCTCAGTACCTAGCTAAAGGTAGACAGGTTTATATTGAAGGCAGGATTCAAACCAGAAAATGGCAGGACAAAGAAGGCAAGGATAGATACTCAACCGAGGTCGTTGCTAATACTGTTCAGTTTCTTGGTGGCGGAAAAAGCACAGGAGTTGTTTCTAAAGAATCATCTAGTCCACGCTCTCAGGATAGTGACTCAGCCCTTAGCTCATTAACTGCTGCTGACTCAATATCTGGCTCTTCATCAGAGATGGAAGTATCGTTTGACGACGACGATATTCCTTTTTAGTGAATAATTAGGAAGATAAATAGATGTAGCCGTTGGTGGTAGTACTTCGGCGAGGCACGTTCGAGAGGGCTCCTGCCCTCTCTTCACTGGAGAAAATAAAAAAGTACCATCCTTGATACTTTTTTATTTTCTCTTTACGCCTCGCCGAAGTACTACCACCAACGGCTACACTCCACCGTTCTAAGATAGGGACTATCACAGCGGCCACCGTTTACGTTGTAAAAATCGAATCCAACACCGTATTGTAGGCGGTGGCGTTTAGCATTACTTCGTTATAGATGCTACTGATGTCCTCCGCGGTGATCTTTAGAAAGTCATTTTCGCGAGGGGTTATTATGACACCGCCCATTTCAACAGAGCCAGGACTGACTAGGAGAGATCTGTCACCCTCTTCATAAAAACAATCAGGACGGTGCTTTTCCCGTGGAATAAATATTATCTGCCAGCCATTATGATCAAAATCAGCAATGATATTAATCATGTCTTTGCCACATGGATGATGGGAATCTAATAGATATATCAATCGCTCAAGCACAGAGACCAAATCTTCAAGGGCTGGGCTTTTTAGTACAATGTAGCGGTTACCAAAGAAACTTACAGTTTCAATATCTACTGAGAGAATTGTGCCAACTTTAGAGATCTTATCCTGTTTTGTTTTTGCAGTTAGTGAAATTGGTAGCGAATCTTTAGGGCATGCTTGAAAGTGAAAATGATCTGGAGCAGAAGCTCCGGCAGTAGCACCATTAAAAAAGACAGTAAACCTTCCATCTAGTTTACTTGTAATTCTTAAGAAGGCCTCGATACTACCTACAATATCCTGTTTCTTGTGCCGGATATGAGCAAAGGTAAAGTGAGTTTTGAAAATTGGTAGCGGATTTGCTAGAGCAAGAAATTCAGTATCCACTAAGATGCTTGTCTGTTCAGGAGGGAGATTCTCAATACATAAAAAACAGGAACGAGTGCGAATAACATTTGGATCTATGTTTGCAGAAACACTAACCATACGGGCAGGATTATACTGAACTGTTACCGTATCCCCGAACCATTCAATCTTTTTCTCTTTACTCTGATTAAGGCTATTTAAGCCTTTTTCTAAAAGGGGCCATGCTTTTTTCTGCTGTTCATGAAGTCCGAATAGGATTGAAGCTTGCGATTCATCCGTAATAAACTGTTTTAATTCCTCGGTACTTAGAATTCGTGTCCTCATGAGATGATCTTTTACTTAATTTTGGGACTTAGTCCTGGCCTCAATTTCGCGAGTTCTGATTAAATCTTTATACCTATTATTACGGTTTGTATTGTCCATGGAAAGGTTAGAATCTGAGTTTCCCTCCCATCGACGACAGAGATATAGGGGCTCGTATATTCTGGCTATAGTATAGGTACGGCATATTGCTAACATCATAGCGTAATCTTCCCCATAACTTACATTTTCAAATTTTATTGCTCTAGCAATCGGTGTAAAAATTGCCCTAGGAGCACCCAGCCCATTAATTCTAAGGGCATTATTATGGCCGTTTTCGGGGGTCCATTCTTTATGATCAATCAGTCCAGGAGGGATCTCTTTTAGGTTAAAATCAACAAGTTTATAGGAGCCAACTACCGCCCCAGCATGCTCTTTACGAAAAGTCTCTACAATTTTTTGTAATGTATGAGGATCGATATAAAGGTCGTCACTATCAAGTTGAACACTATATTTGCCACACCACTTATGACTAATTCCTTTGTTCCAACACCCTCCGATAAGGAGATCTTTTTCTTCCGGGATAATGTGAACTACATTTGAGTTTGTCTTAGCAATGCTCGAAACTATCTCAGTTGTCTTATCTGTGGAATGGTTATCAATTACAATTACATTATATAAAAAATTAACCTCTTGATTAAGTGCGCTATTAATAGCATCTGCAATTGTATTCTCTCTATTTCTAACAGGGATTATAATGCTCGCTTCGAGAGGAAAGGAATGTTGAGTTGATGTACTGGAAGATTTGACCATTGGTGTATAGAACATCGCATGTTTAGCATACTCAGTAAAAACCTCCTCCATCTCTTTTTGAACAGTTGCGTTTTTTGGATCAACATATGCAAAGTGGCTCTCATAGCTCGATTTTGTTGAGGATACTTCAATCGAGTACAGAGGCTCATTAATATATAGAGGTAGCTTATCAAGGCAGATTGAAAGACGGAGAGCGTAGAAGCCACTGTGAACTTTTGATTTTAATAAATCATATTTTGCTACTGCTTCTCTTGTTTTTTCTACATTAAAAGAAATTACTGGTCCAAAATCAAAATCGTCCCTAACTGAACCTTTTTGATATTCAATCAGTGATATTGTTTCATTTTGATTAGTAGAGTTAATGTAGTCAGAGTAAGTAAGAATTGCCGAGTCATTCTGCAGAGGGGAGATTAATTTTGAGATTCCTTCTTTAGTAAATGTGACCTTAACGGGATCCTTTATAAAAATAGCGAATGGGGTTTTAATCTTAGATATTAATTCCCTAATAAAGTTAGGATCGCTAGAAGATGTGGTTGATATATATTGAGCTTGATTAGAAATGGCACTAGTCACTTCTTTGCTGCCATAATAGAGAAAATTACCAGATTCTAGCTTAGTTGATTCAGATATGGCTTTCCAGTGGCTTCTCTCTTGGTCCTTATCCTCACCAAGATCAGGTATAATAAGAGTAATGTCATTTATCGAAATCATGAAATTTAGTAGTATATGTTAAAAAATAGATATTGCTCACTAATTTAAACAATTTATGTCTCTTAGCAAACATAAGAAATTGATATAGAATGCTAAAGAAACGTAAAAGAGTTAAGAGATACCATTCGGCATACATTTAGCTTTAGAATAGGCTGTTTTTATACTATCGAGTTAGGCCAAAGGAATATGAGAAAAGAATCAGGAGTTAGCCTTATTGAATCTCTAATGGCGATGTCCTTAGTCAGTATAGTTCTTATTACCCACATTCAAGCATTAATTCATAATGAGAAGGTCTATAATAGGAATCGCAAAAATTCTCTAGCTATTCAACAAGCCATTGACATTATGGAGCAGTATAGCTCTAGATATTTAGGTACGCTGGCCGATGTTAATGATTTTACAACTACTAATTATCTTTATAATGGGATTCGGTTTACCAGGTCTCTTAATGTCACTGCTAATGCTAATGCTTCTACCACTTTTGAAGTAACAGTAACTGCAACAACCTCTGGATACAGTGGAAATGCGAGTCTAACTAAAACCATGCCGTTATTAAGAAGTAGATAAGAAGTCGATAGTTTTATGGATGATAAAAAGCTAACTAGGAACAATGAAGCTGGTTTTACAATTGTAGTTGTCATGATCTTATTGACCCTGACAGCTTTTCTAGTGCGAGAAGCATTAAAGCGTACACAAGCTGGAACAAGTGTAATTTACGAAACAAAGAAAAGAAGTAGTCGCTACTATGAAGTAGAGGATAGCTTTAATAAGGCAGTTATACACCTAAGAGATAATGGACATCTCTATGCTTCAATATTTTCCCGTGCGAATTTTTATGCAAAATTTGCAAGAATAGGAACAACTGTTGTCGGAATTAATGACGTATCTAGTTTAAGTATTCCAACACAGATAACTAAAAATGGAGCGGTGACCGACCCTCCGCCAGCTCAAATCTTAGTTAATGACGCTACATTAGGAACAGAGAACTTTCCCACAAGCACTAATATCATTACTGGAGCAGCGGTAGATCTTGTAGCAACTTTCGCTGCTGCAAACTTTGGAAGTTCGATGGTCAGATTGACTATGCTTGACGCACTTGCTGAAAACCCATCGGGAGATACTGCGACTCCTACGACTGATTTCGAGCCTATTTATCGACTTGACTCGATGACTTCACTGACAGATGGCCCGCATCTTTCAGGAATTATTCAAGGAGATATTGTTAATCTTTATGATTACGGTGTTTACGGAAAAGACACGATTACTTTCGCCGGATCTTGTGATTCATATGACTCTGCAACTAGTGACTATGATGTAAGTGGAAACAAGACTGCCAGTTGTTTAGGGGGGTTTTTTCACGCTACTAATGTACCGAGTATCACTGGTACTGTTTACGGAAGTTTTCATTCTAGTTACCGGGAATCTGCCCTTGCTGGTCTTGTCTGTTCTGATTTTACAGGAGGATGCCCAACTGCAGGTAAGGTTTGTGGAGGTAGGGAATGTGCTGCTAACCTTTTGGATCAATTCCCTAGTAGTACGTTCACTGACACTTGCCCAACTAATCAGGGGGCAGCGATAGCAAATCCTGCGGCCACTCCAGTTACATCAGTTAGTAGTTGTTGGAGTACGTTTGGTGGCCGTACAACAGGCACGATAACCTTAACTGCCTGCACTGGTCCTGGAACGGGCCCTGGTACATGTAGTAATATCCCGACATTGTATCCTGGCCCATATTATGCGGCTACATTTTATTTACAAACTAGTGCGACACAGTTGAGTATTGCGCCAACAATTGCTGGACAAGTCATTGAGTTCTACTTTTGGGCCGTATCATCAAATGCAAGCTATCCAAATACCATATATGATACAAATATTACAAATACACTCAGACCTTTTCAACTTCGCTTATATTATATGGGCACAACAGCAATTACTCTTGCTGGCACTACCCAACCGTTACGTGCTTTTATTGTAGCTCCTTATGCCCAGGTCACTGTTAGCGCAAATATGGATATAAGAGGAGGGGTTTTAGCAAAGGATCTAATTGTTAATAGTGGTGCTCAGATTCACTATGACTCATCTATTGTAGGTGAGGGATTGGTTGAGGACATGCAGTATAGGATCCGTTCTATGAATCAGGTCTATCGATGATCTTTTATTGATGATCCTTTATTATTTCTATCTCATCCTCAAAGGACCGTTTCCAAGAGATGAATATTTTAATAAACTCAACCCTTATGGAATTTAATAACTCTTTACTCAAAACTTTTACAAAAAAAATAGAGGGGTATAATTTCTCTCTTTTAGAGTTATTTTTCTCAGCTGCGATCATAGTACTGCTAACTATTCTTGTAATTTCAAATCTCAATGTAACTAATCAACGCTCTTTTGAGACTATGGCCCAGAGTACCTACGATAAGTTAAAGCAAACTATTTATAGTGATATGAGCTCTCCTAATCCTACACGGAGATATCTGATGAAACATATTGTTGGGCCGGGATCTCTGCCTCCTCCATTTGAGGATCTCTTTTTAAAGGATGGAATAATACTTAACTATCTTATTAGGGTTTATGAGCCAGCTAAGATGGGTCGTCCAAAGGATCATCTACGTTTTGAAGTAACTCATGCTAAAAGTGGAAATGTCTACCGTTATACTGAAGTAAATGGAGTTGTATTTGAGCAAGTTGTGGCAAAAGAAAAAGAAATAGGTCAAGAGAAATAGAAAGAGGAAAAGGATAGGTATCTGCATGACAGATGATGATAAAGATTTAAAAAACTCAACAGAGCACAAAGAGGATGACAGAGTTCTAAAGCTTAAGGACAACCAAAAATATAAGGGTATCCTTGATGAGAGCCTAGAGTCTTATACGGAACAACCTGATTTTGGATCTACTGGTGATGGAGTTGACGCAGATTCTAGCAATAATACTAAGATAGAGATTAGTGAGCCATGGAGCATAAAAAGGGTAAAAATATTAGGCTCAGTATGGTTTTCGATGGTCATTTTTCTATTAATAGGAAATATTCTTATACACTTTTATCTTGGGATCTACGTCTCTGAGGGCATCTCAAAAGATGAGGCAACTGCTCAATTTAATAAAACATTTGCTAATACTATCAATGAGTTTACCCCCTTTGAGAAGTTTTTATCTCTCTCGACCGAGGTAAGTGATAGTGATTATTCATCTTTTCTCCAAGCTGTGAATTCCCTTAATTCCTATTTTCCACGAGAACAGTTTGATATTACTACACGTTTTACAGAGGACGGTTTTCACTTTGCCAATCAGGGAATTTACTACAATCAGCCCGACTAATTATTCGCTATAGAAATCAGTCTGTTAAGACGATTCATAACTAGGGAACTAGTATTTTTTTGTAAAAAATTTATCGGAATTATTCGGAGTGAGTAACATCGATCCGCTCGTGCGATTTCTTCATAAGAATAAATTGCTCGAGTCACTTCCAGATCAGTCAGTGCTCGCCATCGGCGTGAAAGGTCCAATTGCGCGACTTGCCGGAAAGGGTTTGCTCGACGAACAAAAAGCAATTGAGAAGGTCTCAGAAAAATTAGGATTAGAAATTTATAATTTAGAATCAGAAGAACTCGCAGAAACTTTTTCTGTAAATGATTTCAAACAATTTGTAGAACCAAATTTCTGTCGAGAGAATATCCTCATACCATTAAAGAGAGCAGCTACTGGAGTGATAGTTGCATTTGCCAATCCGCTTGACTTACAAGCACTTCAGCAGATTGAATTTACTTTATCAACTTCAATTAAACCAGTCATTGCTTCAGAAGAGCAAATTATAAAATTAATAGATAAGCATTGGAGTAGCTCTTTATCTAATGCGTTAAAAGAAGCAGGAGATGAGGAATATGGGGATGTCGAACTAGTTAGAGGAGGAGGCAAGACAGAAGAAGACGAGGAGTTTAATAATCAAGATGTCGCTCCTATTGTTAAGCTAGTTAATGAAATTTTAGTAGATGCAATCAGTGTAGAGGCAAGCGATGTTCATATCGAGCCAACTAAAAATGTTGTTGATATTCGTTTCCGCATAGATGGCGTGATGCAGAAAGTTCTTGAAGTTCCTAAGAGACTTCAGCCGTACCTCCTTTCCCGAATAAAGATTCTTTCTGCTATGGACGTCTCTGAGCGTCGAAGACCTCAGGATGGCAGGCTTGGAGTTAAACGTGGTCATGAAACTGTTGATATGCGTGTATCGACTATTCCAACATCATTTGGAGAGAAGATTGTTTTAAGACTAATGCGATCTGACTATGACAAGATGAAGTTTGATGATCTAGGACTTCCTTTACCGATACAGCAATCTTTAAAGACAGTTTTAGGAAGCCATTCTAAGTTAATATTAGTAACTGGTCCTACAGGTTCAGGTAAAACCACAACTCTCTATACTGCTATAAATTACTTACGAGATGGCAAAAAGAATATTACAACGGTTGAAGATCCAATTGAATATAAATTCGATGGGGTTAATCAGATTCAGCTTAATAAAGCTATTGATGTAACATTCGCTTCGGCCCTTAGATCGATTCTTCGTCAGGATCCGGATATTATCATGATCGGTGAGATCCGAGATCAAGAAACTATTAATATCGCACTTCAGTCAGCCCTAACAGGACACTTAGTACTTTCAACTCTACATACTAATGATGCTCCAAATGCCATCACTAGAATACAAAATATGGGGGCAGATCCATTTGTCGTTTCTCAGTGTTTAGCTGGAATATTGGCTCAAAGATTGATCCGTAAGATATGCGGGGCATGTTATCAGCCTCTTTCTGATACTGAGATTGAGGCGCATAAAGCATACATTGAAGCATATAAGTTAGATCCGAAAAAACTAAAGAAGGCCTGTGGTTGTGATAAGTGTTACCAAACTGGATACAAGGGGCGTCTTGGAGTTTATAGTTATCTAGAGATTACCCCTGAAATTGCTAGAATAATGGCTCAGCAGGGTAGCATTGACGACATGGTAATCTCCGCGAGACAGAATGGATTCCAATCAATAGACGACGCTTCAGCAGATATTCTAAGAGATGGCTTAACTTCTTTTGATGAAGTTAAAGGATATTTAAGCATCGATTCAAAGTCAGTTAGAGATTCAAATATACAGACAAGATCTGGTGCACATAAACGCCCAAGTGGAGCTGTCCGTGTTAATTCAAATTCTGACAAAATGGATAACCATAAAGTATTGTTAGTAGATGACAGCCCACAGGTTCGAAAGTTACTAAAAGTAATTCTTGAAAGAGAAAAGTTTGAAGTTATAGAAGCAGAGAATGGTCAGCTAGGGCTAGCTAAGGTTCAGGAATCATTCCCAGCAATTGTTCTATGCGATATTTCAATGCCAGTTATGAATGGAGAGGAGTTTTTGCAACAGATGAAATCTGGAGCGGAGACTAAAGAGATTCCTGTAATTATGCTTACTGGAGATGCCACAACTGAGAATGAGGTTAAGTTGCTAAAACTTGGAGCCTCAGACTTTATGTCTAAAAGAACATCCCCAGAGATATTGATCAGCAGGGTGAAAAAGGCAATTTCTACATACAGTTTGTAGTAGTAAGAAGCAGGTTTTATGAGTAAGTCAAAGGGCGATAAACAGCATAATACGATGGGGCAGAGCACCTCACCCACGACCCTAGAGGAAAGTTCTATCTCCACAACTCCGATAATTAAAGAGGTGCTGCTATTATCTGAGGATGAGACCTTAAGAAGTGAAATTGCAGGACTACTTAAAGATGAGCTGTTTTGCTTAGTAGAGGCAAAGGATAGCTTAGAAGCCTTAAAAGCACTTAAGAAAAGATCTATAGATGTAATAATACTAGATACAGTATTTATAGAGGATGACTGTGAGGATTTCATTGGTTTAGTTGGAAATGTTTCTATTAAGAAAGAGAATGGTTTTGTTTTCTTGTTAGAGGATGGAGTTTCTAAAGCTCCTTATCAGACAGATCTTCGAAATGTAACTCTTCCAAGAACAAAGATTAAAAAAATACAACTCTGCAAATCTATTAAGCAGATTCTGGATCCTAGTTACGATCCAGATAAAGACGAGAAAGCGCTTAAGGGGCGCGTTTTAGTCATCGAATCAGATAAAAATAAGCTAGAGTCAGTAATTAATTGTCTAAAAGAAGCAGGCCTAGAGACTTATGAAGCCACCGATGGACAAAGTGGACTATCTAAAGCGAGAGAGAAGATGCCTGATGTTATTATGGTGAGTGAGATACTCCCAGATAAGAGTGGTATTGAGTTAGTAAAAATTTGTAAAAAAGATCCGGCGTTAGAGGGCGTTCCATCACTTGTGTTATGTGATGAGTTAAATCTTATCTCTGTCAGAACAGAAGCTTACTCAAAGGGTGCGCTAGGTTGTGTTAGTTATCCGATAAACAAACATGAAGTTCTCGCTCATGTTGGTGTTATGGTTAAACTTACTAGTACCCATGCTGAGTTACAGGAGAATGCCGTTACATTAGCTGTCGCCAATTTCGAACTTGAGGAGACTAAGCAGCAGCTTGAAGAGAAGAAAAAAGAATTAGAGAAAAGTAGTGAATATAAATCAGAGTTCTTAGCAAAGATGAGCCATGAGTTAAGAACTCCTTTAACTGCAATGATGGGGTTTGCTCAAAAAGCACTTCATACTTCTCCTCAAGATCCTGATAATAAAAGTTCAGTTAGAACTATACTGCGAAATGGGGAGCACTTACTTGAGCTTATTAATGATATTCTTGATCTATCAAAGATTGAGGCTGGAAAGCTCTCTTTAGATCTCGTGGCCTGCTCGCCAGCAGAGATACTAGAGGATGTAAGAGCTTTAATGAGTATCCGTGCTGAACAGAAAGGTCTTGATTTCTGGATTGAGTATATAAATGAGATACCTGAAATGATCATTAGTGATTCAATGCGGGTAAAGCAGATTCTGTTAAATCTTGTTGGAAATTCTATTAAATTTACCCAAAAGGGGAGTGTTAAGGTTTGCGTTTCCTGCTCACAGGAGGAGGAGGTAATCTCATTTCAGATTGTTGATACTGGTATCGGAATATCTGAGGAAAAGAGACAACAGCTTTTTCATGCATTCGTTCAAGGTGATACAGAGGTTACGCGCAAATTCGGCGGAACAGGATTAGGATTAACCATCTCACTACAGTTAGCTGAAATGCTGGGTGGCTCAATAGAAGTTAATAGTATCCTAGGAATGGGAAGCTCTTTTAAGGCCATGATTAAAACAGGACCTTTAAAGAATGCTAGGTTCTTAACTCAGGTTGAACTAGAGAACGTGAAGAGTATTAATGTTGATGATGATAATATCCGAATTGAGCAACTTAGTGGACGAATATTAGTAGCAGAGGATAATCCAGATAACCAAAAATTACTGGAATTTTATCTTAACAAATCAGGGGTAAAATACCTGACTGTTTCAAACGGACAAGAGGCTCTACGACATGCCTTAGATGAGGAATTTGATCTGGTTCTCCTTGATATGCAGATGCCCGTTATGGACGGATATGTTGCCGCCAAAAAATTAAGAGATAGAGGATTTGTAAAACCAATTATTGGACTTACTGCAAATAATCTTGAAGCAGAGATAAAGAAATCAATTGATGCTGGGTGTGATAAGGTTTTAAGTAAACCGTATAACTGGAATTCTTTATTTTCATTACTTAAAGAGTACATCGGAGCTAAGGGGACTAATCAACATGTTGTTGTACTTAAGCCAGCTTCTGATATTGAGATGAGAACATCAGGAATTGAATTAGAGAGCGGTCAAGATGGGTGGTCAAATTCTGGAGATAAAAATACTACAACTGAGCCACCTCCTGTTCTTAGCGCTAGTGATTCCCCAATTCTTTCTCAGATGTATGATGACAACACTGATTTTCGACCATTGATCATAGAATTTTTAGAGGGTCTTGATAAATATATAAGAAATGTTGAAGGACTAGTAAAAACTAAGAAGTGGTCAGATTTAAAGGCAGTTGCTCATGATATTTCGGGCGTGTCAGGAATGTATGGATATCCTGAATGTAGTGAATTAGCCAAAAAGTTACGCCTTAGTTGCATGCAAAAAGATGACTCCACAATTGTAGGGAATGTAGCTGCTCTGGTTAAGTGTCTCCATAGAATGGGGTTAGGTCTTAAGGTTATTAGAGGAGAATCTCTTACCGGTAATTCTAGCTTAGCAGGAGCTGAGACACAGGTTATTACCTCAGAGCTCTTTGACGTTAGTCCTGAGCTTGGTCCTGAAATTCTTGAATTTCTAGATAATATAGAAAGTATGATGAGAAAAATTAAGGAAGCTAGTGATTCTATGAACTGGTCATCCTTGACTGCTATGACCAACGAAATATCTGGCACCGCCTCTCTTTTTGGATATCCAGCATTTGCCACAACTGCTAAGGAAATTGAGGATTCTGTTGTCGCTGGGGATACCTCTAAAGTGCCAAAACTCCTTAATGAACTTAGTTCAATTAAAGATGCAATGTTACGCGGAAAGAAACAGGTCAGTTAGTATCTTTACATTCATTAGTGATCAAGACCTTTTGCGCATCGATGTGATCGTGTTATCTATCAGCTCATGACCTATTATGATTTTTTGCTCGCTTGTTTAATCGGGATAGTTGAAGGGATAACGGAATTTTTACCGATCTCAAGTACTGGTCATATGATCCTGGTTGGATTTTTGGTTGATTTTGAAGGTCCTAAAGCTGCTTCGTTTGAAGTCTTTATTCAGCTAGGAGCAATTTTGGCGGTTGTGGTTTTGTATTGGGATCGCTTTAGGAATCTGTTTAAATTTACCTCAAGGGAGAGTGCTCAAGAACGAAATATCACAACAGGTGGCATCTCAGGTCTTAGAGGAATTCTTATTTTAGGAATTGGTTGTTTGCCAGCTCTGTTTTTAGGAGCGCTTCTTCATAGCTATATAAAGACTAATTTATTTACTCCGCAGACAGTTTGTTTAGCATTAATAGTTGGCGGCATCATCATGATTTTTGTTGAGCGAATTAAATTTAAGAATCAAATTTCTAATCTTGATACCATTACTTATAAGCAGGCTCTTGCCATCGGGCTTTTTCAATCCTTTGCTCTCTGGCCTGGGGTATCAAGATCGGCAAGTACAATTATAGGCGGAATGATAGCTGGATTAGATAGAAAGGCTGCGGCTGAATTTTCTTTTCTTTTGGCTGTGCCGATTATGTGCGCTGCAACAGGGTGGGATCTTTTAAAAAGCCTCCCAGTATTAGAGATCACTGACTTATCATTTTTCTTAGTCGGTTTTATTGTGGCATTTATATCAGCAATGCTTGCAATTAAGCTCTTTATATCTTTTTTACAGAAACATACTCTGACTGGTTTTGGGGTCTATCGGATTTTATTAGGTGGCATCTACCTTAAGTATATTTTATAACCTTGCTAAGTCTCATAGGCGTTCTTAGGCTTTTCTTAGGCAGAGTGCAGTGTAATATTTGTGCCAACTCTTGGTCGTTGAAAGGTATCCCAGGCACTTCCTCCCCGCTGAAATATCTCCCAAAATCTCTTGCCGTGGCCACTACTGCCGGGAGAGAAAGCAATATCCCCTTCATCAACATTAAAACTTCCTGAGGCAACTGTTGCTGCTCGTACTACGCCATTGATTGCCAATTTGACTTTTTGACCTGATGTTAGTTTAGAAACTTCATCATCTCCATTTCTTATGGTAGTTTTAAGGTTTCCAAAAGAATCGATATATCCAACTACGCTTTTTGGAGGAGGTAGAATAACTTGCAAAGGATCAAGTCTCTCTTCTTTGAAATCTAATTCATCTCGTGCAACTTTACCAACAATTGGAGGGAAGATATCTCGTGAACGAAATTGGCTTCCCCCGCGCTCTACTTTAATGCTCCAGAGTTCGACTAAAGAATCTCTCACAAACGAAAGAGAGTATCCACTATTGACTACCACTATCGGTACTCCATTAGTCAGTATACCAAAAAGAAGCCCTTCTCCTTCGTTGTTGTCCCGTGGTTTTTGACGATCTTTTCTAGGGGCACTATTAGTATAAATAATAATCTTTGGAGCTCTTAATGATTCATCCTGAAGTCCAAGTTGAGCGGTAACAAAGCCTGCAGCTATAGTGTCAAAACTATCAACTGAGGTAGCATGCCAATCCCAACCAGTCGGCAGATGACGAGTCAGAGCTGAGATCATCTCAGAGAATGCCAGATCTCCAGTGCTATAATCTGCTACGACATGAACTAGTTTCATAGTATCTCTCCATTATTATCAAATATCAGTGCCCAAGGAGGCGGTCAAGAGTTATAGCACAAGCTGATCTAACTGAAAGATGGTTATACTCAGTCGGCCCATTAATAGGTTTTAAAATATGATCTGCTCTACTGATAAGTTCTTTTGACATTCCCCAGCCAGTACCTAAAAGAAGTAATAAAGGGTTGTTTTGTGCCATGATCTCTTTTTTAATTTGATCATATGAAGATCTGTCTTCTCCGTCATGTGCAGAGGTAGCTATTATTTTAGGTCTCTTTCCTGTTCTTATATCTATGTTCATTATCGCTTCATCTAAGGATGAAACGACTTGAACTATGTTAATTGCGTCTTTGCGATCTAAATTATAGGTAGAGCCAAAGCCCTCGAGCCAATGGGTTTGTAGTCGATGAGCCAATTTTCTTAAATGAGGGGACGGATGGGCTATAAACAAATTTTTAACCCCGTAAGTTTTAGAGCTTCGAGCTAAATCTTGTATGTCATTTAATGTCAGAGACGTTGTGACATCTAGTCCTGTTTTATCAATCATCCCTTCATGAAGTAGAGCTATGCTAATATCAAATGCTGGAGGCAAAATTTCAACTCCCTTTTTTTTGAACATCTTTTTTTGAATACAGATCCGGACGTCGTGATTGAGTGAGCTTTAGTCCCTGTTCAGCTCGCCATAGTTTGATCTCTTTATGATCACCAGAAAGTAAAACTTCAGGTACTCCTGCCCCTCTAAATTCTGCTGGCCTTGTATAGTGCGGAGCCTCAAGTAGTCCATCAGCAAATGATTCATGTAGGATTGATTCTTCGTTTCCTAAGATGCCAGGTATTAATCTTGTAACTGCTTCAATCAAAGCCATGGCAGGGATTTCCCCACCCATAAGAACGTAATCACCAATTGAGATCTCCTCATCTACAACTAAATCAATAGCTCTTTGATCTATGCCCTCATACCGACCACACAGAAGAATTAACTCAGGAAGGGAGCTCAATTTTTTAGCTTTATGTTGTGTAAACGGCTCACCAGAAGGGGAGAGGAGGATTACTTTTGCATCAGGTAGTTTTTTTTTAGCAGATTCAATTGCAGCAACTATCGGCTCAGGTTTCATGACCATACCTGCTCCACCACCATATGGCGTGTCATCAACCTTATTATGAGGTGGTTCAGCGAAAGATCTAAAATTAGTAAATGAGATTGAGAGATCCTCTTTTTGAATCCCTTTTTTTATTAAGCTAGATGAAAGAAATCCTGAAAAGATCTCAGGAAAGATGGTCAGAATTTCTATCTTCATCGGAGCAAACTTTAATGCTTGAGCCGCTTATGTTTGAGGACCGTAAAAATTACTTCTTTGCTTTTGTTGTTTCGGCTAGTCTTGCCTTTCTTTTTTTACGAGCAAGTTGGATTTTTGAACGCTGGTTGTCATCTCTATTCTCGATCAATCCAGGGATAGAATTCTTTATGATCTTACGGGTGATTCCTAGTACTTCAGCCCCAACGCTAACCCAATGTTTAACGCGCTCCTCTTTAATGGTAACAGCAGGCGGCTCAATCATTGGATTGAATGTTCCTAAGATCTCTAGATATTTACCATCACGCTTACTTGTTTTATTTGTAGCAACAATTCTGTAGTAAGCTTGCTTTGTTTTACCATGCCTTTGAAGGCGTATTGATACAGTCACAGGAACTCCTTTACTATTAGCCAAGGTCTTTAAATCAGTGAGGATTTTTATATTAAATGCTCGATCAAGTCAAATTTAAGAGGGATCTAAAACATGGGCGTACCCTCTTCCTGATAGATCTTTTGTCATGCTAATCAGTTGAAAATATTAGTCTATCTGATAGGTGAGGCAAGGAAATTACTTTCTAGTTCCCTTCTAATTAGAAGAAACAGTAGCTAATCCAAAATCATCAACTGTTAGTGTTAAATGAGAAACTCTGTTTACTGTACTAGCAGTAAACAGACCCCCATATTTTGGCCCAGGTTGAGTTAGTTGACCACCAATCTCAAATGAAAATCTATTTCTTCCACGCTCACATGGTTCACTTAAGGTGGTAAGTCCTAAAAGATCACATTGAGGATCCGCCGAGCACATATTTTCTATCATTACATCAGCGGTAAGTTTAGCAATTAAAAGAGCTGTAATAACAGAGGGAGTATCAACTGTTGTGACGACCCCATTGGAAGAATATTTTTTTCTTTCAGCTACCTCACTGGCGGCTATTGCTGCGCTAGTTAAAGCAGCATCAAGCGATCTATGGGTAAAAATAGCGTGTACGTTCACAGGATGCTTAGTTTTTTGAAAGTCAAATCCTACTAAAATACCAAAAGCCCCATCCATTCTTTCAAGTTTTGGAAGTTGTACAATTGGATTGAAAGAGTTGCTTAGTAAAGAAGGAGGCTTTGAAAATAGCTGAAGAGGTACTATGGCTAGAGAAGAGATAGATCCAGTGATCGTTGTTAGTAAAAATAACTTTTGATGATCATAGGTTGTCCCGCTGTCAATAAATGCAGGGGCGATATGTTCGGATACTCCTCTGTCCTTATCGCTGATAGAGGATGTCTCAAAATGACGAAATAAATGACTATAGGAAGAAAAGATTCTACTTAGATCCTGATCTCCTGCTGGGTATTTCAAATCTCGAGATTCCTTAAGTCCAGAGAATCTCTCTTTTAGGAGTAAAAGATCAAACTCCCTTTCAAGTTTGCCAAAGCTTAGAGTATCTCCAAATTGGTTGGTATTTGGATCTGTATCCGGATTATTTGGAAGATCGTTTGATAAGGGCTCGTTCTCTGGAGTCATACAACTTTATATTAACAGCGTAATGATGACATTCTAGCAAGGAGTTCGATCTTAACAAAGGGAGAATTTCCATTTTGAACTGAACATATTATAGTAATGAAAATTACGGAGTTAATCATGTTTAGATACTTTAAGGATTGGATTAAATCGTTTTTAGTGCTGCTATTTGCCGGGATTGTTGGTACCTTTGGAGTACCTCTAGATACCTTTGGAGCACCAAGGTGTTGGGAATCTCAAGGCGAGGTTTTAAGGCAAGCCACTGCTAGTGCAGGAATGTGGACTAACGCAAGAAACAATCCTGATTCAGTTAAATTCCAAACCGAAAAGATATTAAAAGAAGCAGTTGCCCTAGTCGCATCCCCAGATAAAAAAGATGACATTGTAAATTTTACTTATGTTCCTCAGAAATTTCTCTCTGAATATAAAGAGAGAGCTGCTTGTGAGGAAGAGCTAAAAAAAACTACCCCTAATCCTATTAAATTTGAGAACCTTCAATTTAACGATGTAGCGGAGATGACTAGTTGGTTTAAAGATTTCTCTCAAGGGAAAGGCACTGAAGGAGAGAAGCTTTATAAAGAGTGCCCTGGATCGTGTAGCCCTCAGTACTGCTTAGAGATTAGCGAGAAAACTTCTGAATTATTAATTAATGTAGAGGTGATCTGTGGACATGCTAGAGATAAAGACGATAACAGTTATAAGTTAGAACTTAAAAAGTCGGGAGAGAAATCGGGAGTGAAATCGGGAGTGAAATAGAGAGGTACAAAACTAAGATTTTACTTTACTCTTTAAGATCTCTTTTTGGCTGGTAATAAAATCATCCTCTACCTTCGTTACTATCGGCACTATATCTACACTAGCCTTGTGTCCTTTAGGGAAACGAAAATTTGTAATTTCTGAAAATGGAACTTTATTTATTAGTTCATTTATCGGCTCCATTATCGGCTCCATTATCGACTCGGCAAACCCTAGTTGGGTCCAGATCCTTTGTGCAATGCCAGGACAGATTGGGTAAAGAAGTAAGGCAACAGCTTTTATTCCAACACAGGTTGAATAAAGAGAGTTATGGGCCTTTAAAGGATCCTCTTTCCGTGTTTTCCATGGAGCCTGTTCTTGAAAGTACACATTCAGTTTTCTGCCAAGATCTGTAACTGCATTAAGTGCAAATTTTGAATACCCCTCATCAAGCTGAGAGGAATATTCTTTTACAGTTTCATTAATAAACTTCTCTATTGAGCTGTCAGCAGTTGCGTTCTCTGGTCCGATCTGACCATCAAAGTTTTTGTTTATAAACGTAAGAGTTCGATTAATTAAGTTACCAATAATATCAGCGAGCTCAGTGTTAATCTTAGATTGATACTCATCCCAAGAGAAATTTGAATCACTTGATTCAGGGGAGATCGCAGTCAAATAATACCTAAGTAGATCTACAGGGACGATCTCAAGAGTCTCATTGATCCATAGAGCATAGTTTCTGCTGGTTGAAAATTTCTCACCTTCAAGATTTAAAAATTCATTACCACAGACCATATCAGGTAAAATGTATCTCTCGTCCCCCATCAATACTGCGGGCCAGACAACGGTGTGAAAAATAATATTATCTTTACCGATAAAGTGTACTAATTTGGCATTTTTATCTTCCCAGTAGGTGCGCCAGTGATCAGGTTTGCCAAGTTCAATAGACCAATCCTCACTAGCTGAGATGTATCCGATTGGAGCATCAAACCATACGTATAAAACTTTTCCGTCACTATTTGGTAATGGTACAGGGACACCCCATTCAAGATCTCGAGTGATCGCTCGAGAGGTAAGCTCACTTTTTAAAGGTTGAAAAGCATACCCAAGTACATTTTTTCGCCACTCTGTTTTTGATTCAAGCCATGATCTAATTTTAGGCTCAAGCTCATTGAGTTTTAAGTACCAGTGAGAAGTTTCTTTTAGTGCAGCTTTATTTTTCTTACATAGTTGGCAGATTGGATCAATCAACGCTTCAGGCTCATACCAAACCCCGCACTTTTCACACTGATCGCCACGCGCACCGGTCGCTTTACAGCTAGGACAGGTTCCCATAACGTAGCGATCTGGTAAAAACTGATTGCATGATGAGCAGTGAAGCCTCATCTCAGTTTTCTGCTCTAAGAGATTTTTCTTATGTAGGTTTAAAAAGATCTCTTGAGAACGTTTTATATGACACGGGTGAGTAGTACGGGAGAATATATCAAAGTGAATATCGCAGGCGGTTAATCCATCTTTGATGATTTTATGATATTTATCGACAACCTGCCTTGGAGTTATTTTTTCCTCCAGGGCCTTAAACGTAATTGCCGCGCCATGTTCATCAGTGCCACATAAAAAATGCACATCGTGACCTTGCATCCTTTTGTATCTAGTAAAGATATCGCCTGGAAGATACGCGCCAGCAAGGTGACCTAAGTGTTGTCCTCCATTTGCATATGGTAGAGCACAACAAACAATAAATTTCTGAGGTGTAAAGTTTTTGCTCATATCGAGTTAATTAAGTTTTTTATTTTAATCCCTTCATTAGGTTGGCGATCCCACCCATTCCTTTTCCGCCCATCATATTATTCATCCCACCCATACCCATCTTTGAGATCTTTTGCATCATATTTTTCATCTCTAAAAATTGCTTAAGTAAGCGGTTAACCTCCTCAACAGAGGTGCCGGAGCCTTTAGCGATTCTTTTTCTACGGCTACCATTAATGATCGGTGGATTATTCCGTTCCTGACGAGTCATTGAAAGAATAATAGCCTCAGTTCGCTTCATCTCTTTATTAACTTTTTCAGGATCGACATTCTGGGCCATCTTCCCCATACCAGGGATCATAGAGACTATCGATGACATGTCTCCCATCTTTTTGATCATATTAAGCTGGTTTAGAAAATCCTCTAAGGTAAATTGATTTTTCTTAATCTTTTTTTGAAGCTTTAAGCTCTCTTCAATATCGATATCTTTGGTGGCTTTTTCAATAAGGGATAAGACATCTCCCATGCCAAGAATTCGTGAAGCCATTCTTTCAGGGTGAAACACCTCAAGCGCTTCTGTCTTTTCCCCAACACCGATAAGCTTAATTGGCCTACCTGTTACAGCTTTCATTGATAGGGCTGCCCCGCCTCGTGCATCGCCATCAAGTTTAGTAAGAATTAGTCCATCTATTTCAAGAGTCGCATCAAAGCCTTTTGCTACGTTAACTGCTTCTTGACCAGTCATTGCATCTACAACAAGTAATATTTCGTGAGGCTTAATAGCTGTAGAGATCTCAGAAAGTTCACTCATTAATTCCTGATCGATCTGCAATCGTCCAGCAGTATCAAGAATTAAAGTATCAAAGCCACGCTTGGCAGCGAAATCTAAGGACTGAGTTGCTATGTCAACAGGGTCCTGGGTTGATTGCGAATCAAAAACTGTAACCCCAATTTGTTTCCCTAGAGTTTTTAACTGTTCAATCGCAGCAGGACGATAAACGTCAGCGGGGACAAGAATTGGGTTTCGTTTATGGTCGTCTTTTAAAAGTCGAGCTAGTTTTGCACAGGTTGTAGTTTTACCAGATCCTTGAAGTCCAACTAGCATGATGATAGCTGGAGGCGCTACCTTTAAGTTAAGCTCAGCAGCACCATCACCCATTGTTGCAATTAGCTCGTCGTGAACAACTTTTATAACCTGTTGTCCAGGAGAGAGGGATTTTAGGACGTCACTACCAACAGCTTTTTCAGATACTCGAGCACAGAAATCTTTTGCGACAGTATAGTGAACATCTGCCTCAAGAAGTGCCATTCTAACTTCGCGCATCGCCACTTCAATGTCTTTTTCATTGAGAGAGCCGCGGCCAGTTAGCTTTTTAAATACAGCATCGAGTTTACTACTAAGTGATTCAAACATCTTTGATAGAAAGTTAAACTAAATTAGATAGTCAGTTTAACGAAAGAGAGGGAAAATGTCACTTATGACAACAATTGGTAATTCTTAGCTGATAGAACGGTAAGTTTATGGTTTTAAAAGATCAGGTCTTAAACTTTTGATACCAATTGCATTAATTGCAGTGGTTGGGTCGCTATTGATGTTTAAACTAGTCCGTGCGGCGATCTCAAGGGCTTGCATAACATCCCGGACCATTACAGTAGATGCCTCATTATTTTCAACAGCGACCTCTCCAAGCTCAATAGCACGTCGAATATCTGCTGAGGTTTCTTTGATGTTTTTTGTAATTAATTCTAGCTGTTCTTTTGTTGATTTTACTTTTAATGCAGTGTTCTCTATGGCGCCTTTATTTTGAAAGCTTATCTCTGCAGGAGTAATTGGAGTTTTTGATGCTTCTGGAAAAAGTTGGTTTAAAACAGTTGATAATTTTGCCTCCACCGCAGAAAGAGACTCTAGGTCCGTTGTAGGCTCGTCTTTTAAAGCCGCACCCTTTTCAGCAATCTTTGTGATTTCCTCTGCGAGAGTTTTTGCTTCACGCTCTAATGTTTGCAGACGAGTGGCTGATGCTGTTTCACTTCCAGCCTGTTCTATGATTCCTGTTATACTATCAAAGATAGAGCTGATCTCTTCTGTTGCTTGAACGGCAACATTTACCTGTTGAATGATAGAATTTATTTTTTCCCGTTGGATCTGCTTCTCAGAGACTGCTCGTGTTTCAAGATCGACTTTTACTGCTTCATGATTTATCTTTGTTGCAGCAAGATCAGCGATTGGACGACGCTCTTTCTTCTCTTTCTGTTCTTCCAAGTCCTTTTCGAACTTTTTATCTTTGTTAATATCTTTAACTTCTTCCATGAGAGAGAATTCCTATAAGCCACGAGCACCGTTGACCGCTAAAAGGGTCTTACCAATATCTGCTACCGTTCTATAAAATCGGCAGAAATGCTAAGGAACTTTAGTCACTTAGAGTTGTTTTAGGGTATGAATAACCTAAGTTTTATTAGTCATTTAGGGGAGTTATGGCTTGATATCCAAGAGTTAGTCTAGGAATAAGAGATCTTTGGCTATATCTAGAGTTTTTTGAAATATCTCTGTTTCTTAAATAGAGGTTAGTCTGACATAGTCTCTAGATACTTAATTGTTTGGTATTTTAGTGGAACTCTTACCGATTATTTTTATACATAGAGGACATAGTGATTACCTTCGCTATACGATTGATTGTGCTCGACTTCATAATCCTGACGCACCGTTTTATTTGATCGGGGATGAAACAACAAAATATTTGGAGCACCTTGGGATTACTCATGTATTGTTTTCTGAGTTAGGAGATTGGGAGGAGTTTAATTCTGTTTTCCGTTACATAGTTTCTAAAAGTTATAAGCAAGATCAAGAGTGGGTAAAGTTTGTATATAAAAGATGGTTCTATCTTAATGTGTTAGTCTCTAAAATTGGAGCAAAACGATTTTGGACCTTTGATAGTGATACTTTAATAATGTGTAATCTTGCTCATCAGGTGCATAAGTATTGTGCTTTTGATTTTACCACCCAAGCGCATGGTCATCAGATTAATGGTTTTGTAACAAATACTGCTGCCCTTGATTCGTATCTCAAGGGAACGGTAGCTATGTTTAAAGATGATGATTTTATAAATAAGATCTCAAGTCAGATTTTAGAGGCTGAGAGTGGCTCCCTTTCAGATATGGCGGCTTTTGACTATGCAAAGGAGAGAGGATTTTTTGAAAAGTATAAGAGCATACGGCTTGCAACTATAATTGACGATGAAACGTTTGATGATGCTTTGTGCCATGATGATATGGGGTTTGAACAGAATGAAGTTGGCTCAAAGCGACTATATGTGCTCCGTGATTCGTATTTTTTTCGACACCACTCAACCAACAAAATGATCCGTGTTAATACAATCAACATGAGCTGGGTTCGTACCTTTCATGTTGCCGAGACTTTCTTTGCTCGTCTGCAACTTCTCCGTATACCGTTAGCAGAAGATATATATCTGATATCTGATGTACCAAAAGCTTAGATCTATCAATTAATAGGACTTAACTTAGGGCCCCAGATAAATCCATCTAAGGGAGAGGTTATTTTTAGCCACCTTCCACTTCGACCTGTAACCGTAACTCTTGCTCCTTTAGGTAGAGTTTTTACTCTCTGACTATTTGAGGCTGGAGCTTTAATGACATCAGCATTGTTGTCAGCGACGATCCAAGTTTCTCCAATAGCACTATTATTATAATTTGAACTAGAAGTTTTTTTATAATTATTAACGGCAGGAGCTATAGAATTCGGTGAGGATCTTTTAGGAACATCATAAGTCCAAGAATCTTTTTGATTGCTTAAAGTTTGAGATCTCGTTCCGGTTTTTCGTTCATACCGCCTCATGGCACCATCTAAATTAATTTTAATTAATTTTAATCTCTCTTTTGATGATGGATGTGATGAAAAGAATTGAGGAAGGCCACTAGTAAAATCTGAGTTATTTAAATTTTTCTCCCAAAAGGCAAGGGCAATTCGTGGATCAATTCCAGCCTCAGCCATTAGATGTATCCCTATAAGATCCGCCTCCAGCTCCTTTCGTTGTGATTCCGGATTTATTAAAAGAGCACCTAGAGTCTCTTGAGTTAATGCTGCAGCAATATTAGCCAGAGCACCTACAGATCCGTTATAGATCAGGGCGTTTTGAGTTACAGCTCCAGCAACCTGAGAGATTAATTGGCTCGCTTCTTCGTTGGCTGAGATGTTTGCATGATCTGCGAGGACGTGAGCTATCTCGTGAGCAATTACAACACTAAGTTCGTTATCATTCGTCAGCGTATCGAGCATGCCAGTCCAGACAAAGATATGATTTCCTTTAGTGGCGGCTGCATTTTTTATCGTTGGATCAGTCAGTACATATACGTGCCAAGGATCTCCACTTGCTTGGGCAGCATCAGTAAGTCGGGAGACCAGACGACGAGCGCGCTCAATTTTGGCATCATCCTGTGAAAGTGGATATTTCTCTGTTAACTGAGAGAGTACGTCATGGCCGTACTGTTCATCATCTACAGAGAGTGGTTTTGGAATTGGAATTGTGCCAGGAGGTACTGGTTGTCTCATCGGACCACAGCCGATAGTGGCACCAATCAAAGATGTAAAGAGAATGGTTAGTGAAAGTGCCCTAAAATCCACGGGTAAAATACCGAAGATAAGATTGAGGCCTTCTTTTGCAAAAGAAACGATATTTTTTTTGTACATGTTCAGATGAAAAACAATCCCAACGATCCTTGCCAGCTTTATTTAGCACGGCATTGATATGAGCCATATCGCCCACATCATCGATCTCAATTACTTTATATTCGACGGAGAAAAGTTTATCTACTTCATCTTGGGCCATTTTTTGTAGAGGAATATCCTTAGCCGATTCCAGGTCAAACTCACTAAACAATCCCTTGGCCTTACTAATTGCCTCACTAACCTTTTTTTCAACCTCTTTACTCGAAGTCTCTGAGACTTTTAGCTTATCGCAAGATGAGATAAGCAAGACAAAAAGAATATAAACAGTTAATTTTATTATAAAATTACTTTTGACAGCGATCGATTTGATCATAGATATCCTTATATTTGACTCCTTATATAGTAAACCGAAGGTTTTCATCATAAATGTATTCGGAATATTCTTTTTGGGATAACTATATCACTGCATAACCTAACTTGGTACCCTTTGAGAATGAGTTGACGGAGATCTAAAAAACTTCTCAGTACTGTTATTTTTCCCTTAATGAGCCATTTTCGCCATACCCCAATCACATGATCCCGCGGTGATAAGTCATGGGTGAATAACAGTATTGGCAGAAAAATTAAGATAATTAAATTGATGAGTTGTCCCAAGCATGCCCCTTGGAAAAAGTAGACTAGGGAAAACAGAGGTGTAATATCAGGATCTGTAGATTTATATGTGAAGCCGCTTATGTACTTGCAACCTCAGCAAGTATTTCAGGATGACCGCCTGAGTTGATGCCTTTTGAGCAACTCAATAATTCTGTGTGCCGATTCATTTACGGAACCCCATAACAGATTTATAGAGAATCTGGAGATGCTATGAATTTTCCTCGTGAACTGCCATTGAAGAGAGATGAAAATCTTTCGAATCCCGAAGCGGAGACGCCAGTTGAATTTTTTCAGGCATCGTCAACTAATTTGGTGGCAATCGACGAAGCGGAGGCTTTTGCGAGACGATTAGATATTGCCAAGTCGATCACTGACGAGCTGCAGGAAGTTGGTCTCAATATAAGGGAGGCTGGTGGGCGAGAGTTTGGTATGATTCTCGCGATGGGCATGAACGCTCTTATGCCGGAATACGCTGGATCGTTTCTGCATGAGAGGGACACGCGACTTCGATATGATGCCGCTAATAATCTTACAATTGACAATCCGCCGGATATATCCTTACAGCAAGACGTGGTGCGTTACTTCCGAGATAACTCTCGATTACATGAAGCTCTCGTTGATTGCATGGCTCTGTCCTGCAGAGTCAGTGATCCTTTCATGCCCGTCGGGGATCCGGCGGTACAGGTTCGTTTTATGGGAGAGTCCAATAACTCGGGTGATTTCATAATAGGCAATAGATACTTTGATCGCATAGACGACCGAACCGCGACTATCTACATACCAGGTTGCGGAATTTCGGGCCTTCTCGAAAGTGCTAAGTTTTTAAAAAAATTGGGAGAGACGCGTTGCCCAAATCTTCGTTTTGTCCTTTGTGATAATCATCCTTATGTTGCTGAGGTGGGTGCCCGCTTTACTCGGTATCTTGGTGATCCACGTATTGAATTCATTCCAAGCTCGATGGGAGAGGTCACGATTCCAAATAATACGACACATATCCTTCTCTCGTTCATCGAGGCCGCTGGAGCGGAGGCTCTTAATGCGGTAGCAACACAGGCAGAGGGCCTTTCTAAAGTTAAACTTTTGGCAATCAGCGGAATGCACGCAAACGAGTATAGTGGTCTTGCTTCAAACGATGTCGTGCAAATTTTTAAAAATAATGGAATTCCTCTCTCTTATCGGGAAACAGTACCAACCTACTCGACTCACGTAGTGAGAGCTGGTAAGAGCGTGGATTTCTGTGATCTATCGTCTGAAGAAGCACGCCGCCTCCTTATGTGCGAGCTTCCTGGTGGGCCTCCACCAAATACTAGGTCCGAGCTTTTGACCAATTGTCCTCCAATTCGACCATTGGGGTAGCGCGTATAGATAGTTGTGACCCAGTATTCTCTCTGAGACCCCAGTATTCTCTCTGAGACTTTCATCTCCCACTACTTTTCTAAGTAGCTCAATTAACTGAGCTTGGATTTGAGTAAACAGAGAATTCATCCTTAAAGATGTTTTCAAGCAACTTTTTTGGTTCTCGAGCGAACTATTAATAGAAGATAATAACATTGTTAGGAGATTTAAAATGACTAAATTTAAGAGCATTATTCCGATCTCTTTATTCAAAAGAGACACTAAAGAATATCTTTTTAGCCTTGAAACAAGCGGAGGGCCAATCCTTTTGACGGTTCATGGACGAGGTGCATTTGTAGTTGAGCACATCAATTCTTATATTAGAATTGCAGAGTTAGCTGAAATTACAATGCATGAAGGCGCTATAAATGGGATGTTTAATACGATGGATGGCAGTTAAGATGAGAGACGTAAAGTCTCAGAGACAGATACAAAGAGTACAGATACAAAGAGGGGTGGAGATTCGAACTGATCCTGAAAATGTAAAGAGCTGTAAAATACCCGAACGGCTTGGTTTTGAACTAGACGGTACTATTCGAAACGACAGTAGAAACTCTCGTGGGGAGCTTCGACATACTAAGATATATTCTATAATGTCTTACAGTGATTTGAATGATAGCAATCAAGGTCACCGGAGCTGAAACCTTTGGACCTTTACCCATTTCTTTGGTCTCTATTTTTTCTCGCAGCTACATCTTTATATCCATTTAACGTCCTGAATTGTTTACGATAAACCCTTGATGTGCTTTCCCAAAAAATACAAAATAAAAGAACCTGGTACCTTTAGAGTATTTTGACATGGGTTAGGAGACATGAGATTACTATAACCCTATGAATATACCGAAAAATTTCCAACTTTGTTATAGCGCTGCGGATATTACAAACGCTGTTAAAAGGATAGGAGAAGATCTCTCAAAGTGGACTGGACAGGTGTGGGAAGACTCTCATACAGATGTTGTGGCAGTTCCTATTTTAAGAGGTGGGATATTCTTTTTTGCTGATTTAGTTCGGGCAGTAAATACCTCAGTTGAAATTGCACCGGTTAAGGCCTGGGGATATGTCGAGAATGAAAATGCCAAGCTTTTAGACCGGGTCCATGTCGATGTCGGTAGTATTCCAGCTAACGGGCGTCGAGTTCTCTTAGTAGATGATATCTGCGATTCTGGCAGAACCTTAAAGGCACTTAAAGATAAGATTTTAGAAGCAGGGGCCCTTGAAGTCCGCTCTGCTGTTTTAATTAAGCGAGAACTTGATGAGGAGACCTTCTCTCCAGATTGGATCGGATTTTCCTACAAAGGACCGGAGTGGTTTGTTGGCTACGGCATGGAGGACTCTGAGCGGTGGCGCAATCTTGAATCAGTATACATCATTCAACAGTCTTAAAAGTTTTTAATGAAAAGTTCTAATGACCGGTAATAGAACAGTAAAAGTTGCCTCCGCTGTCTCCACAGCCTCTTCTGTCGATTATTCAATCGACATGGTGGCAGTTTCTAAGAAATTTAAGCGCGCCACAATAAAAAAAGCAGGATACACCACTATTAAAAGTGCGATCTTAGGTTTGTTTATTGGTGGAGAGAAAAAGCAAATTGCTTATACTCAGGCGATTAATAATTTTACTGCACGAATTCCAAAGGGCGCATCTTTAGGGATTATCGGCAAAAACGGTTCAGGTAAATCAACTTTACTTAAATTGATCACTGGGATCTACCGGGCTAATAGCGGAACGATCACTGTTAATGGTCGCATATCAGCGTTAATTGAACTTGGTGCTGGTTTTCACCCCGATTTTACAGGTCGAGAGAATCTTTACTTAGGCGGCATTATGCATGGCCTTAAGAGAGAGGAGATCGATTCAAGATTTAATGAGATCGTTCAATTCGCCGAGCTTGAAAATGTAATTGATGATCCTGTTAGGACTTACTCTTCAGGTATGTACATGCGCCTTGGCTTTAGTTTGGCGATTCATACCGATCCAGATATTTTGATAATCGATGAAGTTTTAGCGGTTGGTGATGCTGGGTTTGTTAATAAGTGTAAAGAAAAAATTGAAGAGTTAAGAAAGGCTGGCAAGACACTATTATTAGTCAGTCATGATCTAGGCGCAGTTGAAAGATGGTGCGATGAGGTTATCTGGCTACATAACGGGACAGAGATGGATCGCGGCAATCCAAGAAGAGTCATAGATAAATACAGACAGTGGATTGAAAAGAAAGAGGAGAGGGATCTGATCTCTGAAGAGGATCTAGGATTAAAAGAAGATATTGCATTAGAAGAGAAGCAGATCTCTGCAAGATGGGGGAGTCGTGAGATTGAGATCACCTCAACCAGGATGAAAGATAAAGATGGAAATGAGCACGCCTTGTTTCATACTGGGGATCCAGTAACTATTGAGATTGATTACAAGGTTAATGAGGTTGTTGCAGAGATAGCTTTTGGAATTGGTATTAATCGTGCTGATGGTCTTGTTGTGCACGGTACAAATACTGATATTGAGCGGATTATAATTCCACCATTAGATAAAATGGGGACAGCATCTTATCAAATTGAAAGCATTGATTTAGTTGCCGGATCTTATCTGTTAGATGTTGCTGTTCATCGACGTGATGGTTATCCGTACGATTATCATCAAGGAGTTTTGAAATTTTTAGTTAGGTCAGAGTTTGCTCAGGCGGGTGTTTTTGCTCCGCAACATTCTTGGAGCTTTTCAGTCTCTAGTAAAGGATCAGAATTAGGATCTGAATCAGCCAGGAGGCAAGCACAATCATGAACCACATGGCGAGACAGTTAATTCAATTTAAATCCCTAATCTGGGCTCTCGTAACTCGTCATTTGGCTATGCGTTACCGTGGATCGCTTCTCGGTTTTCTTTGGTCATTTTTAAATCCGCTCTGCTTGATGTTGGTTTACTCTTTAGTCTTTCGTTACTATGCAAGAATGCCGGGGATCTCTAACTATACTGTATTTCTCTTTACAGGATTATTGCCGTGGCTCTGGATCTCTAGCGCGCTTAGTGAAGCCACCTCCTCGATCGCTTCAAGTGGTCATCTGATTACTAAGTCGATGTTTCCGGCTCACATATTGCCTCTAGTACCGGTTATTACAAACTTTATTAATTATCTCTTATCCCTCCCTCTACTCTTTATCTTTATGTGGATCGATGAGATTCCTTTTCACTCGACCCTTCTGTTTCTACCAGTTCTTTTAGCGGTGCAATTTTTAACTCTACAGGGATTGGGGCTGCTCTTAGGATCGCTTAATGTATACTTTAGAGATATTCAGCACATCTTAGGAAATCTTTTAACTTTCCTGTTTTTCCTTTGCCCAATTCTTTATACCCCGGCCAATGTTCCAGATCAGTTCCGTTTCTCGATTGATTTAAATCCATTGGCTCAGTTTACGATCAGTTATCATGCTCTTATTTTGGATGGGGTATTTCCATCTCTATATTCGATCGCTGTAATGCTAGGATTTATGGCCCTGTCTCTAATTGCTGGGTACATGGTATTTGATAGACATAGTGAGAGTTTCGCGGAGCTTTTGTAAAATGCCTCGTACAAAACCAATACATCAATTTGTTCATACTCTAAGTTATGGAGATGCTATCTCAAGTGAAGTTTTAGCACTTAACCGGTGCTTTAATGAGCTGGGAATTGATAGTGAAATTTTTTGTATCAATACTCACCCCCGTTATAAGGGGAAAACACATGATTATCGAACCTTTGCTCAGCACTGTGGGGATAACTTTGATGGCTCTGCCATTCTTCATTACTCTCTTGGTTCTCCATTAAATGATCTTTATCAAAGTTTAAATAAAGCAAAGCGTTCCCTTATTTTTCATAACCTAACACCAGCAAAATGGTTTGAGGGAGTTAATCCAAGGATCGTTGCCGATATTGTGCGTGGGCAAACTGAGCTACCAGGACTCTGTAAGGTTACAGATCTTTTATTGGCCGATTCAAAATACAATGCTGCGGAGTTAGAGTTTCTTGGGTTTAAAGCACAGGTTCTTGAATTAATGATTGATCCAGCTCGTTGGGATATTCCTACTAACCAGGGATTCGCTTCAGTTATGAAAAGCGAACCTGGAATTCACGTTGTGCATATCGGTAGATTTGCACCGAATAAAAAAATTGAAGATATAATTAAAACTTTTTATTTTCTTCATCACCATGTAAATCCCCAAAGTCGGCTATGGCTTGCTGGAATTGATATCGATACTGAGCTTTATTCTTTTTCAGTTAAACGCCTCGTTCAAGAGCTTCACCTAAGTCATGCAGTTAACTTTGTTGGTTGTCTTGATGATAGTGAAATTCGGGCTCTTTATGAGAATGGAACTGTTTATCTCTGTATGAGTGAACATGAGGGGTTTTGCCTGCCTGCAATTGAGGCGATGCATTTTGGGTTACCTGTAGTTGCATATGCATCAAGCGCGCTTCCAGATACTATTGGTAGTGGTGGAATTCTAGTTAAAGAAAAGAAACATCCAGAGATCGCTGAGCTGATATCACTTATTGCTCAGGATGCCGCACTTAGATCTCGACTTATAGATATGGGAAAAGATCGGGTCAGGGATCTTTTCTATGATAAATTTAAAGAGAGAGTAATTGAGACATTTGCAGAATAATCCTCTTCGCATTGGACTTGATACAAGTGCACTTAATCCAAATTTTAAAGCCCATGCAACACGTGGAATAGGTAGGTACGTTCGAGAGCTAAATAATTACTTTCAAGGGATCGATCATCAAGACATCAGCGTTGGTCAGTTTGAGCACGATCAGGTAATTGGAAATGGTCCGGTTAAAACATTAATAGATCTTGCTCCGTTTGGCCGAACAACGTTGAGACAGCAGATAATGTATCCGATGAAATTAAGTGATAAAAAGCAATGCAATTTTGATATTCTTCATTTTCCTGCTCACATGGATCCACCGGCTTGGGGGCTTAAAAATTACATCGTTACAGTTTTAGATCTTGTCCCACTTGTTCTCAGTGACCTCTATAAGGCCATTAATCCGAATTGGAGATTTCGGTTAGCCAGATATTTAGAATTAAAAGCGATTACAAATGCCTCACTGATTATCGCCATTAGTGAGAATACGGCTGATGATGTTAATCGGATCCTTAATATTCCAAGAGAGAAAATTGTAGTGACTCCACTCGGGGTTGATAAGAAGTTTTTTATTGATGGTTTTTTAAAAGAAGACATCGAAGGAACTTTAAGAAAATATAAGATTCCAACAACCAAAGATCTTATCCTTTATGTTGGGGGGATTGACCCAAGAAAAAACATGGTTGGACTTTTAAAATCCTTTAAAATATTAAAGGAAGGCAATGCAAATGGTTGCAGCACTAAAAATGTAGTATTAGTTATTGCTGGAAAAATAGAAGAGGATAAACAGTATCCAGAGTTGTTAAGATTAATTAAAGAGAACGATCTTACTAATGATGTCGTTCTAACTGGATTTATTCCTGATGCTGATCTGTTTAAAGTATTCTCAGCGACAAAGGTATTTTTCTTTCCAAGCCTTTATGAGGGATTTGGATTCACCCCTTTAGAGGCGATGGCAGCAGGAGTAGCTGTTGTGAGTTCAGATAGATCCTCAATGCCTGAAGTTTTAGGGGATGCCGGAATCTTAGTAGATCCTGAAGATTATAAAGCTTGCGCTGATGCTCTAGGATCTGTTTTATCTGATGACAATTTACGAGTTAAGCTAGCTCACTCAGGTCGTGAAAGAGCTTCAAAGTTTACCTGGGCCAAAACAGGGGAAGAAACGTTAAAAGCATATCAAAGATTTCTTAACAGATAGTGACGAATGAGCCTTAAAGAAGAATTCAACAGAGACACCACATTAATATTATGCCTAGTCATAATTGCTGCAATTTTAAGATTAGATTTTCTTTGGGCCTCGAATTTTCGTATTGATGCCGATGAAGCGATCGTTGGCCTTATGGCCAAGCATATCTTTGAGGGTGGATCGATCCCTGCATTTTACTACGGTCAACACTACATGGGCAGCCTTGAGGCGATCTTTGTCGCTCAGTTATTCCGAATTTTTGGCATTTCAGCTATTGCCTTAAAACTTGTCCCGCTTGGATTCTCACTCCTTTTAATTCCGCTTATGTATGTTCTTGGTTTTAGACTTGGCGGTAAAGTATCGGCGCGGATAGCTGCTCTTTTTATGACAGTGCCACCAGCAAGCCTTGTACTATGGAGTTCAATGGCCCGGGGTGGTTTTGCTGAAGTTATCTTTATTGGAGCACTAGCTACAATCTTTTCTCTTCGTTGGATTACTAGTGAAAGAACCTCGCTTTTTTTAACATTTCTTATCTGGTCACTTTTTGGTTTTGGTTGGTGGGTTAATAATCAGATCCTTTATTTTATTTTACCGATCTCACTTCTAGCTTTAATTAAGTTAATTAGAGAAACGAACGGATCTCGTTCATTAGAGATCGGCAAAGCATTTTTAGTCAGCATTTTAGGCTTCCTTATAGGAGGCGCTCCTTATTGGATCTATAATTTAAATAATGATTTTGTTTCTCTTAATATGTTTAAGAGTGCCTCAGGATCGAACGTGACTGAGCATTTTATTGGGCTAATCTCCACTGCAATCCCTATGATCTTAGGGTCGATCAGGTTTTGGAGTGATGAATCAATTTTTCCTGGGGCTGTCACTGTTGGATACATCTTATATCTTTTGCCTCTAATCTATGTCGTGCTTAGATTGAGATCTGCTATAGGAAATTTGGTCCTGTTTAAGCTAACGAGAGATAGGGGGCTTTTATTAACATTAGGTATCTTTGTCTCCATCTTGTTTATCTTTGCATTTAGTGAATTTGGATATTTGGTAAAAGCCCCAAGATATCTTTTGCCGATCTACGTGCCGCTTTTTCTGCTCTGCTCAGTTTTTATAGGTCGGATGTATAGAATAAGTCCGATTATAGCGACCTCATGGTTGATCCTTATGATTTTATTTAATATTACCTCATCATATCTTTATGGCCGGGCCATAGGAGGGGAGCCTCATATATATAGTGGGGAAAGAGTTTCTAAGGATCATGGTGAGCTTATTACTTGGCTTACAAAGAATAACTACAAAAAGGTAAAGACAAATTATTGGATCGGATACCGTTTAGCATTTGAAACAAATGAAGGAGTCACTTTTATTGTTTATCAAGATCCTCGACAGGTTAGGATTCCTGAATATGAAATCTATGATGACTCTATCGATCTCCCCTATGTGCTTGTACCAACTCAAGCTGTAAGAGCAGAGAACGCGTTAACTGCGTTAGGATTAAGATATAAAAAAATTAACCTATCAAACTATGTGGTGATCTACGGCATTACAGAGCCTAAAACTAAACTTCAAAAGCTTCCACCCAGTCATTTTACTGTAAAGGCTTCTCATCATGACGAGGTATCAAAGAGTGCTGTTGATGGAGATATTAAGACTCGTTGGGGATCTGCTTCTCCGCAATCTTCGGGGATGAGTTTCAGCATTAATTTTAATGAACCAACCCTCTTGGCTGGATTTCAATATGATTTTGGTGAATGGGGTCATGATTTTCCAAGGGGATTACGGGTTGAGGCGTTAGGCCCAGATGGTCAGACAGATGGTCAGACAGGTGAGCAGACAGGTGAGCAGACAGGTGAGCAGACAGGTAAGCAGAGTAAAGTCATCTTTGATGAGAAGGCTTTTGATGACATATTTTATTTTCTAGATCATCCAACCTCAATAAAAGTTTACTTTGAGCCTCAACAAGTAAGGACATTTGAGCTAACGCTTACTGGACACGATTCAGTATTTGACTGGTCGATAGCAGAGATTACGTTTCTAACTAATGCAGATAAGTCTAATTAGTTGGGTACGATCTTATATAGAGCGCCATTTTTGGCTTTGTAATTTCTCAAGCTACTCTATTGCTGACAAGACACTGGCCTCAGCCTGTTCTCTATTTGATGTCCTTTTTGATGTGCTTGAGCGGCGAGCTGTATCTGCACTGAAAGTAGATGTTACACTCAAAAATAAATTCCCGGATGTATTCATAAGGGTTTTTGCATCGCAATCCACAGTAAGTATACGATCCCTAACAGATTTTGCAAATAACATATTGGCTTTTGCCTTTACTAAATGATGAATGCTTGGTTCCTCCTCAGATGAACGTTCAAAATCATCTATATTTTCCTCTTTTTCAATAGAGGCTACTTTCACACCATTTGCAGAGATTGCAGTCAGTATGAATAGAGCCGATCCATTAGTTCCCGCGCCAATTCCGTTCCCTTCAATCGACATTTCTAGGTCAAGATTTAACCGATCCATACCGGCAGGTACTTTTACTGCAATATCGCGCCCATCACATACAAACTCCTCGGCATTTACACTATTTGTTAATCCAAGTACTAAAAGTGACATTAATATTGTTCTCATAAAATTCTCCTTAAAATCTTTATAATTAATTTTTCTGCATTTATAGTTTGGGGCTGTAAGGCTGAGTCCAGCCTACTTGGTGCCATTCCCGCGGCATCATCAACCCAGACTGGGGTAGTGATGTTAAGGAGAATTTCTGATGCAACATAGAAAAAACTCCATATTTGCTCGGGCAAAAAACGAAAATGGCTTTGCTCTTATTATGATTACTGCCGCATTGGGCATCGTTCTCTTTTTTGTATTCTCAGTTTTAATGTCGAGTTACAAAATAAGGCAGAAAAATGAACTTTCAAGTGAGATAATCTCAGCCCTTAATGCTGCCTCAAATACGGATCAAAAAACTTATCTTTACTTAGCCTCATGTAATACATTAAAAGCTCATAGATTTCCCTCCCTTGATTGTGAACCTAAGGGCGGCTTTGAGGACTCAAATGAAGGGAGTCCTGCCCAGTTTACACTATCTACCGGTGACACTATTACAGGGCACAATTATTGTGAGATTAATTTCGACTATACTCCTAGATCCTCAACTCCCTCAACGCCAGTAAGATTCTGTATTGAAGTCGGCTGTGAAGAGACCGGCGTCTTAATGCCCTTTACCTCAATCAAAGAATCAGCCTCGGTCGGTTGCATATCAAAACCACGTGCTGCGGCTATGGTCTCAATTGATATGTCGTCAAGCCTCGCTACGATTTATGTGGATGGTGCAGATACTAGATTACGAGTGCCACCACCTCCATTTGTGTCCTCTGACATTTTGTTAAATCATGGAGGTGCTTCATCATATACTACGTATTACGGTAGTATTCTTGGGTATACACAAAATCAAATGTTAGCTGAACTCTATAACACTCTCCCGATCGGAATTAGAGATTATTTTACCCCCGATACTTTAACGCTTGCTGATACATTTGTGGTTTTGGATGGACTGCCCTTCTCAACAAAGGAGGTGGATTTCGTTAAGGCAAGCAGCCCAATCAATCCTGATTATTCTTACAATTCTAATACTGGTGAACCGTATCAATACATGTATCCGATGTGTAGAGCCGTGGACTCAGACCCAACCACTGCCGATGGTAGTGCAGATCCAATGCAATTTATTCATGGCAGCCCTTTTATTTTCAGCACAGGAGCCGGTCAACTAAACTCTGACCGAGCCACTGCAAATTGGTTGCAAGGAACGACGATATCTATGGGCTCACCCAATATATTTTTCCGTGGTGGTGATGCAACACGAAATCATCTTACCCATATGGTTTTTGGTCCGTTTGTATCTGCATACAAAAGAGCGGCGTTGCAGGTGCTATATCTCTTAGGAAGCCAACAAGTTCCAACTGGCGTTACTTTATTTTCTAATTGGTTGACAATGCTTCATCCACTCCTTCCATCACAGGCCTATGAGGGGGCAACTCCAATTGCCAATTGGAACGTTGCCGGACAACCAGTAATGGGGCCATTACCTGCGGATTTAGCAGACGCTGGCTTTTTCGCAATTGCAAATGATAGCACAAGTACACCATATAATGGTGACTATGTAGCAATGGAGTTTCAAAACACGGGAGCTCCCGCGCCGGATCAATTAAATTACACCACAATGCAACGGGTAATTCATCCCATGATGTATGGCCAGAGAGAGATGAGTAATAGACTTTCGGCGACTCCACCTACTGTATTCACTGGAGGTTCCACCCCAAGTTATTTTGCAGCACTTCCTAATCCTTTTGATAGTAGTATGGCTACAACGCCCCCAGCAGCAACACTTCTGGGAGGCAACTGCCCTCAGGCGCCTATTGCATATTATCCATCCCAAGATCAATTTTTTGATATAAATGGGCAGTGTATCGATCGGGACTCAGATGACCCGTTACTATATTGGGCATCCTCGCCGATAGCTCCCGGTAACTATCTTGGCAGTGCCGCGGTCTGCGACACCAGCCCGTCCTCTATGCAG
>CAZFXN010000011.1:0-63502 GCA_964523015.1 uncultured Bdellovibrionales bacterium | reverse complement strand
AGGTAGCAGCAGCACGGCTTGAGATGTTGCGAGGAGATTATCAGAAGGGCAGAAGCCGTCTGGCATCTCTAGCATCCGGGCCGAATGCTCCTTTTGAGGCGGTTGTTGCTTATGGCGAAGTGCTTTTAAAAGAGGGGAGGGTTGCAATTGCTCGTCAGCAACTTCGACGCGCCCTTATGGTAGTGCCAAATAATCCTAGAGTTTTAACTCTGTTCGCTCAGTCATATTTAAAGAGTGGTCCATATCACAACGCTGATTTCGCTAGACAGCTGGCAGTGTCAGCTTGTCAACATTCAGGTTGGTTTGGCCCAGAGTCCTTACATGTTTTAGCTGAAGCATATCAGGCACTCGATGATAAGCTTAGTGCTTTAGCAACTGCTGTTCGAGCAAAAGAGGCAGGTAGCAAGCTTTTATCTGGATATAAAAATGTTCGTAATATCGATCTTCTAATAGCTTCTCTTGCTGATTCAAGCACAGATCAAAGCACAGCTTCCTAATTATCGACCCTATTATAAGTACTCCTACTATCGCTTGATGATACTGTAGTTTCAGACTATTGTTGGGGCATCTTTATGGCCCAATCACAAAGAAAAATAGATACTGTCATTAACAGTTGGACAGCTCGCTTATTAGCAAACGAAAGCCACTATTCTCAATTTGATGGGACTATTAAATTTGCAATTACTGGATCACAGGGCGGAAATTGGATCTTTATTTGTCGTCCTCCAGTGGCAGTGATAGAGAGTGATGAGCCAGCTCAGTGTACAATTACTATGAATGATTTAGATTTTTTAGAGATGTCTAACACTGGGAGAAACCCTCAGGAATTTTTTGCTAGTGGCAAATTAACCGTCACTGGTGATACTCTGCTTGGATTAAGAGCTACAGAGATAATAGAAGGGATAATAGAAAGGATTGTGTGATTGCTCAGATAATAATCGATGCTGTGATGACCCCAGAGGAGACTGCAAAGCTCTCTAGGCGTCATGCTATGACCGGAGGGTATGAGATTGCACTAAAGGAAGATCTAAAGAGCGATGATCTTGTAAAGATATTTGATATCTGGAGTTCTGAGCTTAAGAATTATACTAAGCGAGACTCTGAGTTATTCTCCAGTAATGTTTGGCGGATCTTAAAATTAATTGAAGGTTCTAATTCCTCTCCTTCAAGTCTAAGAGCACAGATTCAGTATACTCTAGCACTTACTGGAGCAACTATTTTTGTAGTTGATGATGAGCCAATTATGCGAGAGGTTACCCAAATTCTTATTGAAGAATATGGAGGGAAAACACTAGTCGCTTCATCAGGGGAGGAGGCGCTCTCTAAGTTAAAGACCTGCACAGAGATAATTGATTGTTTCTTTATTGATTTCTCTATGCCACGCATGAATGGTTATGAACTTTATCAAAAACTCTTACCACTTGTGCCAGATCTAAAGGTCGTTTTTTCATCTGGATTAAAAGCTACCGATGAAGTTTCTGATCTTACTAGATCAGGTAAAGCCACATTTATTCCTAAGCCTTTTGACGATCAGACATTACTTGCTGCATTTAGAGCGTTAATAGCGATACCTAAGCCAGTCTAATGACTTATTGAGGGGCTTGTGATAAACTCAAACACTACATTCATTTAAGGCATCTAATTTAGACATGGATTCTATAGACGAACTTTATCAAGACGTTATCTTGGATCACTTTCAGAATCCACGGTGCAGGCACTGTATCGAAAATGCCAAAGCAGAAGCACACGTTTATAATCCTCTTTGTGGCGATGAAGTCCAGGTCATGCTTAATTCCGATGGTACAATGGTTGAGGAGATATCATTTTTAGGAAACGGTTGTGCAATTAGTCAGGCATCTGCTTCAATGATGAGCGAGTTAGTTAAAGGTAAATCTATTGTTGAGATCGAAGAGCTTTATACAAAAGTTACCGATCTTATAAAGGGAACTAACACACCACACTCTGATAAATGTAACAGCTCCAATCTTGGGGAGCCTGATCTTGGAGATGTTGTTGCACTAGGAGGAGTTAAAAAGTTTCCTGCTCGGGTTAAGTGTGCAGTGCTGGCCTGGGAAGCACTTGGAAAATGTTTGTTAGAGTTAAAGCAAGTTCAGTCTAATGGTCAATAAAGTCTCATTTCCTCGTGCTAAGATGAATATTGTCCTCCTTGAGGGGATACATCCAGCAGCTGTTGAGCTATTTCATGAACGTGGTTATAGCCCAAAGTTAATCTCAACTGCTTGGCAAAAAGATGAATTATTAGCAGCAATTTCAGACATTCATATTTTAGGCATCCGTTCAAGAACTGAGATTCCATCTGATGTATTAGCAAAGACAAAGCGACTCTTATCAGTTGGGTGCTTTTGTATCGGAACTAATCAGGTAGATTTACGCGCTGCTGAAATGAATGGCATTCCAGTTTTTAATGCTCCATTTAGTAACACTCGTAGTGTCGCTGAACTCGCTATGGCTGAGATTATTATGCTAGCACGTAAAGCTGCATGGAAAAGTCAGAGGATGCATCAGGGAGTTTGGGATAAATCCGCTGATGGTTGTTGTGAAATACGACACAAAGTCCTTGGTATCATCGGTTATGGCCACATCGGGCAACAGATCGGAATTTTAGCTGAATCTTTCGGCATGAAGGTTATCTATTATGATATTCTTCGAAAATTACCTCTTGGTATTGCTCAGACTGTTGAATCTATAAATGATCTTCTTAAAGCTTCTGATTTTGTGACCTTACATGTACCTGAGACTCCAGAGACAAAAGGGATGATTGGATCAAAAGAGCTTTCAAAGATGAAGCAGGGTGCGGTCTTATTAAACCTAAGTCGTGGCACTGTAGTTGATATTGCAGCATTAGCTGAAGCCCTTAGAAATGGACACCTTGCAGGTGCTGCCCTTGATGTTTACCCAATTGAGCCTGGTTCAAATAAGGATGAGTTTGTAAGTGAGTTACGAGGGATTCCTAATGTTCTTTTAACTCCACACATAGGTGGCAGTACTGAAGAAGCTCAAAAAAATATAGGACTTGAAGTTGCAAATTCATTATTAGATTTTATTGAGACAGGAGCTACTGAAGGAGCAGTGAATTTTCCAAAAGTTGCTCTAGCAATAGTTGAGGGAAACCACAGGATTTTAAATATTCATAAAAATGTGCCCGGTGTTCTAGGTAGTATAAATAATATTATGGCTGAAGTTGGTGCAAATATTAGTGCCCAGTATCTAAGTACAACAGCAGAGATCGGATATCTAATAATGGATATTAATGTTGATGTTTCACGTGAAGTAACTCAAAGAATTGAGTCGCTTGAGACCTCTATCAAAACACGGCTATTATTTTAGCTTTATTTTATTTGTATTTTAGTTTAGGCCGTAACGAAGTAATGAGATGTCAAACTCTAACTCTTCATCTGTAGGGATGTGATAAGGACGGTTGTCTGGGTGCACTAGCGGGCCATTTTGTAACCCCTGCCAATTAGCTCTCCAGAGACCGAAATACGAAAGACCTTGATCCTTTGCTTGTGTTGCTAATCCCGTTGCTGATTCATAGGTGATACCTACTCCATCTTCTTGTGGATAGAGAAACTGAAAGCCATCAAAAGAAAAGCCATCCCCATTAGTCAGGTTTGATATGTTTTGTTGAGCATGAAGTTCAACCTGATTACCTAGACTCTCAGCGGTATTTCCTTGATAACATCCAGGACACGGGCTTCTTATAAATTGAGCTCGATCTCCTATGATCGTTTTTGCTAACTCTCGCATGGCTTGGTAAGAGTTCCCATCAAGGTTATCTTCAAGCATTACAGATACGTAATTTTTATTTAGCGCACCTAACTGTCTATTGTGATTAAGGACTTGAAGGACCTCTTGTGCCATGGTTTTAAATTTTGACTGAGTTTCAGGATTGAATCTGATTAAATTTCTAAAAGCCCCAGGCTCTATATTATTAAACCCAACCTTAATCGGAGTAATATCATATACTCTCATCGTAGGGCCGTTTGTTAGATAAAGAGTTAAGTAGATTCTCCTGCCAGCACTTGCTATGCGTGATAAGATTGAATTTAGATAGCCAAAGTCTTTTCCAAAAGTTCCATCAGTCAAGACACCCAGGAAAACCTCTTGAACATTTGATCTAATAAGAGCAGTAATCTGTTTCTCAACGGTCTGTCGTGCTCTTGGATGCATAAGATAAAACATGGAATACCCACGAGCTTGACCAGAGACGGGGTTTAAATTTAATGATTCGTCAGAAGGACTGCCAACATTTCCTTTGCCAGTAAAATCAAAACCTCCCGAAAGAGGAGCGGTTGTTGATGGTTGCTGCTGGTTAGGGACCCTGACTCCAGGATTAAATTTTTGGCGAGCTTTGGGAGATGAACTAGCAGAATTTGAACTAAGAGCAGTAATCTTAGAAAGATCATCTTCATTAAAAAGGGGATTAAAGGGGGAAGCTCCTTCAAATATAGGAGGCGAATCCTGTTGGTCCTGAGTATGAGCTTCTTTAAAGGCGCTATTAATTGCTTCTGTGACTGCTTTTTCATCCCGTGCATTCTCAATCACTTTTGCTACATCTTCAGGGGTAGTAATGGAATTTTCTGGACTTTGTTTCGAATCCTGCTTTTTTATTTCATCACTTTTTTCACTCGTTGAAGGAATATCAGAGATTAGTTTTCTTAATTCTGGTTGCAATGCTTTTTCAAAAGCTTTTGCTGATTCAAAGGGCTTAGTTTCTAAAGCGTTACTGTTTAATGTTTGGGAGTCCTTGTTCTTGGAGGTTAAACTACTTATCTCTTTATGGTTAAGATTAGCTAACTCAATTGATCTCTCATTAGAAGGATTATGAGAAGGATTATGAGAAGATTGTTCAGGCGGGGCATCCTCACACCCTGTCAACGGTGACAAAAAAAGGAGTAAAGATAGTAGAAAAAAAATATACTTCATTACTTTATAAAAAAATCAACAGAGCAAAAATCAACACAGAAAAAATCAACAAAGCAATATCAAGATAGCATCTTTCCAGGATTTAAAATCCTGTCTGGATCCATAACTTTTTTTATTGATCGCATTAAAGAGATCTCAGTCTCTGATCGTGAATAATGTAAGAAATCTCTCTTTTGAACACCAATTCCATGCTCAGCTGATATACTACCATTAAATTTCTTAACTAGGGAAAACAAATGTTCATCAACTTTTTTACATTCAGTATGAAAATCAAAGATTTTTAAATCATTTGGCTTTAAAATATTAATATGAAGATTTCCGTCTCCGATATGACCAAAGATCGCCATTCTAAAAGTTGGGTAATGTTTCTTAAGAGTTATCTGGGCTTGTTCAATAAACTGAGGAAGATTTGAAACAGGGACAGAGATATCATTTTTATGAGGGTACTCATGTTTTGAGATCACTTCACTGATCAATTCTCGATAAGACCAAAATGTCTTATACTGAGTTTCATTTGTAGCAAGTAGGGCGTCTTTTACAATTCCTAACTTAATTGCATCTTCAAAAAAAAGTTCTATCTCGTTAGTAGTATTATCAAAGGTTTCAACCTCTATTAATGCATAGGCTGGATAGCCTTGTTTCCACGGATTTTTTAGCTTTGCATTAGTAATTACTAAATTAATGGATTCAGTATCAAATGTTTCAAATGCCAAAAGGGAGAGTGAATACTTTTTACTTAGATCTAAAAGTTTAAGTATTGAATCAGTTGAGTCAGTGCCAAATAAAACAACAGTGCCGGGCTTTGATGGAACTGTAAGTTTTAAAGTGGCTTCAACAATTATTCCTAGAGTTCCCTCACTGCCAATAAATAACTGCCTTAAGTCGTATCCAGTTTGATTTTTATAAAGAGAGCCATTAATCGTCATTAATTCGCCGTTAGCTAGAACTACTTTTAGTCCTAAAACCCAATCTCTAGTAAGTCCATACCGAATGACCCTTATGCCTCCAGCATTAGTAGCAATCGTCCCACCAATATGACATGAACCCCGTGACGAAAGGTCAACCGGATAATATAAACCAACACCCTTAGCGGCATCATGAATCTGACTTAGAAAAACACCGGGCTCAGTAATAATGGTGCGATCTATTTGATTAACTGAAAGAATACGATTCATCCTCTCTAATGAAAGAACCACTTCACCATTCATAGCTAAAGCACCACCGGCATACCCTGTTCGTCCGCCTGAAGGTACAATCGCAATCTTTTGATCATGGCAGAGCAAGACAACTTTTTGAACTTCCTCTATAGTTTTTGGTTTTACAATAGCTAGTGGATTTGGAGTTGTCCCTTTAAGGCGATCCTTTCCATAGAATTCTTTATCTTCAGAGCTAGTCAGCACATAGTCTTTTCCAACTATCTCGATCAATGCCTGTATCATTAAGCGATGCCCTCAATAAAATTCGGCTAAGATTCAGCTAATCTATTTTTTACAACTTCTAGGGCACTTTCAATACTTATTCTTTCCTGCTTAGTTGTATCACGATCTCTTATCGTTACAGTTTGATCTTGAGCTGTTTGGTGATCGATAGTTAAGCAATACGGAGTACCTGCTTCATCGTGCCGCGCGTACCGCTTGCCAATAGATTGCTGTTCATCATAGCTAGCACTCATTCCGGCTTTAAAAAATTTCGCTACGATATCTCGTCCTATCTCTGGAAGGCCATCTTTTTTCACTAGTGGTAAAACAGCTACTTTTATAGGAGCTAATCTAGGGTGCAGTTTTAATATTACCCTTGTCTTCTCTTTGCCATCAGCATCGACTCCTGATTCCTCAAAGTAGGCATCAAGTAGGAAACAGAGGACTGCCCGGGTTAATCCAGCAGCCGGTTCAATAACGTAAGGGACATATCTCCAACCAGGTTTTCCTGTTTCAGGATCGTTTTTGTTCTGATCAAAATAGCTAAGTTTAACACCAGAGTGTTCAGTATGTTTTTTAAGATCGTAATCGGTGCGTGATGCAATCCCTTCAAGTTCACCCCAGCCCCAAGGGTATCTGTACTCAACATCGTAACAGTCAGATGAATAGTGAGCTAGTTCCTCAGGAGCATGTTGACGAAGCATAAAGTCATCTTTTTTATTGGCATATTTTGTCCACCAGCTCATCCGTTCCTTACACCAATAATCTAACCATTCAACATGAGTTCCTGGTTCAATAAAATACTCCATCTCCATCTGCTCAAATTCGCATGATCGAAAGATAAAATGCTCAACGGTAATTTCATTTCTAAATGATTTACCCTGCTGGGCGATGCCAAAGGGGACCTTCATTGACATAGTTTGTTGGCAATTTAAAAACTGTACAAACATAGCCTGGGCAGTTTCAGGTCTAAGGTAAACGGCACTTTCAGCGACGGCTTCTTCAATTTTTGCTCTTAGATCTTTTCGTGAAAGTTTCTCTTCGGTCGATGTGATTTGATCAATTATTTTTTCAATCGGATCAACCGGACCTAACGAAGTTCTAAACATTAAATTAAATTGTCGCTCATCAGAGAGATCTGAGCTTCCGCAAGTCGGGCAAATATATCCTTTATCTGAGACAATTCCCTTAATCTTTTCACCCTTATCTTTGCCACCTTTTATATATGTAACAGAGCAACCGGGATCTGCCTTAGGAGCTTTGTCTGCTCTAAATCGCTCTTTACAGTTTCTACAATCAACCAAGGGATCTGAAAATCCGGCTAAATGACCACTGGCCCGCCAAACATTAGGATGCATAACGATCGAGGCATCAAGTCCAATAACATCTTCTCTTTGATGTACTACAGCAGACCACCACTCTGAAGCGATATTTCTCTTTAGCTCGACCCCAAGTGGGCCGTAATCATAGGCACTTTTTAGGCCACCATAAATCTCACTACTTTGAAATACAAAACCTCGCCTCTTACAAAGCGAGATCACCTTTTGCATCAGCTCAGAATCAGCCACTTAATCACCTTAATTTAGTCAGAATTGTTCTTTATAAGTTAGTAACTCAAGGCTCACTTTTTATTAACACGCTTTTATTTAACCCTGTTTAGCAACAAACTCTTTTAGCTCTTTTACTCTAGTAAGTAATTCAGGAGTACTTTTGCCAAGGGCCATCGCCTTTTCATAAGAGATTAAAGCATTCTTAGCTTCCTTGATGCTATCGTAGGATTGTCCAAGTGTAATGTAAGTATCAGCAGCAACCTTACCCTGCAAGCTTTTCTTAGCCGCTCGAATGGCTTCTTCCGGTTTTTTATTTGCTAAAAGTACAGAGGCAAGATTAGCCAATGTTTTTGAATCCTCTGGATTTTGCTCTACTGCTTTTTCTAGCATCTTCTCAGCCTTATTCAATTTATTATTCATTGAATAGATTACCCCAAGTTTCATTGGGATTGATGGATAGTTAGAATCAAGGGCGTATGCTTTTTCATAAGCATTCCGTGCTTCGTTAACATTCTGGTTTGAAAAATGAGCATCTCCAAGGCGAGCGTAGATACCAGCATCTTTAGGGTTGCTTTTAGCGATCCCAGATAAAAGTTTAATCGCTTCGCTCTCCTTTTTATTTGCAACATAGGATCCAGCTAAATTGTAAGCTGCAGTAATATTTGAAGGGTCTATATCATAAGCCTGCTTAAATAACTTCTCTGCACCTTCGTTATCATGAGCTTGCATCGCCACCGCGCCTTTCTCATTTAGCTCTAACGATTTTGGATTTACCTTAACCTCTGACGGTGCGGCACTTGAGAGAGAGTTAAAGAAAAATACTGTACAAAAAAGCAAACTTGACATGTTCAAATGATACTTCATAGAGCCTCCAAATAGTTGTTCGTATCGCTCGGTATAGACTAAGAGAATGTAGTTAAAAGTGCAACAATTAGGAGTAAAGCAGCAATTATACCAGCATTAGCTGATACAAATTTATCCCTTCTATCAGTAGGGGCCGCTCCCTTACTTGAAAATAACTTTAAAAGCTCTTTAAAGATGGCAGGGAATCTTTGAGCAAGAAAAAGTACGACTAGGATAAAGATATAGTTTTTAGGAAGCTCCCTAAAGACAGCAAGTGACGATATAACAACTGGCCCTAAAAAAAGAAGTCCTGAGTAAATAGTCACTAAATGTTTAGTTGAAGAGATCTTTCCTAAGAAGTTAAAGTGAGAGAGATGAAGAGCCCCGATCATTAAGGAGTATCCAATTGAGATTACAAATGGTTGCCAGTAAAACTGCTGAGTCACTACCATAAATCCTAGGGCACCAACCAAGGAATTGTAACACCCTCTAGTAATTAACCAGATCCAAAATAAACCTCTTTGGTTAGCAATTGACGAGATACTATGAAGCGAGAGTGCCAAAAGTACTAAGTGAAAGAAAAATTGCTCACTCTTTGTTTGTAAGAGGTGTAAGATTCCTAAGGAGAAAAAAGCGGAGATAATTAGGGAGGTAATTATTCCAAAATTAGAACGACTAAGAGGCGCTTTTTTTGTTTTATCTTTCTTCTTTCCAACTCCCTCGCTACTTTGTCCAGTGGAGAGGTATATAAAACATAACCGGTCTGTTGCTATCCAGCACAAAAATGAGAGTAGGAATGTTAGGTAAAGCTCTAACTGAGCGGTTTCGCCATAAGCGATACTAATTTTTGCCCCAAATATAGGGCCTAAAAGAATAGCTAATCCCTCAAGAATATTGACTATTAATTTCTGCACATCGACTTAACTTAATTAAAAACTATGTCGACAATATCAATAGGGACGTTTTTTGCCTAGGCATCAGTCATGCGCCCTCTGCATTAAGATACGCCTCGTCTTAATGGAACGGACGCTGTAAGTGTGGACCCGGTTAAATTAGGTTTTTTCTGTGGTTACGCTAGGTTTTTATGTCCTAGGATCAGCATATGTTTGGTTAGGGTTTCTTCACTGATAGTTGTACAGCAATGATGAGTGAAGGAACCCCACAACCAAGCTGGTTTTCCAGGTTGATATGAGGTTTCTCTTTCAGGATCTCGTTGATCCTATATCGCTTATTGCGTTCCGTTCCTACAATTTCGTTAGTCCATGTGTGAATGAACACAGGGAACAGATAGTAATGTTGAGAAAGCACTGAGAGGCTTTCTCTTTTTTTTTTTGGTCTCAAATCAGGATATAATTAATAGGAGGGGTTCCTTTTGGAGCTTTGTCGGTCTTCGAGCTCACAAACATCATACCTTTATGTGCCCCCACGAATATATCTACCAGATTACAGCAAGCTAAGACTCGGTCTAAGGCAGGCTAACAAAGCCGTATCTAGAACCTCAACTCAGTTCTATCACAGCCATTGCTAATCTTAAGAGATGTCTCTCCGTTTGCAAGTGGAACTATACGGTCAAGTGAATCAAAAAATCTAACAGTCGCACTGCCGTAAGCACATCCAGATAAAGGATATCTGACTGTAGCGCTAAAGCCGTTACTCGGTCCTGAATTATGTCCAGACATTGAAGATGATGCACCTTCAACTGAGGCGTTTACGCCAAAAGCATTATGTAAAATAACTAATTTGCCGTCGTTCTCTGAAACCGGTTTCCATAAGAAGCGATTAATTACCTGATTTGATAATTCCTCTTCAACTGGTAATCCAGCATAGCAACCTGCCAGAGCATCCCCACCACATATGCCAGCTTCAGGATTTGCTAAACCTTTTTGTACTAACATTTCGTTTAGACTTCTTCCATCTTGGGTAAAGATATGACCGTAAACCCCTAGACCACCATCAGGTAGAGAGACAGTACAATCATTACTAGCCGGGAGAAATAAAGCATTAAAAGAAGCATTTGCGTTTGTAAAATCTGCGGCGCGCTTTGATTTACTTGAGGAGATGCCGGAAGAAGTAGTTCCTTGAAGTTTAACTACCTGACTATTTCTTGCTTGCTCTCCAGTGGTACGAGTTATTATAACTAGATCAGATCCTACTCCTTTGACATTTACGATCTCTGATTTCTCAAAGGGAACATTTTGCTGAAAAGCACCGTCAGTAAAAACACCACATTTAACTAAAGGGGATGAGGCTGATTCACTATGAGGGGAAGAGCTATCAGAGCTTTCCGTGTTATCACTTGAATCGTCAGAAGATTCTTTAGTGCAACCACTAAGGAAGCAACTAAGAACAATTAAGGCGGTAAGGAAAACCTTTAAACTGCTTCTCATCTCTAACCCTCTAAAAATCTTATAATAAAAATCAACTTTGCTTCTATTTAGTGACATATTCCGCTATAAAGCTTACTTATCTGTTATGACAGAAAATCACCAATGTGTTTCAAATTTAATCTATTGAAATGACTCAGTATTCACCAACTACAACAGAAGTAAAGGAGATGTTTGGCTCAATTGCAGGCCGTTACGATATCACCAATACCGTGCTGAGTTTTGGAATGCACCATTTATGGAAGTTTAGATTAGTCAGATTGCTTGCACAAGATAATAGCAAAAAAGTTTTAGATCTCTGTACCGGTACAGGGGATCTTTTACCACTTTTAGCAAAGAGATTTGGTGATGTTACAGGTGCCGATTTTTGTGAGCCAATGCTCAATGTCGGACGTGAAAAATATAAGGGTAGGGGATATAATTTTGTACAGGCTGATGCAGCAAGCCTTCCATTTGAGGATGCCTCTTTTGATATCGTTACAGTTTCATTCGGGGTTAGAAATTTTAAAGATCTAAAACAAGGGCTTAGTGAGATACGGAGAGTTTTAACACCTGATGGAACTCTCCTTGTTTTGGAATTTGGCCAACCTAAAAATTTCCTTTTTAGATCGTTTTATAACTTTTATTCTAAATACATTATCCCCATCATTGGTGGAATAATGACCGGGAACCGTTCGGCCTATACCTATCTGCCACAAACATCGAAAACATTTCCCTGTGGAAAAGCTTTTGAAGAAATTCTAAGTGAACTTAATTTTATAAAGCCTGAAAGTCAGCCAGCCACGTTTGGCATCGCTTATCTGTATAAGGCGAGTAAATAGTTATTGATTTATAGTTTGTGAATCAAAGAAGCAATCCAATTTGCTTTGCATCGACACTGTTTGAGCTCTACGTTCGAGTAAAGGTCCCGATCAGAACCCGACGTCCACCTTTTTTCTTTTTACTTTTCTGTGAATTAATATCAAGATCAAACCGAGAAAGGAAATTACAGGATCTTTTATGTAGGGACGCTGCCTGATCAGCAAACCACTTCCTGATCCGTTTTAAATCAGCTTCATCAACATTATCGTAGACAGTAACAACATGGATATTATTGCGTTCCTCTCCGCCATAGACATTCTCTAAAACTGCCATCATAAAATCCTCAGCATCTTCACCAAGCATTTTAAGTTCATTAAGAGGTGCTCCCTTTGGTACAAATGTATTTGCTTTTAGTTTTAGGCCACGCGGAGTTCGCTCCACTAGTCCGACACGCTCCATATCAAAAAGTACTGTTCCTGGGCGAAGGTCGAGCCCAATTGTTCTTACTAAATCATAGAATTGAGAATCATCCCCTTCAAAGGAAAGAATTTTAGGTTTACCTGGTGCAGCGCTAAAAGTTTTATGGTTCAACCACTGTCCAACTACTCTAGCCACAAAGTATGATGATTCAATCTTAGTATCTCCATGTTTAAAGATTCTCGCTGCATCTTTTCGATGTACACCAGTGGCCGCAGATAATCTACTTACATTTATCTCTTCTCCTGCTGCTTTAAACTCATCTGAAGCAACTTTTATAAAAACAACTTTGGCACATTCAAGAATATCATTAAGCCCGAGTGAATTGCGGAGGCAAAACCTAATAATAGGAGTTAAGAGGGATTGTAAACATTGAATTAGAGCTGTTTTAAGACTGGGAGCCATACAATCATATTATTAACGGTTCATCTTATGTTGCAACCCCTAGTCTGTATAAAATAGAGTTTGGCTTCTGTTTATAGCGAGAATATTTCTCACTTGTTCAATTTTCGTAAGGACCTCTAAGAGAATTACTTAGAAGCTATAAGAGAAATTGAAGTTATCTCTTATAATCTACGAATCTCCATTGAAAGATCTTATAATTAGGACAAAACTTAGGATCAACTATCGTAGATAATTGGATATGGGCTATGTAGGTGGTTTCTGGTCAAATGGGGTATCAAGTGCTTAATAGAATCTTCATAATTTTTGCCTAATTACTGGCGGTATTACAGGCTGCGGCGGTGGTTCGCACGGTAGTAACTCAGGTGATATTACAGTTAGAGGACTAGTGCTAGATGCATTAGCTACGCCTGTTAGTGGAGCAGAGATATTCGATATTCAGAGTGGCAATACATCAAAATCTTTGAATGATGGATCGTTTGAAATCTTAGCTGGCCTTACTGACTCTGATAAACATATATTTTTAATAGAGGCACTTGGAGTCTCCTCAGAAGTTACCTTTGCTTCTGTGCAGCCTGGTCAGGCTGTTGTCGTGTTTATTGTTGATTTTGAGGAAAAGACTATTTCAGTCCCTCAGATCTTGATGATGGATCCTCATCCTTAGCTAATCAAGGATCAGGGCAGCTTAATGATCCTCTAGCTCCTCCAGATGTTGTTAATAATCCAGATAATGAAGTGACTCCTGATGAGCCCTCAGAACCGATGCCAGACCCAACGTCAGATAATGACCCTGAAAGTCCTTTGACTGATGATGCTGAGCCTCCACCCCCGCCAGCAAGTGACTTATAAACTGACAAAGTTTTACTTCATATTCGCAGCAAACAAATCGAACTGTTCTGATGTTGGCAAGCATGGCGAATTTGCAATCTTTAATTGCTCGTTATAGCAGTTATAGCAAGCTGGAAAGTATTTCTCTTCGGCCCCAAGATCAACACTTGGACCTTCAATAGTAGCAACTCCATTTGAGTGTTTTAAGTTCATAATTGCTTTTCGATTACAAAACGCACAGGTTGTCTTAATCTCTTCAACCGTATCAGCAAGTTCAAAAAGGCGACGTGATCCATCAAAAAGATGGGCTCTAAAATCAGCTCTAAGGCCATAACAGATAATTGGGATGTTTTTATGAATTGCTATCTCTCTTAACTGGTTAATTACTTGAGCACTTAGAAACTGTGCCTCATCCACTAAGACACAACTTATCCCTTCTAGTTTGCTATCAGGTATCTTTGTTGAGTCAGTCACCATTATATCTGCAGGTTGCTCTAACCCAGCTCTAGATCTTATTATATCCGTACCAAATCTATTATCTAAAAGTGGTTTTAAAAGGAGAACATTTTTCCCCTGCTGTCGATAGTTATGAGCAACAGCCAATAAGTTTAAAGTTTTTGCACTTCCAACGGTGCCGTATCTAAAATAAAGCTTAGCCATATTTACAGAGATAAAAACATAAAAATGTAAATACTAAAAATACAAAATAAGTAAAAATAAAAAATAGCAGAGAAAGTAAAACGCAGTTGGTCGATAAATGCGAGATGAAATATAGTAGAACATAATAGTTAAGATTTCTCAAAGTATCAAGAAGCTCTACTTACAATAATATTACCTCGTAAGACTGGACGCCTATAAGTAGATACGCTACATTTCCATCGCGTCAAGTTAAGTAAAAAATCCTAAATTAATTATGTACGATGGCACTACACTCGGTGGGATAGACAGTTTGTTGGCTGATCCCCCATCTAAGATTAATAATGAAAAGAATAATTCTCTTCGTCAACCACGACAGCTCTGGAATGAGTTTATAATTGAAAGTAGTGAAGAGGAGAGGCGGATTCTAAATTTTGGAATTAGCTCTTCAATTACTGAATCTGTTTTTGATGGGAGAGCAGTTTATCTTGAAAGGTTAGGAATTGTTTTTCCTTCCACTCGAAACAGAAAAAGATCAACTCTTGAGGATCGAACCTTTGATCTGATCTCTGAAACTGTAGTTGCTCCAGAATTTGAAAAATGTTCTGAACTCATTTCATATCAACGAGATCGATTTAAAGGAATAGTTGATACTAAGGATTTGATCAGCATTGTTAAAGGAAAGATCGCTTTTTTTGTTAAATGGAAAGATAAAAAGATAGATAGGTATATTCGTGGGTTTCTTGCATTATTAAGATACGAAGTGATTGTCTATGGTTATTCAGAAAGACTCTCTCAATTAGGCATCTTCTATGCAGTACATAATAGACAAGGTAAAAACGATTCAGAATGGATAGATGGAGCAGATATATTTTTAAGAACTGATCTTGAGATAGTCTTAGAAAGTGGGCGAGTCGGTCGGTATACAAGGCCCGTACTAGCCTCTGCATGGGAGCCATTCGAAGCTCAGTATGGAAAGCCGATTAGTTATATAAGTCTAAACATTAAAGAAGAACTGAGAGAGCTAGGAATTGAGGAAAATGAGATAAGTAAAATTTTAACAAACCAACAATCTCCACTAGAGATATCTGTATTTAAATGCACAACCGAGTCAGATGATAAATTAGTTTTTGTAACAAATGGATTACGAAAACTTGGAATTAAATCTCATGGTATTGGAACCGAATTAGTATTCCAAATTGTACCTAATAGGTTGACAGAGTTAGGAGATATTGATTTTAAGAATTTTAGTGCAAGATCGTTTGCTCTTGCCTGGATGCTATTAGTAAGTGGCAAAGATCCTGCCGCGCCACTCGGTGAAGGATTAAGCTCTGATATTTCATTAATTAAAGAATCGGCAAATATCGGACTTACTTCAATACTGCTTACAACCTTTAGAATGATAGAAAGTGAACAGCTCACAAATGAAGGGAAATTTAATTATATCTGCATGACCTTACTTTATTCTGATGAAGCCAAAGTTATAGAAGATCTTGGAAGTACAAAGATTATAGCGCTCTTAGAAAGAAGGGGACTTGATCAGGTAAATCGTGAGACTAGGGGGTCATTATTTGGGAAAAAAGGTAAATTAAAGCCAAGTTCTCTCTCTCTGGCCAATGTAGATTAATTTAAAACATTGTTTTTAGTTGGAGTTTATCTAACTTTTCTAGATAGATAATATTTCACGCTTAATATATAAAGCACATAGATTTGATTCTAGGAGTTCACTGATGAAACTAAAGTCCCACATCTTCCAAATAGTAGTTTTAGGAATACTTGTCTCCCCATCGTTACTATTTGGTGCCCCAAACAATACTCATTCTCTAGGCGACATTATTGAAAAAGCAATCAAGGAAAGTCCTGAGATTAAAGAAGCATACTTCAATGTTGATTTTGCCAAGGCTCAACTTGATGAAGCAAAGGCTGGGCACTTTGGAGTTGTAGAATTTTTAGGATTAGCCGGGGTACATGGAAATGCTCGTGCTAATGGAGAGGATTTATATGTCCTAGATGGTGCTGGAAACCAAGTTCCACTTCCCCAGGGAAATTTTTTAGGAACAACTGATCAAACAAATGAATATCAGGGATTTGCTCCATTCGCAAAAGGAACGTTAACAGCAATTATTCCCCTTTGGACTTGGGGAAAACTTGAAGGGTATGTCAACGCTGCCAAGGCAGGAATTAGAGTTGAGGAGGCTGCTGTTGAAATTAAAAAAGGTGAAGTTATTCATCGAATTAAGGAATTTTTCTACGGATACCTATTGGCATCTGATGCGTTAAGGTTAGGTGATGAAGTTGGAGAGTATTTAGAAAAAGCTATTACAAAAGCTAACGAGCTTTTCGAAGAGGGAACAGGGGAAGTCAGTCAAACTGATATACAAAGGCTATATGTTGGGAGATCTGAGCTTAATAGACAGTTAGCCGCCGCAAAGCAGGGTGTTCCCATGGCCAGATCTGCTATCGGGGCCTTTGCTAAACTTGATCCAAGCTTTCAAACCACCCCTGATTTTTTAAGTGAAGAAAAATTCACTGCAGGCTCACTTGAAGATCTAGTTCTACTTACCTGGAAAAATAAACCTGAAGTAAAGCAGTTATCAGAAGGATTAGCGGCGAAAAAAAATCTAATTAAAGTAGAGGAATCTGATCTTTATCCGATCTTTTTCCTTGGAGCTCAGGTTCAGGGTGGTAAATCAGATGCAAGAGATAATAGTAATAACCCATTTCTTGAGAATGATGGCTTTGGAGAGATCTCTGGCGGCCCGGCATTTGGATTACGCTGGAATCTTAATTTTTTGACCACTCAATCAAAGATTGCTCAAGCACGAGCACGGTATCATGGACTAAAAGCTAAGGAGGAGTTAGCTAAGATTGGAATTCCTCTTCAGATCGAAGAATCATATAGAAAAGTACTTGAGTATAAAGAGCAGATCAAGCAAGCCTCTGAGGGTACGAGTGCGGCACGAGGATGGATGGTTTCTGCTTCAAATAATTATGATGTGGGAATAGGAGAGCCTAAGATTCTTATGGAAGGTATTGCCTCTTATGCCACGATGAAGATTAGCCTTTTGCAGGCACGGTATAATTACAATATGGCCCTTAGTAAACTTAGCCAGCTAGTTGGTAAAGAGGTAACACCACTTCAGTATTAGTAAATGTCAAATATTTTAAGTTCTAAAAAATTTCATACCATCTTTGGATGGACAGTAAGTATTGTTCTCCTTACATGGATATCCTTGCAAGTAGAGTGGGAGATAGTTCTAAAAGAATTAGTGCATCTCAATTTATGGTACCTTTTCCCGATTACAGTTTTTTGGCTACTGCACTATGTGTTTAGAGCCTATAGATGGCGATATCTGTTGCCTGAGGGTAAGGAAGTCTCAATTAGAATTCTTTTTGACTCCCTTATGATTGGAAACATGGCAACATTTGTATTGCCGTTAAGGGCAGGAGAGTTCATACGTCCTTATGTCCTTGCTAAGAGAAGCCAGCATTCCTTTGCTACTGGTTTTTCATCAATTGTTATTGAGAGATTCTTTGATCTCTCAGTTGTTTTATTAATGTTAGCGAGTGTCTCTCCATTTATCCCTGATCTTCCTGAATGGGCAATCAAGGGAGCAAGTATATTAGCATTAATCGGAGGAGCTATCTTTTTATTTATGCTAGTGGGTGCGTTTTTTCCAAAGAAAATATTAAGACTTAACGAGTTCTTCCTTACTCCGTTACCTGATGGAATTAAGACAAAGCTACATTCATTTTTAGCTGGACTTCTTGAGGGAACTTCTGTGCTCAGATCTGCTAAACGATTAATGATGACAATTGTGACCTCCTTTTTAGTATGGGGGAGTTGCATGCTTAGTTTTCACTTTGGACTTTTTATGTTTGAGGGGGAATGGACTTATCTGATGAGTCTAACCTTAACAGTAGTTGTAGCACTTGCAGTCGCTGCGCCAAGTGCCCCTGGGTTTCTTGGAGTTTTTCAGACAGCCTGTGTTGCTGCACTCGGACTTTTTGGAGTATCTAAAGAGACAGCATTTGCTTACTCCTTGATTTTTCATGCTTATCAGTATCTGTGTGTCTGTCTTTATGGAATCTATGCACTCTCCGTTCAGCACCTTTCTTTAAAGACACTTAATGAAAGAACTACTAATAGTTTATCATAGCCTGCTATTTTTCAATTATTTTTCTATGAATGAGAGGTCACCTTGCCAATTTGATGGTGGAGGATCTTTTAAATAATTAGCAATCTGCTTTAAGTAAAATTTAGAAGCTTTACTAAGCAAAGGAAGAGATTCTGTACTTTTAAAGCCAGTCTCAGCCTCACTCCATTTTTGAGATTTAAATTTTATAATGGCCTCCTCCCAGGATTTTGATATTGATTCAGGCAAAGGATCTTCGAGCAAGATGTAGAGAGTCACTGCCTCATCTTTTCCTGCTACTTTTATTGAACCAACCACTAGAGATGAAAATGTCCCCCCAACCTCTTTTTTTACGGTCTCGCTAATTAAGATATAAGTACCAAAAAACTTGTTTATTCCTTCGATGCGGGAGGCTAGATTTACGGAATCTCCAATAGCTGTATAGTCAAACCGCTTACTCGAGCCAAGATTCCCAACCACCATTGGACCAGTATGAATTCCAATTCTTGTTAAAAGAGGGGGAAATCTTTTTGATTCATTAAATCTATGAACCTCTTTTTGAATCGCTAATGCAGTCTGGCACGCTTTTGAGGCATGATCATTAATCTTTACCGGCGCTCCCCAAATTACAAAGATAGCATCCCCAATAAATTTTAAAAGGGTGCCGTCATTATTAAAGACAACATCCATGACCTCAGTAAAATACGCATTTAACATTGCAGAGACCTGCTCTGCTGGCATATTTTCAGAGATTGAGGTGAAAGCCTGGATGTCAGTAAACATGGCGGTAGCCCAAACTTTTTCTCCTCCTAATGAAAGGCTTTTCTGGTTGTTAGCGACTGATTTTGCCATTTGAGGAGAAACATATAATTCAAAAGCGCTAGCAAGTTTAAGTTCAGCTTTGCGAGTAACAAAATAATAGTAGAGCGTACTTAAAAGAAGTGTAATCGGGAGAAAAATTGATACTAAAAGTGTTCCAGGTATAAAAATATTATTAAGGAAACTCATATATCCTACTATAATCCAGGTAATAAGAGTTCCAGCAAATAATACTGTGGCCCAAAGAGGACGAAGTGCAAAGAGTGTAGTTGTAAGTAGAAAAGTAACTAGACTTAAAGTTAGGATCTCTAACCAAGCTGACCCCCTTTTAATCCAGTCTTTGTGTATAAGATTAAGCGCAGCAGTAGCATGAATTTCAGTTCCAAAAATTCGACCAAAAGGGGTCATGAAAACATCTTTTTGTGAGGGGCCAACATCTGTTTGTAGCAATAATCCAATAAATACAATCTTATCTTTAAGGGCGTCATTTGGAATTGGATGATCCTTATCAATCGCCTGATAATAACTAATAAAGGGGATAGTTCCTTTAGGACCAAGATAATTTATAAAATCACGAGGCCCTGGAAGTGTATTTCGGTCTTGATTTGAGATTCCAGCAGCCGCCTCTGATAGAGTATTGAAATTTTTTGTCTGGGCCGATCGGTCGGTTAAAAATCTTCTTACAAATCCATCATCCTCTGGGAATCCAACTAATGCAGCACGCTCAGCATTTTCCAGAAATGGTTTATGAGGGAGTAGTACCTCTTCAATTTTAAAAGAACCACTAGCTGAGGAGTAATCTTTAATGATTGAATCAGTTCCTAGGACTGTTGGAACTTTTGACATAGCTACGGATAGGGTACTATCGATTTTTGAATCGTTGCCAGGGTCTAAGAAAAGCACATCAAAAACCACTCTTTTTACACCAGCTGTTGAAAGTTTATTTAACAACTCCGCATGAATCTTCCTAGGCCAAGCCTGGCTAAGAGGGATGTTTAGGTTTTTGTAACTTGCCTCATCCATAGATATTAAAACAATATCTTGGGGAGCAATTTTGGATCCTCTAAGCTGAGACCATAGATCTAATGCCTTTGGCTCTATATTATCTCCTACTTGACTAAGTGAAGTCAGCAGATGGAGCAACGTTATTATGATTCCTAGTAGGGCAGAGGTTAGCCAACGTTTCATATGTTCTTATACAAAAGTATATTTATGCAAAGTGTAAGAAAAAATGGATTGATTAGACAGAGTAAATAAGAGAAGGTTTAGTAATCAACCATCTTTTAACTATAGGCATACCAAAAAGGGGATAAAGACGATGAGAAGCCTTCATTTTGTTTTAAGTGCATTGGCATCATTTAGCATTGTTGCATGTAATAGTAACAATAACACGACGAATACCTCTTATTTAGGGATCTGGGATGTCAGATATAATTTATCTACTGATGATTGTCAGCTTGTAACACCAGGGATTACAGGATTTGTCTCTGAACACGATATTTCTGAACTAGATGATGGAACAATGATCTTGACCTCAAATGATACATTTATAACTGAAGCCACAGCAACTCAGAGCGATGGCATATTGACTGCAATTGAAGATCTCTCAGGAGATCTTTTTGGAGACGGATCTTTTTGTACTCAGACATCCTCAGTTGGATATTCACAACTTAATGATAATGACGCTACTACACTCTTTGAGTTTAGGCTTGAATGTAATGATGGCTTTCTCTGCGTCTCTCAAGCATTGGGTCAGGCAACTAGGCGATCTTAGAAGAACCTAAAAAACTTAAAGTTCTCAAACTAGTTAATATCAAATGCAGGGGTAGTTGGACTGTCTTCAGTTGTTGATTTAACTTTAAATCCGGCAAGTTTTTTGTTTGCCTTCAACACCTCTTTTTTATTCTGATTTTCAATTGTGTTTGGCTCATTTTTAAGAGCCGCAAGTTGGGCTTTAATCTTAGCTTTCTTTTTTAAGTTCTTCTTTTTGCCTTTAGCAACGACTACATGAGCTACATAGTTTGCACTATAAGTTCCAACTGGAAGTTTTCTAGTAGCTTGAGTGTTTTTAGTGACAATCTTTTTAATCTTTGAGTTTGTTTTATTTGTAATAGTAGCTTGATACCTTACTTGGGGAGTCTTGTTCACTAATTGACCAGTAATATCGGTAAGAGCAAATGCTCCAAATGACTCTATGAGCGCACCGGAGAAATCTTCAAAAGTTAGGGTCACTGTTTTGTTCGAACTATCTACTCCTACTCCTGGAGGGGCATCGATTGTTGTAATCGGAGTTAATGGCGGGAAATCACCAAGCGCTAGATGGGTTGGCGCATTAAGTCCATCGCCTGTGCCAAGTATTGTTACTGCGGTGGGAGCAGGACCTCCAACACTTAAAGATAATTTTCTAACTTGACTAGTTTGAAGCTCCGTCCAGTAAGCTACTGAAGGAGTGACAGTAGAATCTATAGCCAACCCCAAGGGATTAACTCCTAAGGATATAACTGTAACAGGAGATCCTGAGGAGCCATCCATATTCGCCCTTTGAATATTTGTATTGGTACCATCTAGCCAATAAACTTTTCCATTAGGGATATCTAAAGCTAGATCGGGCATTTCAGTTGACATAAGTGAGGTGATTACGTTTTCAACATTTGTCCCATCAAGATTGGCACGCTTAACAGCTATATCAAAAATATCTGTCCAATAAATTTTTCCAGCAGTGACATCTAGATCAATTCCATCTGGACCATTTGCTGAGAGGCTTACATAAACATCCTCCATATTAGAGCCATCTACATTACTTCTTTTGATACTTGCTGGTGTAAATTTACTGACCCAATACAATTTCTGAGCAACTCTATCAATGGCGATGTCGTTTGGACTGAAAGCTTTGTCAGTTACTAGGGATTTTGTTTGACCTTTAAGATCCCCTTTAAAGATGCTGTTATTTCCTGGCTCTGTCCAATAAACTGTGTTGTTGTCTATATCAAGTGCGACACCATACGGAGAGGCAGTAAAATTTGACCCTATTTCACTTTTGAGATCTGTGCCATCAAGTTTAGATCTAAAGATTAATAAAGCTTGTGGATCTGTTGTATATAAATTAGCAGGGGCAGCTTGCAGGATGGCTGGTGTAAATAGAGATAGTATTAAGAAGAGCCCTAGAAAAGAGCATTGAAAAAGAAAATTGATCTGAGAAAGAAAATTTATCAAAGTAAGTCTCTGCATCATACCAGTAAGTCTATCATAGATATGGAGAAATGAAAACTTCTCATTCGATACTAAACGTATCTGAGGGCTCACTTCTCAGCGTTCTTTTCGCAGTCTTTGTTTTAGCTAAGGCTTTCTTAGCTTGAGCTGTTTGAATTTTGTTTTTAAGAGAAATTCTCTTGTTGGTCTTATTGATAGGCGTTTCTGCGAGCTTAGCTGCTAAGTCAGCAATTCGATTTTTAAGCTTAGTAGAAGCGCTAGTTTGCTTCGATTTTTTTCTCTTAATAACTGCAAGTCCTCGATAGTCAATTGACCAGGAGCCGATAGGTAGTTTTATTTTTGCTTGTCTATTCTTACTTATGACTCTTTTTGTAACGCCGTCACTTCTTCTTGCGGTTGCATCGTACCTAACTTGAGGGGTTTTGTTAACAAGTTGAGAAGAGATTCCTTCTGGGTAAAAGAACTCAATTGTAAATTCTTCAAAGGTTACATCCACCTCCTTTGAGTCAGCAGTTAAAACAACAGTTGGAGTTTGTGGGACTGTCTTTTCTGGAACGGGAGTAGGTGTAGGCGTAGGTGTAGGTGTAGGAGTAGGTGTTGAAGAGTCAAAGAAAAGATCAACATCAGTAGGGATTGTTAACCCATCAACTGATGTAAGGATAGTTTGGATTGAACCGCCAGCAATATTGTACCTTTGTACTCTTTGGGCACTAGTATCTGCCCAATAGACAGTTGGTCCATCAACAGAATCTACAGCAATCCCTTCTGGGGTAATGAGGGAATCCATTATTACAATTTCAGACCCAGTTCCATCAAGATTAGCTCTACTGACATTTCGATCTCCACTATCTGACCAGTAAATCTTAAGATTATCTTTATCGATAGACAGTCCAGATAGGGTTCCTGTTGATGGGATAGTAACGATTGCAACTACTCCAGAACCATCAGGATTCGCTCTAAAAATCATATCATTTGAAGGTTCAGTCCAATAAAACATATTGGTCGTAGCTTCGTAGGCTAGATCGATATTAGCTGATACCTCGCCAGTTGTTAAGATTATTGTAGGATTAGAGCCATCAATATTTGCTCTATGGATCATCTTAGAGCTCACCCCCTCAGCCCAAAAAATTCTTCCGTTTGTGAAATCAAGTGCTAATGCGTGAGGAGAAGTCCCTGATACGACAGTTTCTTGACTGGTGCCATCAAGATTGGCCCTCCTAATTAGTCCAGTATTCTGTTCGACCCAATAAATCTTATTCTGTGCAGAATCAAGAGCAATCTTAATTGGCTCAGATGGGGTAGGAGGAATTGTTGCAAGACCTACCCCATTCTTTGTTGCTTTAAGAATTTGGCCCAAGCCCATAACTGGTTCAGAGATATATATATCTGTGAAGTTAGCAGATGCTAGAGGTGCAAAGATTAGAGGGGAGCTGAATATAGTCGAAAGTAAGAAAATTTTTTTAATAATTCTCATAAGATTAAATCTTCATTAAAATTCATTAAAAATTAAACGACAACAAGACTTCACCAGCAATATCAGCCGCTACGAATTCCTCAAAGCCAGGAGATTGATCGTAATCAAACTGTTTATCAAAGATGTTATTACATTTAAAAACTATACTACCCTTACGGCTAGGAAATCTGTATCCAACACCAGTATCAACGATCCAAAATTGCGAATTGCCATCTTCAACAAAAAAACTACCATCTCGGTTTTGCTCTCGCCAAGTGGCCGTAGCAAAGCTAAACCATCCAGATGGATCAAAATACCTTAATGTAAAGCGAGATCTGTGTAATTTAAGGTCTTGATAAACATCTGGATCGGTTAATTCAGATTTAAACCAATCGTAATCTACTGTACCTACCCAGCGCTTAGAAAAAACCTGATACAGATATCCAGAGAGAAAGTCTTGATTAAAATGATCTTCAAATTTATCATCAAGTGTGGTCGTTGTACTTTGAGTTAAGGAATCAAAATCTAAGCTATATGTGGTGCGAGCTAGATTATCAGCTTCGATAACATCTCTGTGAGATCTTTCAACTCCCATATACGTTTTCTTTGCGATTTTGTAATCCAATCCAGTTGCGTATGTACGTGAACGTGCCCCAGAGAAATCATTGAATATCTGATTAAATCCACCAACTAGCGTCGGTTCAAGTGTTCCTGTATCTTCAAGTGCTGATTTTCTTAATCCTTCAAAGTAGGCACTTCTCCAAGTTAGATCAGGGGTAAGATAAACAGTGGTGCCAACTTTTGGGTTCCATCGGGATTGATCTGTCGTGGTATCAAGATAAGGTAAAACTACTCGATCCTCTACCTCTATGTTTGTATAGGAAACTCCCAAATTAAGATCTAACATTTTTGTTAGGTGTAGAGTCGGATAAAGGTATATGTCCTGAGATGTCAGATCAGGGGTTGATTCAGATCTAAGTTGTCTATCAATCCCAGGAAAAAGATCAAATTCATCATCTAATATAGTAGAACTTTCTCTTCGTTTTGGCTTAGCTGAATAGGATTCTGCTCCAGTTACAATAGTTAAAAATTCAGTATTCTTATAATATTGGGCGCTAAATCGCAGATCTCGAACATCTTCATTGGCCAGTTCATTTAAAGCAACGATCTCTTCAGTTGAAAATATCTCAGCATCAGAAATAATATCTAGCGCCATCGGTCGTTCCGCATAAGATCCAAAATGATTGCGGGCGTCACGGTAAGTAACTTGGGAAATAAATCCTGAGCCTGGACCAAATTTATGATGATATCCTAAATCAAGTTCATAGTTTTCAGAGATAACTTCATCCAATCCAGAATTATCTTGAACTGAGTGAAAGGCTTGATATCTGCCCTCGGTAATAATTCGATCTTTACTAGTTAACTGATATTGTCCAGCAGCCCTGAGCCTCTGATCTCTTAAATAATTATTATCTTTGCTACCGTTAGCATTGCCTGATTCTACTCCTAGCAAATATCCAAACTTCTCAGTACGACCGGTTAGGAATGCAGCAGGCACTGAGAGATCTTCATGAGTTGATCCACGATATCTTAAATCAACTTTTCTATTTGGTCTCTCAAAGAGAGCATTGTACTCATTTAAAGAAGCATCGCTTCCAGGATTTGAATATAAATTAAAACTAAGTGGGGATAGTAGATTAGTGATCGCTTTCTCAGACAACAATGCATCTGAAGTTTGAATAGTATTGTAACTTTCAGAGAGTAACTTGTGAGCGCTATAGTTGCCGTAATCTTTATTAATTGATTTGATTGCTTCAATCTGAGCAGCTTTTACGAAACCTATTGAGTTAAAAACTTCAGCCAGTCCGGCGCTTCGTACTGCGCTATCTTCATCTAAATATAATTTAGATCTATAAACAGCACGGTTGTCGTTTTTAGAAATTGAATCCTCAACGTCACTAAGTGCCCCGATGACATTATTTTGCGATAAGTAAGTATAGGCTCTATATAGGTGTGGAGTAGGATCGTTTGGGTCTAATGCTATAGCTCTTGCATATTCATTTAGAGATAAATTTTCTCTATCCTCTTCAAAGAAAGCTTTTCCTAAGTAGCTTCTATAAATTGCCACATTTGGCTCAAGGGCTGCCGCTACTTCAATGTCCTCTCTTCCGTCTTGAAGGAATCCTTGATTTATCTTTGCTAAACCACGACCAAGTACAGGGAGTGCTGAATTAGGGTTTAGTTCAATAGCCCTATTAAATTCTATAATTGCTTTTGCCGGTTCGTACTCTATTAGAGCTATGAACCCTAGAACTGAATGAGTAAGATCGTTAGAAAGTTGGGAGTTGTTATTTTCATTTATTACTCGTTTTGCTTCATCAATGGATCCTAGAGATAAATTAAGCTCAGCTAACTTTGCTCTAGCTACTGGATTACTTGGATTGATTAGTAACAGCTTTTCTATTTTTGATTTAGCACCAGGTAAATTAAAGGAAGCCTGATCAACGTATGCAGCACTAAGTAAGGCTGTAGTATTAAGTGAGTTAGAACTTATAGCTAGTGTAGAGAGTTCTCGTGCTTTTGCTTTGTCGTTTCTGACTAGATGTAAGATCGCATCATAAGCGTAGATATAAGAGAGAGATTGCCCATTAAAAGAGGTACTTTTCTGCTTAACACTTTGATGCAATTTTCTGAGATGACTTTCCGCGTCCTTTAACTTTCCTTTAGATAAGAGTTTTGATACCTCAATAATCTCTCCCCCTGTACTAGTTTTTCTAAGCTCAGCTAAGGAAGGTTTATCAGCAATAATTGGTATATTAATTGCCCATTGAACAGCATCGATTGGATTAATGAGTAAAGATTTTTGAGGAGCACTTCCTTTCTTTGTCGTAGCTACTTCATTTTGAGAGAGTGTTACTTGGCCATAGGAGTTCTTACACTCTACCGCACCATCTAGAACTGAGACTTTTGTTTGAGAGCTTGTAACTTCAACCGCAAATTCAGTCCCTCTAACCGCGGCGCTCACTGACGGTGTAATTACATTTGGAAAACGCTTTGGCTCTCGACTAAAAAAGAAAGCACTTCCAGAATCCATAGCAACATTTTTCTCTATATTTGAAGCAGCCTTGGTTGGCTCGAACGTCATAGATGAATTTTCACTCAATCTAACCAATCCACCATCAGTAAATAGGATCGCTGCTTTTCCCTCACTTAGTGTTCTTACCGTGTCCCCACTGTTAATTGCGGATCCCTCTGAAAGTTTACTCCAGGTGGCAGCGTTGGGATTTTTGATTTCGACAACACCTTGAGCAGAGAAAAGTTTGGCTATGCTCTCAGCCAATGCAATATCTGCTAAGGTTAGCGAGGTAAGAAAAAGAGAAACAATTAGATAATTTATTTTTGAACTCATATCTTTTTGAATTAATTGATAAATAAGTACTTTCATAAGATGGCACTTGGGTACTTTATTACTCTCAATTCATTCTGAGAAAGATAAAAATTCACTACCTATTGTTTTTTATAACTCTAAGAAGGGGAAAAAGGTCAATAATCAGTTATTTTTAAAACAATATCTCATTTATGTGAGCTCTTTGCAGAACAGATTGTGATTTATTTCACATCTTAATGACTCAAATTTTGTGATAATGACAGCTCAAACTTTAAAGACTGATCAGGAAAAGACATCAAGTGAACTTTAAGCAATTACCTTTAGTCACTACAATTCTAGATAAGCTGAAGAGAGATCTACCTAATGATCTCTACTACCATAACTATGATCATACACTCGATGTGATAGAAGAAGTTCTCTGTTATGCAAAGGGGGACAATTTAAATGATCGTGAGATAGAGCTTTTAGTTGTTGCTGCTGCATATCATGATGCTGGGTTTTTATCTCAGCGTAGAGACAATGAAGATCTTGGAGCTAAGATGGCTGAGGAGGCAATGAGCATAGCAGGTGGATATTCCGTTGAAGAGGTTGATCTAGTTAAGACAATGATCCTTGATACAAAGATGCAGGTAGCAGAAGGTGGATTTAAACAAATTCCAACTACACGTCTCTCCGGCTATCTTCTTGACGCTGATGTTAGTAATTTAGGGCGGAAAGATTTTTTTGATAAGGGAAAATTAGTTCTAAAAGAGCTAAACCTACCTTCGGCAGAGATGTTTTTAGAACATTCCCTTAATCTTCTTGAGGCACATCAGTGGCATACTGGGCCTGCAAATAGATTGAGAGAGGAGCAGAAACAGGAAAATATTAAAAGCTTAAGGGCATTAATTAATTCAAAGCAGTTTTTGCTGTAATTTTTTTGAGGCAGCTGTAAAGTCTTCTGCGCTAAACTCTTCCGGGGTTTTTAATGCTAAATACATTTGGTCAATTTCTTTTGAAAGTTTTTTCCAGGTCTCTTTATCGCTTGAAAGGATAGCAGAGATCCCCATTAGAACTTGCTCGGCTTCTTCATACTGAAAATGGGGAGTTGTCGCAGCTATGTTAACTATCATTTTAAGAAGTTTCGATCGGATGGTCTCTGAAATTTGAGCAGTTCTTATCACATGGTAAGCTTGATCTGTAAGTAAAGTTTCCATTGTAGAGAGAAGATTTGAAGCTTTTCCTTCTTTATATTGTTCATGAAGTAAAGCTAAGTTCTGCTCCAGACTTTTATAAAGAGACGGCTCTAAAACTGCTAAAGCATCTTTAATAACTAAAAGAGAAGATACGTTTAACTTTAATTCCCCAGGGCCATTTTTATATTCACGCTTTCTCCATTGGCCTTCCTCTAAAGAATGATGGCAAGCATAACAGTTAAAGAGTGAAAGTTCAGGCCAGATTCCTTTTCTGGATCTTGCTTCAGAGGATAGTACTTTTACTGATGCAATTGAGATCTCAATCTGCCCAATTAGCCAAGCTTTAATTGGATCATATTCCCCTTTTCGTTTTACATAATCCTGATCGTAATCCCAGTGTCTTGGTTGAGTCATACTAAAAGTATCTAACTCAAAACTGAGTCGAGGATGACCTGCTCCAATCATCCGATGATCAACAAACTTATCATCGTTACCGAAATGACAGCTAAGACAAAATTTTGCACGGGATTCAACGGAAACTAAATCAGTCATGCCACGATCTATATTATCGCTATGACTAGTTTTTGAGCTAGCATGAGAGGAGAGCCATTTTTCAGCTGGACCATGACAGTTTTCACAAGATACACCATCTTCAATTGCAAACTTGTCCCCATGTAACTTTTCACTAACATATGTCGAGTGGCATTTAAGACAGAGTGGATCTTTTGAAGGATCTTTAATTCCTAAATTAAATCCGATTTTTTTAGAATCTTCATTTGTTAATACGCGCCATGCTTTAGAGTGAGCGTCTTTTTTAGACCAGGTGACATACTCGTCTTGAAGTATATTGGATCCACTTCTTGGAGATCCAGATCCATGGCAGTTTGATGAGGCACACGTCGCAGCCCCCATATACTTATGAGTATCAGGAGCAGCTAATGAAGTAGTGCCTACTGAAAGAGTACTAAGAAGTATTATTGCGAATAAATAGAAAATTCGATTATGCATCACTCTCTCTTTAATGAACTTCAATGAGGTTGTCAGTAAGATTTTTACAATTAAAACAGCGGTTGAAATTATTGACCAGATTCCCCTATGTTCATGTCATTAAAGAGCTTTTCATTGCTTCGATTTTCCCTCTCACATATAGTTCCTCCAAAAAACGTTTACATAACGAACACTTCGTACAGACAGCTCTATGCCTGAACATTTTGATATTGCAATTATTGGCGCTGGCCCAGGTGGATTAGGAGCTGCCACTAATGCAGCAAATCATAAACTTTCTCATATCCTTTTTGAGAAAGCCGAAGTTGGAAATACCATATTTGAATACCAGCTTAGAAAGCATGTCATGGCTGAGCCAGGCAAACTACCTCTTAGGGCTCACGTTGCTTTCGAAGCTGGCACACGCGAATCAATCTTAGATAGTTGGAATGAGGCTTTAAAGAGCTTAGGCGTTAATCTTAAAAAAGCTGAAGTTAAGTCAATCGTAAAATCCGAAGAACATTTTGAGATTAAGTTTGGAGAGGAATCTATTACAGCCAAAAATGTAATTTTGGCTGTCGGAATACAAGGGGCACCACGAAAACTTGGTGTGCCAGGAGAGGATCTTCCTCATGTTGGATACACTCTTAGAGATCCTGACGCCTTTGTTGATAAGCATATCTTAGTAGTAGGAGCAGGTGATGCAGCTATAGAAAATGCGGTCGCATTATCTGAAAAAAATATTGTCTCTATTCTTAATAGAACCGAGGATTTTGCTCGAGCCAAGGATGGAAACATAAGTTTAATTATGAAAGCCATAGAAGCAGGGAAGATCCGCTGTTTTTATAACTCAAATATGGATCATGTTGAGGCAGGAAAGGCCTTTATTAATTCTGCTACCGAAGGACTTGTTGAAATACCATGCGATCAAATAATTGCACGAATAGGGGCAATTCCACCTCGTAAGTTTTTAGAGAGTTGCGGAATCGTTTTTCCAAATGCAGAAATTACCTCAGTACCTGTCGTTTCAAAAAATTATGAATCTAATATTCCGGGGCTCTATTTGGTTGGATCTCTAATTGGCTACCCACTTATTAAGCAGGGGATCAATCAGGGCTATGAAGTAATTGAGCACATTTTAGGAAATGAGATAGAACCTGCTGATCAGATTTTAATTGATGAGAAATTAACTCACCTTGAAAGGCCGGTTAGTGAATCGTTGCAGATGATCTCAGCAAATTTGCCGATCTTTAAAGATCTAAGTGAGCCGCAATATCGTGAGTTAATCATTGATTCGACAGTACATGTGGTGAAGAAAGGCCAGGTTATTTTTGATCGAAATGATTATACCGATACTTTTTTCAATATCATTTCAGGATCTGTTTTTATCCAATTACCTAACGATAAAACCATTGAGATGGAGCAGGGAACTTTTTTTGGAGAAATTGGATTACTATCTGGCAGGCGTCGAACTGCCACTGTTGTTGCTTCTAAGGATGGTTTGATCCTTGAGACTCCAAGAAAGCAGATGCTTAAGTTAATAGCCTCGGTAGACAGTATTAAACGAGCTATTGATTTAAAATTTATGAGTAATGCCTTAGCTACATCGATCTTTCCAGATGTTGAGGTTCATTACTTGGCAGATATAGTTACTGCGGCCAAAACGAAATTCTTTAAAAAGGGGGAAGTCCTATTTCGAGAAGGAGATCCTGGGGAGCAGTTGTATGTAATCCGAAAAGGTTCAGTAAAAATTTCTAGAAAAAACAAAAAAGGAATTGAGGTTACTCAAACTTATCTGGCCGCCGGTAATTATGTTGGAGAGATGGCACTTATAAAGGATGAGGTTACACCACGTAACGCTACAGTAACTGCAGCCGTCGCTTGTGAAACCATCGTAATAGATAAGGCCGATTTCCGTTTTGTTATAGATCGAAATCTAAATACTAAAAAAAGAATCCTCTCTTTAATTAAAGAGAGAGAGATAGAAAACATAACTGCTAGTCAAAATGAAAAGGTAGGGACCCTTCTTGATTTTATGCTTGGTCAAGGGGTTAGTGACGCTGACAATGTTCTTTTGATTGATTCAGATCTCTGTGTAGGATGTGACAATTGCGAAAAAGCATGTGCTGCAACGCATGGAGGATATACCAGGTTAGATAGAAAAGGTGGGAAGAGTTTTGCGGCTATTCAGATTCCGATCTCATGTCGTCACTGTGAAAATCCACTTTGCATGGTTGATTGCCCACCAGATGCTCTGGTTAGAAGACCTGATGGAGAGGTGATAATTCAAGACAGCTGCATCGGGTGTGGTAATTGTGTTTCTAATTGCCCATACGGTGTTATTCAGATGGTTTATTCGAAACCAGCGGAGCCTTTCTCGTTACTTTCTCTTTTAGGCTTAGGTAAAAAAGACGCCGCAAAAAGCAAGGGGCCTGCTAAGGCTGGAAAGTGTGATATGTGCTCAACTTTGCCGGGAGGTCCGGCTTGTGTCCGCTCTTGTCCAACTGGTGCGGCCATGAGAGTTAATCCAAGAAAAATGCTTGAAATAATCTCAGCTAAGCAAGGGAGGCTTGGGTGAGACAGGAGACAATTTTAAATTACAAAAATTTTCTCTGGCTCTGGATTCATCTGGGTGCACTGATAGTAGTGCTTATTATCTATGCACTTCATGATCCTATAGGAGCTCCAAATGGTGGGACCTGGTTAGGGTACAGTTATGGAATAATTGCTGCACTTGGAATGTGTGTTCTTATGTGGTTTGGCATAAGAAAGAGAAGTTTTTTTTCAAGTAAGACAACACTAAAAGGAGCGTTGGCTGTTCATGTCTGGCTCGGTATCTTTTTATTATTTCTAGTTCCTCTTCATTCGGGATTTAGTTTTGGGGCCAATGTTCACACCTTAGCTTACATATTAATGGTATTAGCTATCTTTACTGGAATTTGGGGAGCAATAAACTATTTCTCGTTAGCCCCTGAAGTAGGGTCGCACAGGGGGAAAGGAAATCTAAAAGAACTGTTACAGCAACTTGATATAATTTCATCATCTATAGATGCCTTAACTATTCAAAAGTCGAAAAAATTTATTGATCTGACTAGGATGTTTGATTTTACTTTTCAACCGACTTTAAAGCGTGCTTTATGTCAATCAATGATGTCTGCACCTGTACCTAGGGATGTTGCCGCATTTGTCTCAGATCTTAATCCCTCTGAGAAAGATGAAGGGGTAAACCTGATTGGGCTTATTAATCGCAAATATGAATTGGCAAATTTAATTATCGAGGAAACCCGAGTACATTTTTGGTTAAAGCTTTGGCTTTATCTGCATGTCCCGATAGCTGTAGCAGCATTTGCTGTTATGGTTATCCATATAATTTCAATCTTTTATTATCGTTAGATTGGAATGAAGCTAAAATATACAATACATACGATAAAAAAGAATGGTCAGACTGAGATCAAATCGAGTCAGTTTGATACTTTCCCAATTGTGATTGGAAGAGGTGGTGCCTCAGCTATCCTGCTTGAAAGTAAACTTGTCTCATTAGAACATGTCAGTATTCAGGTATCTGACAATGTTCCATATGTTTATGATCTTGATAGCAGTAGTGGCGTTTTCCTTAATAATGCTAAGATTGTTAATGCCAGGCTTAAAACCGGAGACATTCTTAAGCTCTCCGATATCTCAATCGCAGTTGAGATAGAAAATAACGAGATACACCTTACTGAGGAGAGAAGGGATGATTTGGATGTTGATCCGGAGGAGCAGGCCAACAAATTAGTAACAGCTCTCTCTATAGAAAGTCATATCCCAACACTTAGAAATCTCTGCTTAGGATTTGCAGGCATAGTAGCTATTCTATTTTTTATCCTACCAGTAATTGGAGTTAATAAAGGTTCTTGGAGTAGTGGGCCGATCTCAAATAATCATAAAATGATTGAGCAGGATTGTAGCGCCTGTCATGAAAAAGCTTTCCATGCTGTACCCGATTCAAAATGTATGAGTTGTCACGTTATGACTGATCACTCACCAACGTTGCCAAGATTAATTTCCGCCAATGAGGATTTAGATATAAGTTGCGCGACTTGCCACACTGAACATAATGGTAATCATCATTTAGTAGATCAGGCTTCTGCACTTTGTAGTAGTTGCCACGGAGATATTACTAATATTAATCCTGAAACTAAATTAGAAAATATCGATTCCTTTGATAGTCATCCTCAATTTAAAGCCTCAATACGGAAAGATTCTGAGGGGAAAGAATTCGCCCGGATTAGTCTTGAGGATAGGGAATCTCTGACTGATCCAACTCCAATTAAACTTAACCACAAGGTTCATCTTGAAAAAGGAATTCGCGGACCAGAGGGTGAAGTGGATCTTAACTGTTCTGATTGTCATAGATTAGGGAAAGATCGAAAAGTAATTGAGCCAATCTCCTTTGAGAGAGATTGTAAGAGTTGCCATCCACTGTCATTTGATGATCGACTTCCTAACAAAGAAGTACCACATGGCGATCCTAACCTTGTTTATAGTTACCTATATGCAGAGTATGCAAAATTAGCTCTTGGTGGTGGAAGTAGTCCCAAAGAGGATGAAGAGTTTAATGTAAGGAGAAAACCTGGATTTACAGTAGAAAGAGAGACGAGCAAAGTTGTTACTTTTACTAAATCAAACATCTCAAAAGAATCAAGAAGTGCCGAAGAGCAACTTTTTACTAAAACTGCTTGTCAATTATGCCATGTTAGTGTGGAAGTTAGTATCGAAAATAAGGATGTTAATTTTGATGGAACCCAGAGTCGGTTTAAATTATTGACACCGGAGATCCCAAGCAAATGGTTCCCGGCCTCTACTTTTAGTCATGGTGCACATGATGAGGTGCAGTGTGAATCTTGTCATAATTTAGCTACTCATTCAGTTGCCGAATCAACTAGCACAAAAGATCTGTTTCTCCCTGGGATAGAAACGTGTCAGGAGTGTCATAGTGCTACAGCTAGTAGCGGTTTTATTAAATCAAATTGCGTTATGTGCCACTCATATCATGAATCTTTGACTATGAATCATAATGAAAAGAGATCTCTTAAAGATATAGTTGTGTCGCTTAATAAAAGGAAATAGATGTTTAAGTCATTAGTTGTATTGATTGCGTCCACTGTTTGTATATTTGGTTGTGGAGGTGGTGGTAGTGACGGTGGACAGTATGGTCGAGCCTCCGGATTTAGTGGAGCTAATTATGGGTGTGCTGGTACCTGTACTAATTTTAACCTTACAACAGAAGATGTCACCAAAGTATTACAACAAGGCATCGCCGCAGCCGAGCAGTTAGGAGTCGCCGCAACATTTTCAATCGTAGATAGGGTAGGTAATGTATTAGCTGTGTATGCCATGCCTGGAGCTACTGCAATTACCACAATCAATGGTCAAATTGGCGCAGTAGGTGGACTTGAAGGTGTAGGCGTTCCTTCAGTTATCGCTGCAATATCAAAAGCTGGAACAGGAGCTTATTTAAGTTCACAAGGAAATGCTTTTTCAACTCGAACAGCCAGTCAGATTATTCAGGAGCACTTTAACCCAGGAGAAGGAAATCAGCCTGGAGGACCACTATTTGGAGTTCAGTTCTCACAACTGATCTGTGGAGACGTAACAACAATTAACCCTGATCTACTTGGAGGTATCTCAGCAGGTTCTAAATTTAAAGCTCCTAGATTGGTAGGACCTAGATCTTTACCACTTGGGCTTAGTGCTGATCCTGGAGGAATTCCCCTTTATAAATTTGGAGATGTAGTAGGTGGTATAGGTGTAGAGCTTGATGGAGCATACACATTAGATCGAAACATTATTGATACTGATAATTCCCTTGAAGAAAGAATCGCATTAATCGCCGGGCGAAATGGTTTTGAAATACCCTCAGAGAGAACAGGGGATAGGATTTTTGCGCTAGGAAAATCTTTAAGAACAGTGGATCTTAGTTATGATGATTTGGATCCATTACCTGAAGTTCTGCCAGTAATTGTAACGACTAATTTAATAAAGATTCCTTTTTATTTTGATGGAAACATTAAAGCTGGTGCTACGTTTGGTACTGCCAGTTCAGGTATTTTAAAAATAGAGCGAGCAGGATTAAGGGGCGCTATTTTGACTGACGAAGCTGGAACACCAAGATTTCCAACAAGGAGCGGTAAATCGCTTTTAGGCGGATTGGAGCTTACCTCTTTAGAAGTTGACGCTCTTTTAAATTCTGCACTTTTGACAGCATCAAGAACTAGAGCAGCTATCAGACAACCACTTGATTTTGATGCTGAGGTAACTATCTTTATCGTTGATACTGAGGGGTCACCTCTTGGAATGGTTAGAAGTAATGATGCTCCTGTATTTGGTATCGATGTGGCCCTTCAAAAAGCCCGTACTGCAGCATTTTTTAGCTCCCCTGATGCTGCAATATCCCTAGATGCAGCTCGGGCACGAAATGGAGTCGGAGAGTTTAGTGATTATGCTGGTCTAGCTCGCGCTTTTTTTGGTCGTGAAGTTTTTAACGGAACCATAGCATTTTCAAATAGAGCTATCGGAAATATAGCTCGGCCATTTTTCTTAGATGGCATTGATGGATCTGCTCCTGGCCCTTTTTCTTTACCATTTCCAGGTGTGCTGTCTGGGCGAACATTTAGTCCATTTAATACTGGATTAGAGCTTGATTTGGTTTTTCAAAGAACTGTTCAGCCGCTTGGAATTCCACAAAACCCACCAAGTGCTGTTCCTGATAGTTGTACAGATACTTCAGTCTTTAGAGGGCGATTACGAAATGGAATTCAGATCTTCCCAGGCTCTGTTCCACTATATAGAAATGGTACGTTGATTGGTGCAATCGGTATTAGTGGAGATGGTGTTGATCAAGATGATTTAGTTGCATTTTATAGCCCAAGTCGTTTGGGGCTTGACGCAATTGGGCAAAATGCTTTGGGTGATCCAGTGATAGGATTTAATGCTCCTAAAGATATACGGTCAGATACTGTGCTTGGACCGCTACCAAATACTCGATTACGGTATGTTAATTGTCCAGAGGGTCCTTTTAGAGGGTCTAATGAGCAAAGAGTATGTGAGGGATTATAGTTAATGAATTTTAAGTTCATAATCTTACTGAACTCCTTAAAGCCCTTAAAATCTATTACGATTGCGACTATAGTCCTATCTTTATACCTTACTACTTTTTTAAAAGCAGAAACTGATTCAGAGATACGTCAGCGTCCTGGCAGTGAAGATAAAACAATCTTTCGACCATTTATATATGAGTCCGTGCCAGATATTAATTCCTCAGCTTCTGAATTTGTGCCGGTGCCAGATCGATGGAGGCAGTTTTATACAGGTAAATGGTACGATCCATATAACCAAAATGTATTAAAGGGAGACATTCCGGTTTTCGGATCCCCTGGGCATGAGTGGTTTTTAGAGATGGGAGTTATCTCAGACACTATGTTTGAGAGATCTAAAATAGCTTTGCCAGTGGGTGTGGCTTCAACATCTGAATCAGGCCGTTTAAATACAATCGGGAATGGTTCACTAAGTATTGCAGTTCAAAATATTATTCCTTCTTTTTCCTTGATTAGAGGGAATACGACATTTAAGCCACCTGAATTTGAACTAAGAGCAATTCCAGTAATTAATTTTAATCATGTTGAATCTGAGGAGACCGGTGTCCTAAATATTGATCCATCTGAAGGAAAAGATCGTGATGATGAGCATGTTGGATTTTTAGATCTATTTGCTGACGTTCACCTGGCGAATATCTCACCTCAGTATGATTTTATCTCATCACGGGTTGGTATTCAGCAGTTTCAAAGTGATTTTAGAGGATTTGTTTTTACTGATTCAGCCCCTGGTTTACGTCTTTTTGGAAATTCCGAAAATAATCTTTGGCAATATAATTTAGCTGCCTTTTCAAGGTTAGATAAAGATACTAATTCTGGAATTAACACATTTGATTCAAGACATGAGAAAGTTTTCGTTGGAAATCTATACCGTCAAGACTGGCCAGTACATGGTCATCAAATTTCTGGAAGCGTAATCTATAGGGAGGACACTGCTGGAGATTACGGTTTTCACTATGATGAAAATGGATTTTTAAGAAGACCAGCTTCGATAGGGGATGAGAGAGAGAAGAATATTTATTCAACTTATTTTGGTCTGACTGCAGATGGCCATATTGATAGGATTAACACAACTAGTGCCGCATATTATGTAACCGGGTCAGAGAGTCATAATCCAATTGCTGCTCAGAAGGTTAACGTTAGTGCCTTTATGTTTGCCCAAGAGATCTCATACGATATTGATTGGATAAGACTGAGAGCTTCTGCGTTATGGGCATCTGGTGATAGTGATCCATATGATGATCGAGCGACTGGGTTTGATGCTATTGTTGATAATCCTAACTTTGCTGGTGGGGATCTCTCTTATTGGCAAAGACAAGCTCTCCCTCTTATCGGAGGGGGTGAAGTTTTTTTAGTAAATCGTAACAGTTTCTTGCCAAATTTAAGAGCTGGTAAAGAGGAGGGGCAATCTAATTATGTAAACCCTGGGATAAGACTTTTAAATGTTGGTGCTGATTTTGAAGTTCTGCCTCAGCTTAAGCTTATTACCAACATTAGCTACCTGCAATTTGATCAGGTAGAAACTCTTAACGCATTAAGGCAGGACGGATCCTTTAATAGAGATATAGGTTTTGATTTTTCTGCTGGAATACTTTACCGACCATTTTTAAATAATAATATTCAGTTTCGATTTGGTGCCTCAGCACTAGAACCAAAAGATGGAGTAAAAAATCTTTATGGTGACGAAACCTTATATACACTTTTTACTAATCTAATACTTGAATACTAAGAGATGATTTTAAGGATGATTTTAAGATTGCTAAATATTTCCCTGTTTACTCTTTTTGTCGCAGCCATTTCTGCGTCAGCGGATCCGCTAATTGATCCAATAAAACCAGGGCTTACAGAAGAGGAAGTAAAAGAGGGAAGTATTGGCTGTTTTGATTGTCATACTAAAACTGACGCCCCATCGATGCATACAAATCCAGCAGTTCAAATAGGGTGTGCCCACTGTCATGGAGGCGATCCAAAAGTAAGATTACCTAATAATACAACACTACATGGACCGGAATATAATCATACAAAAAAACTAGCCCACGTTTCGCCCCGACATCCTGAGAATTGGCCCACATCAGCTAATCCAAAACGCTCCTATTCCAATTTGCTAAAGGAATCACCCGAATTTGTTAAATTTATGAATCCTGGAGATCTTAGAGTCGCTCCAGAGACGTGTGGTGGTTGTCATGCTGAAACAGTAGTAGCGGTAAAGAGAAGTTTAATGACTACTTCAGCAATGTTCTTTGGTGGAGCCTCTTATAATAATAATATCTTACCGTACAAAAATTATATCCTTGGAGAGAGTTATACTCGGGATGGAATACCTCAAGCTGTAATAGATGAGTCAATCAATGATCGAGTTAAAGGTCGCGGCGCCCTTAATAAGCTTGTGCCATTACCGCAGTGGGAAACGCTATCACCAGGAGATAATTTTAGAATATTTGAGCGTGGCGGTCTATTCATCAAATCTCAATTTCCTGAGATCGGAAATCCAAATCCACTTGAGGAGGCAGGGCGACCAGATGTAAGGCAGTCAAATCGTGGCCCAGGAACAGGATCTAGAAGTTCTGTGCCAGTGCTTAATATTCATAAAACCAGACTTAATGATCCACATCTTTCCTTAATGGGAACCAACGATCATCCAGGGGATTATAGAAATAGTGGCTGCACCTCATGTCATGTAATTTATGGCAACGATCGGGACGAGAGACATTCTGGCCCCTATGCCAAATTTGGACACGAAGGAAAAACACAAACTAAAGATCCTACCATTCCAAAAGATGAAGAGGGTCATCCGATAAGTCATGTTTTTACTCGAGCCATTCCAACCAGCCAATGCATGATCTGTCATATGCATCAGCCAAATATGTTTGTTAATACCTATTTAGGTTACACCATGTGGGATTACGAGAGTGATGCTCCACATATGTGGCCAGAAAAACAGAAATACCCAACAGCAGAGGAGAGATTTCAGTCTCTTAGTCATAACCCAGAGGATGCGGCCAGCCGAGGAAATTGGACTGATATTGAATTTCTAAAAAAAGTTAGTGAGCTTAATCCAAAGTTAGATAATACACAGTTTGCTGATTACCATGGACATGGTTGGAATTTCAGAGCGATCTTTAAAAGAGATCGAAAGGGGAATCTCCTTGATAAAAAGGGCACCAAAGTCACTGACACCGATCCACAGAAATTTAAAAAAGCAGTTCATCTCTCTGATATTCATCTAGATAAGGGGATGCATAGTGTTGATTGTCACTTTGGCCAGGATAATCATGGTGATGGTCATATATACGGGGAAGTTGCTCAGTCTGTAGAAATTACCTGTGAGGATTGTCACGGTACGGTTAAAGAGAGATCTACTCTTTTAACAAGTGGTCCTGCATCTCCTGATGGGGGAAATGATCTTACCTTAGCCCGCACTCCTTTTGGAAAACCTAGATTTGAATGGCATGGCAGCACTCTTATACAGAGATCGAACCTTTATAAAGATAAAGAGTGGAAGGTTAAACAGGTCAGAGATATCGTAGATGCAAAAAGCCCCTGGTATAATGAAAAAGCTGCCAAAGCTAAATTGGTAAAAACTCTTGGGCCATCAGATACAAAACCGGGCTACGCTTCAGTCTCAAATGTTTTAAATACCGAGAGCGGAAAATCATTATTAGCCCATGATGATACAAAGGTAGCTTGTTTTACCTGTCATAGCTCCTGGGTCACAAGTTGCGCTGGATGCCATCTACCAATAGAAGCTAACTGGAAGCAAAAATCAAAGCATTATGATGGCAAAGAAACTAGGAACTGGGCTAGCTATAATCCACAAGTAGCTAGAGATGATATGTTTCAAATTGGACGGCATGGTCCAGCTAAGGACGGAAAAATCGTTCCGATTAGATCATCTAGTGCTTTAGTTTTAAGCTCTACAGATATTAATCGTCAAAAAATTTACGTACAGCAGCCTCCAACTGCGGCATCTGGTCACAGCTCTCAAGCCTTTGCTCCGCATTTTCCACACACAGTTCGCACAACTGAAACAAAGCAGTGTGCCGATTGCCACGTTTCTAAAAAGAATGACAACAATGCAATCATGGCTCAACTTCAACTCTTTGGAACAAATTTTGTAAACTTTATCGGATACCATGCTTATGTCGCCACAGGAGATTCTGGTCTTGAAGCAGTCCAGGTAACAGAATGGGATGAGCCACAAGCTGTTATTGGAAGTTATCTACATAGGTATGCTTATCCTGATTTCTTTAAAGCTCACCAAGATAAAAAATTAGAGCTCACTACAAGTCATCCTCATCACGGTGCGGGAGGAGTGACAAATACGATCCAGCTTCGAGGTGAATATCTTTACACAACTGCAGGGACTGCTGGTTTTAGAGTTTATGATGTAGCTAATATCGCTAACAAAGGATTTTCAGAGAGAATTGTTACTTCCCCTGTTTCACCGCTTGGGCAGGATACCCATGTGTCATCTAAAAACGCGACATCTTTTGCTCTCCCTACAACCATGCCGATTGCTCCTTTTAGAGATCAGTTGCCAGAGAATTTAGAAACTAAGATGCATCCAATTTATCACTATGCTGTAATCGTTGATAGCGTTGAGGGATTAATCTTAGTGAACGTTGATACTCTAGCCGACTTTGAACCACGGAATAATTTTTTAAAGAGGGCATTAACCTGGAATGAGGATGGAATTTTAAATGGAGCGACTCATATTGAGTTAGGTGGAACAAATGCCTTTGTTTCAACCCCTGAGTCTATTGTAATCCTTGATTTAGATAATCCACTTTCTCCAAAAGTAAGAGCCGAAATCCCGTTTAATAATCCAACTGCAAGTCGAATTCAGTTTCGGTATCTTTTTGTCACTGACAAAGATGGATTTCATTCAGTTGATATTACTGACATAGATAAACCAATTAAAGTGAAAGGATCTCTTGTCTCACTCAGTGATGCTCGAAATATCTACTTAGCCCGAACTTATGCCTATGTTTCTGGTGGTAAAGAGGGACTAGTTATAATTGATATTGAAAAGGCAGATAAGCCAAAGTTATATATGAAATATAATGATGATGGGACAATTAATGATCTTTCAGATGTTAAGGTTGCCACCACTAACGCCAGTCTCTTTGCATATCTAGCTGACGGGATAAATGGTTTTAAGATTTTACAATTAACTGATCCAGAAAGAGTTCCAACCTATTACGGATTCTCTCCAGAGGTAAAACCAAAACTAATTGCTTTAAAACATACTCACGGTCCGGCACTAGCAATTTCAAAAGGATTAGATCGAGATAGAGCAGTTGATGAGACAGGACATCAGGTAAGTGTGTTTGGCAGAATTGGATCAAGACCACTTAATCTAACTGAGATGCAGAGCCTTTACTTAAATAAAGATAAGAAATTATTTACAGTAAAGTGATTACCTAAAGAGTTCAGTAAGTTGTGATAGTTTCCCTCAACCTCTCGAAAGAGTTGATATTTTTTAAGCCTAATCATTTCTCCCATAAAAATATAAAAGTTTGAGTCACATAACATTTTGAATTGCATTGATAAAATGCCCTTATTGACAATTAATGGAGCGATAGCAGTACCATGTTAATACGTTAATAGATTAGGAATCATATGGAGGGCAGAGTGTTCTCAGGATTACTAACTGTTTAGCGCACTTAATAGGAGTCTATTATGAATGAAAATAAACCAAATCCGAATCAGCCGAAAGGCAATCCAAAAAATCCACAGACAACAAAGCCTGCTGGAAATAATCCACCAAAGACTAATAAAGGTGGCTGCTGTTAGTATTATTAGTATCCATTAATTTGGAATCATAGATAGGGAGTTAGATTTAATAAGTCTAGCTCCTTTTTCTTTGTTATTTCTCTAGTAGTTCCTCAATAGTCAAACCTAAAGCCTGAGCAATCCTGTTTACAGCTGCCAGGCTAATATTTTGTTTTCCATTTTCTACTGAGCTTAAGTAGGCACGATCAAGGCCAGCTAATTCCGCTAACTTTTGCTGATTCAGTGACCTAGATTTTCTTTTAATATATATTCTTTCTCCCAAGGACTTTAAATATTGGTTCAAAGAAGATTCTTGAGCCTCCTTTCCTAAAAGAGATCGGGCAACTTTTGTTGCTTCATCTATGGAGCTTACAATTGCATCAATATGTTTATCAGCACTGAATAGTTCAGATGCCGCACCTCCAAGCATGATTTTGGGTTTTGGAGATAATTTTTTAAGATTTGCTAAAAAGGATTGAAATTTATTCCCTGGCTTTATTGAAACAGAAAGACATACAATGTCTATTTTGTTCTGTTTAACAAACTCAACTAAATCCTGTTCAGGAATGTTGTTACCAGGGAAGAAAATCTCCCACCCATCAAAATAAAAAAAATCAGAAACTACTTGGGCTGGAAAAATATGAGGTTCAGAATTTGGGGTTGCTACCAATACCTTAAAGCCAAGTGGGGCTTTAGGAGTAACTTGTTGTCTGAGTGTAGAGATAATAGCAGTCGATACCTGAGTGGCTAGATGTTCTTGGGTTATGGAAATCTGACTTTTTAGCCAAAGAACTCCAAGCATTTTTTGAGCTTGGCAAATAACCTTTATATAGATGTCGAAAATAGAGATACCTTGAGCTAATCCAGCAAAAATAATTTTCGATGCGGAAGCAGTATCAGAAATTAAAATTGCTGCCAGATATTCCTTTGATATCCTTGAGGTAAGTATCTCTGCTTGGGTAAGATTCTCCTGACTCATTTATTCTTACTTAATTATAATTCCTTTCGTCGATCTGAGAATAAAAGTGAGTACATAATAGCACCGCACGAAATATATCTATGAACCCAAATAACGATCCATTAAGTGCTTTACCTTGACAATGTAATATTTATACAACATAATATAAACTATGTAGTGAAATAGTCAACATTTTTTAACTTTGAGCTATATTTTCAAAATGGACTCAACTAATAACATTTCTGGGAAGGTTGTCTGGATTACTGGTGCCAGTAGCGGCATTGGAAAAGCACTTGCTTTCGAATGTGCAAAACGTGGAGCTAAGGTGGCACTAAGTGCCCGCCGAGCACATATTTTAGAGAAAATTTCAGTAGAGATAACTCAAGCTGGAGGAGTCGCCTTTCCCGCTAAGGCTGATGTCTTGAACCTTGATGAGTTGAAAGATACGGTAGAAAGAATAGAAAATGAACTAGGTAATATTGATATCTTAATTGCAAATGCAGGCACTCATGTATTTTCTATCCCTGAAAATTTTGACAGTAAAGAGTATATAGATTTAATGGAAATTAACTTTGGAGGGACACTTCGCACTATTGAAGCGGTTCTTTCAAAGATGATTAAGCGAAAATCTGGCTATATAGTAGGAGTTTCAAGTCTATCTGGGTACCGTGGTTTGCCACGGGCCGCTGCCTATGGTGCAAGTAAGTCTGCACTTATACATTTTCTTGAAAGTATACGATTTCATCTTAGTGAATTTAATATTTTTGTTTCAATAGTTTGCCCTGGGTTTGTTAAAACGCCTCTTACTGATAAAAACGATTTCCCTATGCCTTTTTTAATAGACTCATCAAAGGCCGCAGAGATTATATGTAATGGAATACAAAGACATAAAAAAGAAATTAGTTTTCCGATACCATTTAATTGGTTCCTAAAGCTGACTAGAATTCTGCCATATTTTATTTATGAGAAAATAGTTTTTTACCTATGGCGATTGCAAATGAAGCAAGCAAAATCGCAGTAATTGGTGCGGGCATAGCCGGTATTACTGCTGCTTTCTTGCTTGATAAAAAATATACAGTGACTCTTTTCGAGAGTAATGAATCAATTGGTGGTCATACTAATACCAGAATTATTGAAGGGCCTGTTGATGAAGGTGTGGCCATAGATACTGGCTTTATAGTTTGTAACGCCCAAAATTATCCAAATTTTTATACTTTTCTCAATCGTCTGGGTGTAGATTTACAAAACTCAGATATGTCATTCGGGTTTTATTGTGAAGAGACAGGGCTCAACTATGTAGGCCCAAAATTGAGCGAGTTTGTAAGAGTTCCTGGTAATTTTTTACGACCTCAATTTTGCAGAATGTTGTTGGATAGGTATCGATTTAATAAACAAGTTCTGGCCGATCTTAGAGATAACAAAGTTGGCCAAATAACAATGGGAGAGTATCTTTCAAAACTTAAAGTGAGCAAGTACTTTATAATAAACTATCTCCAACCTCTTGTTGCCTCAATTTGGTCAAGTCCAGATGTAGAGTTCAGTGATTTTCCAGCTACAACTTTTGCTATTTTTTTTAAAAATCATGGGATGCTCGAGTTAAACAGAATCCCACAGTGGCAAACAATTAGTGGTGGTAGTCACAAATACATTGAAGCTTTCAAGAAAGTTTTCAAGGGTAGAATCAAAACCCAAAGTAGAATATCTAGAATTGAACGTGCTAATGATAGTATTGCTATTCATTTTGATGATAGGTCGGTTGAGCATTTTAGATACGTTGTTATCGCAACTCATGCCGATGAAGCATTAGCTCTTTTGGCCGATCCAGATCCGGAGGAACGGCGATTACTTGCTACCTGGCGATACAGCAGGAACTTAACAACACTACATTGTGATCCCGCAGTTCTTTCTACAAAACGTAAGCACTGGGCATCATGGAATTATCGATTAAGAAATAGAGGACCAATTAAATCAAACATTTCTATTACTTATTATATGAATAAGTTGCAATCTTTAAGAACAAAGAGAGATTATTTTGTTACACTCAATACTGATCAAAAGATAGATCCGTCACTAACAATCTATCAGACTGAATATAAACATCCCATTTACACAGTAGATTCAGTTATGACACAGCAAGAACTCAAAGATAGAAATGGCCAGCGCAATACATTTTATTGCGGAGCTCATCTTGGATATGGATTTCATGAAGATGGTGTTAGCTCGGCCTTAAGCGTAGCGCATAAACTTGGAACCTCACTATGAACACAAAAGTATTTTGGGGAGCAGTGCACCACCGGAGAAACGAAAGAAAAGTTCACAACTTCTCTTACCCTCTTTTTATGTTACAACTAGATTTACAAGCATTAGCTTCTGAGCAAATTAAATCCCCTCTTTTAAAGCATAATAAATACGGAGTTTTTAGTATCTTTGATTCTGACTATTTGATGTGTGGAGCTAAGCCTATACTAGAAAAATTACATTCAGTATTGGCAAATGAAAATATAACGTATGTAGATACAAAAAGCTTCTTACTAACGGTGCCAAGATTCTTGGGATATGTTTTTAATCCAGCTAGCTTCTTTATCTCTTTCAACAAAGATGAAACGCTTCATTCTATAGTTGCCGAAGTCAATAATACCTTTGGAGAGAAACACAGCTATGTTATGCAAGCAGGATTTAATAATAAAAATTTACCAATCAGCTTTAGTTTCCCCAAAAGTTTTTTTGTGTCCCCATTCTTTGATGTGTCCGGTGAATACAGATGCACTTTGCAGAGTCTCTCCCCTAAATTACAGATCGATATTACTCTTTTGAAATCTAATAGAGAAGTTTTTAATAGTAGTCTACGAGGACGTTATCAAGAATTTACAACAAAAAATCTTATTCGCACTTTATTGAAATTTCCCTTAACAGCAGTAACTACAATGATAAAAATTCATTATCAGGCGATGATACTCTACTTTAAACATCAAATTGTTCCGAAAAAAAAACCTGTGCCATCAAGTATTAATACATTGAGATCCAGGCAAAACATCATTCATTCCCTAAGGCTTAAAGTACTCTCTATGTTGACTCGATTTAAAGTGGCAGATGAGATAAGGCAAGGCGATAAAGAAGATATTGTATTTACTGAAAGGAGGAGATGATTTTTATGAATACTACTGTACAAGGAAGTATAAATGAATCTCTTTGCTCTACAGATCTTGGTCTTTCACTAGAACCCTCACTCCGTTCATTGCTCAAGCGCGAAGGGATTTTTGGTTTGGGTGAAGCTTATATAAGCGGCGCATTTGATTGCGATAATCTTGATGATTTTTTGTTTCAAATCCTTGGGCAGCCAGATTTACTGCCCAGTAAACTTCACTTTCAAACTATAGGACGGTTGTTTTATGAATTGATAATTAATCTACAAAAGGGAGATCGTGCTTTTGAAGTAGCACTCAAACATTATAATCTTGGAAATGATCTTTTTACAGAAATGCTTGATCCTAGTATGAGTTATACTAGTGGTTATTGGCGGGATGCCCAAGATCTTGCACAAGCCCAGCAGGCGAAGCTACAAATTATATGTAACAAATTAGAGCTAAGGCCTGGACAAAGAGTTCTAGATGTTGGCTGTGGATGGGGTAATTTTGCAGAATATGCAACTCGACACTATGGCGTTTCAGTTGTTGGACTTACTGTGTCAACAGAGCAAGCCAAGTTTGCAAGTGATCGTTGTAAGGGATTACCGGTAGAGATATTACTGCAAGATTATAAAACCTACTCAGGTTATTTTGATAAAATTGTTTCAATTGAAATGATTGAAGCTGTAGGCAGAAAAAATATCCCAGCATTTTTTCAAATGATTGAACGCTGCTTAAAAGGGCAGGGGAAGTTTCTGCTACAAGTTATTTCAACTGACAATTTCTCCTTAACTTCTAATCCTGCAATTGATCAGTTTTTAGTTTGGTTAACTAAATATATCTTTCCGAATGGATATATACCCAAACATAAGGAGCTTTTTGACTCTAAAATAGGCAATCTCATCGTTGAAAATGTAGAGAATCTTGGAGCTGATTATGAAAAGACTCTCAAAGCTTGGAGTGATAATATTGAGAAGGCCTGGCCACGAATTTCAGAAAAATACGACATTCATTTTCAAAGAATGTGGAAGTTTTATCTCTCTGGCTGCAGAGCATTTTTTAGAAAAAAGATGGTCCATGTTTTTCAGATAGTTTACACGAATCCGTCAAATAAGTCTGAGTAATTAGATTAATCATTATGAATAATCTTAGAGTATTGCAATTATTTTTATTAGTACTGACCTTATTATATTTAGGAGAGATAAATGTTATGGCAGCTGATATTGGGCACAAAAATGGATTGTACGATTTGGCTGTGGAAAACGTAAATGGAGAAAAGGTAAGCCTTGAAAAGTTTAAAGGAAAAGTTTCGTTAGTCGTGAACACTGCCTCTGAGTGCGGATTTACTTCACAATACGCCGGGCTACAAAAATTGTATGAAGAGTATAGAGATCGTGGATTTGAAATACTCGCTTTTCCTAGCAATGACTTTGGTTCGCAAGAGCCAGGTGATAATTCAGAGATAAAAAAGTTATGCGAACTAAAGTATAAGACGACTTTCCCAATTTTTTCTAAAGGTATTGTAAAAGGTGAAAATAGGCAGCCGGTTTACTCCTTTCTTACGACTGAATCTGAGGAAAAATTTAGAGGTGATCCAGGCTGGAATTTTGTGAAATTATTGGTCAATAAAAATGGCCAAGTTGTCGCTAGGTTCTCTTCTATGACCTCTCCAACTTCAAGCAAGATTCGTAAGGCGATAGAAGAGGCACTTTAATTATTTTATTCTGCCAGAAACAAAACATTTGTGAGCTTGTATGTTTAGCTAATCAAGGCAGCATCATATTTTCTTAAGATTTCTTTTGTCATTTGCTTGCTAAGCATGACGTCTCATTTTTCTTCAGGCTCTTGATTAATCAGCTCATAAATTAACTTGTCGAATTAACTTGTCGACACTAAGAGCTGCTTTAAGTTCAACACAAAACCTACGAGCTATATCGAGAAATTCATGCGCTCCAAAAATCCATTCCAAAAATGGAGCTTCATTCTCTTTGGCTCCGCGTTGAAAACATCGCTCTTGATGTTCTGTGCGATCATGATTTATTAGTAAAACGCCGCAAAAACTATATAAAAACAACAAAATCATTTCACCATTACTATGTCTCCCTAAGCGACTTGCCACCAAAGCAACAGAACAAGGAATTACGATATACATAGTAGTGTCGAATCTATTAACTATTAAGAGATCTATTTTTTTGCAAGGTTGATTGTGTATAGAGCAGCTCAAACTATCATCGGCCTAACTCTACTACTCATATCATCACTTTAATACGCTCAAGTTGATAGAGATCTCATCTCTGAATTTTCGGAAACATTCGGCGGAGGACCACAAGCAGTAGAAATGTTTGGAAGCGGAGCATTCGTAGCTACGTATTACGGAACCTGGCAGAAGAGATTGAGGATCTATTCATCTACGGATTACACAACAAGCGAGCCAACTCTTTTACAGGCATCCGTATCTAACACAGTGTTTAGCCCTGATCCCAAGATCGCTGGAGCTAGAGATGCAAATCGAGTTTCTGTTATACAAACTGGAGCAGTGTTCCCAAATTCCACAGGTTCAACAGAGATCATATCAACCAATATGGCGGAGACATACTGAGCAAAGATTTTACTGGCAATGGATATGATCTTGCACTCTCACCAGATGGCACTCGTTTAAGTGTTATCGATCGAGGATGCTTTATAAATATTATCTGCTATTCAGGCTCTGAGATTATAAAAACATACACGATTAATACTAGCTCGCTGCAATTGATTGTTAAAGGAATACCAAAAATTGGAGCAACCATTGAAGTAACGGTCTCACTTCCAACTTCTTCTTCTTCTTCTGTTGGCTTGGGGGAACGAAGAAACTTTTCCTCAGATGTAAGCTCTCTATATATTCTTCCGTAGAAGAGGAAGAATTATTAGGATCACTACAGTGATTAGGAGGTTCTTACGAAACAGTCCAGGTAGCTTCAAAGCGAACTTCCCAGATTCGGGAAAGTTGCTTTCCTTTTAAGTAGCAACTGACAAAACTTCGTTGTATCGCTTTAAGATCTCCTTCATCTTGATTCGGCTTTCCTCTATGCCTCTGGTCACATTTGGATCTTGATTAATCAGCTCATATATTAACTCTTCGACACTAAGTGCTGCTTTGAGTTCAGCATCAGGCGTTCCACCTAGCAAAATTATATCCTTATCTTTTTTTATCTTGGCGGCAATCTTTACTATTTGTCGACATTCTTTTTGCCACTGATCATTTAGTAAATTTGGCAGGAGTCTCGAGATAGATGACGTAATATCAACGGCAGGGAGCACACCCCTTTCAGCAAGCTGCCTACTTAAAACAATATGTCCATCAAGGATGCTTTTTACCTCTTCAGCTAAAGGATCGAGCTCTCTTTCGTTGTCAGTTAATACGTTATAGATGGCAGTGATTGATCCTTTATCAGATGTTCCTGCTCGTTCAAGGAGACGTGGCAACTCAGTGTATACTGAAGAGGTATAGCCGTGTCTAACAGGGACCTCCCCCGCAGATAGGCCAACATCTCTAATTGCTCTTGCAGTTCTAGTGATAGAATCAACTAAAAGTAAAACAGAACACCCTTGATCTCTATAGTGCTCCGCTATTGATGTAGCAGTGAAAGCTGCTAATGTTCTCATTATCGGTAGTTCGTCACTTGTTGAGACAACGACAACTGCTCTTTTTAAACCATCTTCACCAAGATTATTTTCAATAAATTCTTTTACCTCTCTTCCTCTCTCTCCAATCAGTCCTATTACTACAACATCAACTGATGCATTTCGTGAAAGCATTCCAAGTAAGGTAGATTTTCCTACTCCTGCGCTAGCAAAAAGGCCCAACCTTTGACCATGACCGATCGGACATAGGGTATCAATTACCGAGACTCCGGTTATCAATTGCCTTTTAATGATCTCTCTTTTAAGTGGATTAGGTGGGGATGCATATATATTAAGTGAATGAGCATCTGAATTTTTGCATGACTGATCCGGCTGATCGACACCTTTAAGTAGTGGTTCACCGATTGCGTTAATAACTTTACCAAGTAAGTCTCCAACAACTCTTACCTTAAGTGGTGCTCCTGTACAGGTAACAAGAGATCCAGTTCCAATTCTATTAAATCCCCTTAGTGGGGCTAGAGTTACAACGTCTTCATTAAAGGCGACAACTTGAGCGGGAACCTCTTCACTATGAGTTGAAATGTAGCAAAGATCACCTAACGATGCGTGGGGTAGTTTTGCTGTAAGGGTGTTTCCTCTAGATCCAACAATACTCCCCTTTGAGGTAATATAATTTGGCTCAGTTAGATCAAGAGATAGCAGGCTAGCTAGGTTGTTCATATCCACCTTCTTTAGAAAGAGTAACTTTATGTTGGAGGCTTTCAACGAGAATATCTAAGTGCTTTTGCCAGGAGATCTCTACACTTCCAGAGGCAGAAACAATTTGAGCCTCTCCTAAAGGGATCTCTTTAGATATTTTTAGATCTATATGATTTTCTGGATGAAGCTCTGATAATCTATTATATAGATCTTTGATATCACTAGGGTTAACGTAAACTAAGATATTCTTTGAATTTGCCAATCTGTTGATCGCTGCTGAGATCTTCTTTCCTAAAGAAGTGTTATCGAAATTAAAATGTTCTCCAATAATTGTTTGAGCTATTTTTTTTACTAGATTAAGGCAATCACTGCTTGAGGCCATTAGGCTTGCTTTATATTTTTGATGCAGTGAGGTTAGATTATTTAACTCCCACTTTTTTATCTCCCTAACGCTTAATTCCTGCGATCGTTTAATCAACCTTTTTCTAAGTGACCAGAGATCATTTGCAGCTTGTTTCCGAACCTGCTGCCTGAGTATGACTGAAGAATCTTTTAATTTTTTGAGCTCAAAATAAAGTGCATCTCCTGCAATTTGGGAGGTGTTGTAATCTAGAGACGCTTTTATCGCGGTATTAGTCTTTGTTATAGTCATTTAAAGCGAATAGAAACTAGGCTTAAACGATTTAGCCTTTCCACTTATGTATTCGCTTTAAAATCTGAAAAGTTTCCTGAATTTCTACTATTTTTAAAATTAATCCAGCCGCTATAAAAGTCATAAGTCCAGCGGCTCCTCCTATTAATACAGCCCAAAGAGGGGAGAGGCCTTGAATTACTGTTAAAGCCACAGAGTAGGCGGAGAGCGCAGCTAGGATGTTCTTAAATGTACCTATTGAGAATTTTAACCATAATAACTGAGTTTTCCCTTTGGAAAAGATAAAACTAATTAAGATAAATCCAATGGTTCCTGAGATTGAGGAAGCTAGGGCTAATCCTACATGCCCAAAAGAATAAAGTGGGAATACCAAACCAACTAACTCTCTTGCTGATACGATTAATCCACCAAAAAAACTACCTTCAAAATTATTAACTGGTCCGATTAGTATGATCGAAAAAAGCAGGTTAATCGTCAGCATTAAGATTCCTATGAGAGTAGGAGTGACCGTATCTTTTTTAGCAATAAAAGATCGAACTACCATAGTATGGCAACTTATTCCCCATAATCCAAAAGCATATGCTGTAAGAGCTTGAGCAGTATTGATTGTAGCTACCCTTGTAAATTCTCCACGCTCAAATAGAAGACTAATAATAGGTTCAGCCAAAAGAATAATTGCGGCGGATATAGGGATCATTAAAAAAGAGGTATAACGAAGAGAGTTATATAAATTGGTAGAGAAAAGTTTTTGATCATTATCACTTTGGGCATGTGAGAGGGCAGGGAGTAAAACTGATGCTAGTGCTATTGAATATATTCCAATCGGAAATTGAGAGATTCTGTCAGCATAGAAAAGCCAGGAAACACTTCCCTCAATCAGAAATGAAGCAAAGATTGTGTTAAAAAAGATAGATACCTGATAAACCGCTGCACCAAAGATAGCCGGTAGCATTAATAAGAGTACTTTCTTTGTTGCTGGAGTCAAAAATTTAAAGGTAATTGACAGGACAAAGCCAGCTTTTTTCAAAGCAGGTAGTTGATAAAGTACTTGGGCTATCCCCCCAACAAGCACAGTCCAAGCGATAATATACGGTGCGATGGTGGCTCTCTGCATTGCAATGAGTATTCCAATGATAAAGACAACGTTCATTATAACCTGAGCCATCGCAGCAGTACCAAAGATCTGAACAGAGTTTAATGCTCCTCCAAGCATGGCTACTAAACTTACAAATATAACATAGGGGAACATTATCTGTAGAAGTTCAGAGGCTAATAAAAATTTCTCTGGATCTCTTAAAAAACCAGGGGCAAACAAAGTAGTAATCTCTTTGCTGTAAAGAATTCCTAATAAAGAAAGAATAACAGATGCAAAAACTAAGAGACTTGTAACGGAGGTAATTGCACTTTGAGCTTCCTTATGTCCTCGCCTTAACTCATCAGAGAATACAGGAACAAAACCAGATGTCAGTGCTCCCTCAGCCATGATACTTCTAAGAAGATTAGGTATGCGAAAGGCTACAAAGAAAGCATCGGCAACAAGCCCTGCTCCAAAGAGTCGGGCAAACAGGAGATCTCGTATAAATCCTAAGACTCTACTTATAAGGGTAAAAAAACTTACAATTGCAGTGCCCCTAATTAAACCAGGGGATTTTTTAGCATTATTATGTTGAGAATTTTTCACTTTAATTAGCTTACAGGCGATTACCTAAAGCTAGCTAGAAAACCTCTCCTTGGCAACGAGATACTCAGCGATGTTATCGGATTTGCCACTAAATTATTTTAAGACGGCGGAGTTGCTGCCTGCTGCTTAGCAAAGATATCAGTGATTTTACTCTCTAAAGCATCAGGAGTAAAAGGCTTAATGACGTAGTTTGAAACACCAGCTTGTACTGCAGCGATAACCTCTTCTTTTTTGGCTTCTGCAGTCACCATCAAAAATGGCAGCGCTTTCAATTTCTCATCTGCTCTCACCGCTTTAAGTAGATCAATGCCTTGCATATTAGGCATATTCCAATCAGATATTATAAATTTAAACTCACCTTTCTTAAGTTTTGAAAGGGCTACGGCTCCGTCTTCAGCCTCTTCAATATTGGTAAATCCCAATTGCTTTAAGACTCCTCTAATAATTCGTCTCATGGTCGCAAAATCATCAACAACCAATATGCTCATTTTTTTATCAACATTATCTAAAGCGCCCATGAATAACCTCACACAATTTGAAAAACTTAAACTTCCCCAGATTTAAATACTATCGACAGGTATTTAGAAATTTATAAACAAAAAATCACATAATCAAATTTAAAATGCAGTGTGATTATAGGTAATTATAGGAAGTTGCCTTGTATAGAGCAGATATGCTCATTTAAGGGATTATCCTGATAATACGTAGATAAAGTTTAAGCTTTTGAAATATGAGCTTCCACCACAAACTGCCCAGCTTCAGTTGTAAATGGAACAGTAATAACTGGAGTCTTTGAAAGTTGTGATAAAGAGATATTTTTCCCGGTAATCATCATCGGCGTGGCCATATTAAAATTATAACCTTTCTCGCTAAGTGCAGATTTAGTTCCACCAGAGATCATATTGGTTATCTCACCAACCGCATCAAGGACGTCGTTATTGATCTCTTTAAAATCTTCCATCAACATATTGCTAACGATCTTTAAAATGCATGGTTCATCAAAGCTAATGATTAAACTTCCGCAGACTCCATCCCCTGCCATACCTATAAGCCCAGTAACATCACCCCAGGTTTTACTTCCTTGCTTAATACTTGGCGTGCCATGCTTAGGGTCGGTACGGGCCATGGTCTTAAGAACGTTAACGGTGGCAGCGATAAAGGGATTTATGAGTTCAACATTCATGTCATTACTCAGTATAAATAATAAAAAAATTAATAATCAGTTTAATAATCTCGGAATATCCTAATTAGAGTATCGGTCCTTGAGGCTAGAATATTGAACTATATTACAGCTAAACTCAGAGAATAAATTTAATATTACGCAATAAATCATCTTTAGCAATATGGCTGTAGCAACCCTAGTACTAATGATTTATACATTATGAGGGATCAAGTTTAGTAGCTTATCTATCTCAGCAACAAGTTTATGAATCTCTGGCTTAGAGAAGTAAGCATTTCCTCCAACTGCTTTACACTTGGCAGCCATCTGTTCGTTAATCATGGAGGAAAAAAATAGAAACGGTGTTGTTTTGTCGTGCTCTAGTGCACGAACATGTTTACATAAAGAGAGCCCGTCCATCTGTGGCATCTCAATATCACTTACAATAAGATCGATAGAACCAGGAGGCTGACTCTTAATGTATTCCAATCCCTCAACACCGGTTGGGAAGATATGAAAATTTTTAAATCCCACCTTCTCTAACGTTTGACGTAAAATTTTTCTTAGAAGTGGGGAATCTTCACAGTAGACAATTGATACCTCCGCTCGGCTACCGCTAACCTTAGTATTAATCTTATTTTGGTAGTGCTCAATACTCATTGATGGATCAATCTTACCCATGATTGATTCAACATCTAATAGGATCATTATAGTATCTTTGAGAGTCACTGTTCCAACAACGCTTGAGTCAGAGGTGTTTCCCATCGACTCTTCTATTGGGTGAAAGAGCTCCCAGCTACAACGCTCAATTCTATCTACCGCATCAACTAAAAATGCTGTTTTTCTTTTATTAAACTCTGTGATTAGCAGTAATTGATGAGTTTTAATGTTTATGCTTTCGCCAGGAATGCATAAGTTTGTTTTTAGATCTACTATTGAAATTGTTTCACCTCTATGATCAAATACGCCAAGGACTCCATTTGGTTGATAAGGCACGCTTACAACTTTGGTTGGATCAAAGATTATGATCTGTGAAATTTTTGCGACATTTATACCATAACTCTGAGTTGTTATTTGAAATACTAGAAACTCTACTTCGTTGGTGCCGACTTCAAGTAGGATTCCTTTACCGTTTTGTGAGTTGATCATCTGGTTCCTTGCTTCTAAAGTTTTCTCTACCGTAAGCCTTTCTGTAAATTTTCTAGAGCTAACTTAAACCACTGGATTCTAATTAGAGGTTTATGAAAGAGAGGCGTAGAGATTAAACTACGCCTCTCTTTCCACTTTATTTAGTGTGTAAAATCAGCTAAGTCATTCTCATCAAGTGGAATTAACTCCTTTGAACTATCATTTGAGCTACATGGTCTAGCTGATGGAGCTGGTGACTTAGCAGAAGGTCTCGTTACTCTTCGGGAGGACACTGAGTAGGTTTGTCCGTTTGAGGAATTTCTCCTTGCTGGGCTGCTTGTGCGAGTAACTGATCCTCTAGCATAGCTACTGGAACCACCGTAAATTATACCAGAAACATCCTGAACACTTCCGGTCAGTGCACGAGCCTGTGCAAGTAACTCCTCACTAGCGGCAGCAGATTCCTCTGCGGCAGCAGCGTTACTCTGAGTTACAGAGTTTAACTGATCCATAGCTATGTTGATCTGAGTGATACCTTCAGTTTGCTCCCGAGTTGCTTGGGCAATCTCACGGATCAATTGACCGGTCTTATCAGCACGCTCTTTAATTGTTTCAAGAGATTTTGCAGTATTTGTTGTCACAGTTACCGCATTGGTTGATAAATCAACAGATTGCTTGATTCTATCTCCAGTTTCCTTAGCTGCCTGAGCACTGCGATGAGCCAAGTTTCTAACCTCTTCAGCTACAACCGCGAATCCTTTTCCAGCATCTCCAGCTCTAGCGGCCTCTACAGCGGCATTAAGAGCTAAAAGATTTGTTTGAAATGCGATCTCTTCAATTACCTTTACTATCTGAGCACTCTGAGCTGAGTTAGCGTTGATATCCCCAATCGCTTTTACAAGGCTGCCCATAAGAATTTTGCCCTCATCAGCTGCTTCATCAACCTCCGTGGCCAATCCTTCAGCAACTGTAGTATTCTCAGTATTTCTCTTTGAAGAGGTCATAATCTCTTGCAATGTAGCAGAAGTCTCTTCTAATGCAGCAGCCTGCTCAGTAGATCCTTGAGCCAAAGTTTGCCCAGTAGCAGCAATCTGGTTTGAAGCAGAAGTTACCTGAGCGGATCCCTGTTCCATCTCAGTTAAAGACATAGAGATCGGCTTCACTGTAACATGAGTAATCCACCAAGTTAAAAATAATCCAAGAAGTATGTTGCCTGCAACGATCCCGATTGTTTCCATCTTGATAATGTTATAAGTCTCTGTCCCAGCTTTAACTGATTCATTGGCAACGACTGATTGTTGATCTGCGTAATCTTCTAACATAGTTGCAAGGTTATCGATTTTTCCGCTCATATTACTAGTATAATAGTTTTTTGCTTCTGCATCTTGATGAGCAGTTGATAATCTTAAGACCTCATTTGACTCGTGTTTAATTACTTCAAAATCTGAGAGAGCAGTTACAAATACTTTATTCTCAGAGGCACCTAAAGCCTTTGATGTTGAGAGTTCTTTAAAGATAGATATTGTCTCATTTTCATACTCATGAAGCTTTTTTTCTGCGTATTGCTGATCGGCTTCAATGCTTGAAGCCATATAGGCTAAGAGATATCGGGAATAATTAGTTAAATTAAATCCAGCATCACTACTCATCTTAGCGGCATACATATCATGATTAAGGATCTTATCCATAGTAGAATTTAATTTTTCAAGCCCACCTACACCTAACCAACCATTAAATGCCAAGCTTAGTGACAATATTATTGGCACTGCTAGGATTTTCATTCTTAATGATGCCTTCATTTTATTTCAACTCCCCGTTATGTAAAAAACTTTAAAATTTTTGTATGTACAAAGTGCTGTTCTGCCTAGTTAGGGCAGCTCTTAAGACTATGCCCTTACAGATAGTCAGTTTCTATATTCGGCCCTAAATTTCTTTTTCTTTAGCCGATTTCTTTAGCTGGTTTTCCCTCTCCTAAAAAATAAAAAATTCTCTTAACCGTTCTCGTTTATTAACGATAAAATCTGGGCGGTAATACGTTGTAATGGCACTATGTGATCTACCGATCCTGTCTCAATAGCCTCTTTAGGCATACCAAAAACGATGCAGCTTTTCTCATCTTGTGCGATATTTACTGAGCCTGCTTCTTTCATAGCTTTCATGCCGATAGATCCATCAGCTCCCATCCCAGTTAAAATCACCCCAATGGCGTTTTTACCTACACTTTTTGCTGCAGAATGGAATAAAACATCAACACTTGGTCTATGATGCCTGACTAATGGGCCATCTTTGACCTGGACAAAGTATTGGGCCCCAGAGCGTTGAATTAACATATGCTTACTTCCTGGTGCGATCAGGACGCGGCCGTTAGTCACAATATCTCCATCAACGGCCTCTTTAACTTCAACCTTACAGATTGAGTTAAGTCTTTCAGCAAAAGCTTTTGTAAATCCTGCTGGCATATGTTGAACAATCACAGTACCTGGACTATTAGCTGGAAATTCTCTTAGTACTGTTTCTATTGCTTGGGTTCCACCCGTTGACGCGCCTAAAATCACAACTTTGTTTGTAGTTTTTGTTAATGAGGTATTTGAAAATGTAGCAGGTTTTTCAGCGGCATTCATTGCCCGAACTGCCATCATTGTTTTAACATTAACTCTGGCAGCAGCTTTGATCTTTTCTCTAAGCTCGATTGACATATCGCCTACGGAGTATGCTCCACCTGGCTTACACATCACCTCAACCGCACCGCACTGAATCGCTTCTAAGGCGACTTCTGATCCTTTTTGTGAGAGGGATGAAACTATAATAATAGGTAGGGGATGGTGAGCCATTAGTTTTCTTAAAAACGTTAAGCCATCCATTCTTGGCATCTCTATATCAAGGGTGATTACATCAGGGGCTAATGCAATTATCTTATCTCTGGCGATATATGGATTTGCTGCTGTGCCGACGACCTGAATGTTTGGATCTCGAGCAAGCTCCTGCTCAAGGGTCTTTCTAACCACTGCAGAATCATCAACAATTAAAACTTTAATTGGCATTAATTCCCTTTAATGCTAAATGACATGGCCACTGGTTGATCGTCGGCCATAAATCCAAATAGGATCTTTCTGCTAGAGAACTTCTCTAGTTCATCTTCGGTGATTTCCCTTACATTTGGGTGAATCAGATCGAAAACAATATCTTCTCCGTAAGCTTCAGTTAAAAAATTACCAGCTAAAACATTGCCCATCTCCTTAAAGGCATCTTTGCATTCAGCATCTGTCAGAGGCTCCTCCTCTGATCTACCTAGTAGATTATGGGCTAAGGTTTTTATAAAATCCTCCTGTGCAACTATTGTGAGAGCACCCTCAACAACACCGTGTATCTTTATCCAAGACATAAAAACAGGGGAAGATTTATCAAATAGCCCTTCAGCCGTCTCGGCATCATCTACCAACATCATGGCCCAGTCCTCTAATATTCTCTGACTTACTTTTTTTAGTGGATGAGTATTATTATTCATTTTTAGATTCTCCCAAAATTTGAGTGATGGCTTCGACTAAACTTTTTGGGGTTACAGGTTTTCTTAAATAGGCCTTAATACCTGCGCTTAAAAGCTCATCGCGTCTTTCCTGACTTCCTTCAGTTGAAACGACGATAACAGGGGTTTCTTTATACGTAGGATCATTTCGAAGATTTTTCATAAACTCCATGCCATTCATGACTGGCATGTTGATATCTAAAAACACTAGATCTACCCAGTTGGAGTGAAGTAGATCAAGACCTACCTTACCGTTCTCAGCTTGGTAAAAATTATTGACCTTAATATCAGTCATTCCAAAGGTTTTTATTAAAACCTTTCTGACTATCGAAGAGTCATCAACTATTAATATATTGTAGGCCATAATTAAGCTCCCTTACTTACTCATTTCATAATTCTATCGTTTCACCACGTACTTTAAGGATACTTTTACCATCTGCTATATGTAGGCTAAGTGTGCGACTTACAGTGTCGCCAACATGCTCACCTTTTAACAGAAGGTTGTTTTTCCAAAGTAATTTTTTTAGTACGGTAAAATTTCTCTTGCCAATCTCAAATACATTTGTCTGGTCGTTAATATTCGCCCCACCAACTGCAACGATCACTAGTCGTTTTATATCACAGCCAGATGCAAGTAACGTTTCAAGTAATTTTGTAAATCCTGTATCAACAAACATATATGGATTGTTTGCTGCTTTTTCAGGGTCAGATTTAGAAAGAGGCAAAAGACAGTGGGCCAGTCCCCCTTTCTTTAGCACAGGATCGTAGATCGCCATACCAAGACATGATCCAAGATTCGGAGCTACTATAATATCGGCAGGGTTATCACTAATTTTGACTTGGGCAATCCCGACTAGATGTTGATTAGGTAAACCCATTAGCCCTCCTTTTTAAAGACTGAAGGGTTAACCTTTATAAGATCATGATCGATTCCAATTAGATTCTCAGAATGGCTTAAAAATAAATAACCACCCGGTGCCAAAAGCCTTGAAAACTCTTTAATAATCTTATCGCGAGTAGGAGTATCAAAATAGATCATTACATTTCTACAGAAAATTATATCCACAGGCCCTTTTAGCTTATAAGGAAATTGAACTAGGTTAAACATTCTAAAAAGAACAAGATCCATAGCAGATTGTTTAACTTTCCAATGGTGCTGTCCGTCAATGGAGAGCTTCTCAAGGTATTTATTTCGAATAACAGGAGGCATTTTTTCAACACTACTTGGTGAATATACCCCCTCAAGAGCAATTTTTAGAACTCTGGAGCAAATATCAGTTGAAAGGATCCTAATCTTTTGTCTGTTAAGATCTAAAGTTTCAGATGCTTCAAAAGCGAGGGTGTAAGGCTCCTCCCCAGTCGAGGCAGCAGCGCACCATACCTTGATAGCACTCTTCTTTTTTGGACCCCAGCCACTTAGTATCTCACGATACAGCTCAAAATGATCTGGTTCCCTATAGAAATAAGTAACATTTGTTGAGATAGCATCAATTAGATTGACTAGCTCTTCTCCAGAGACATCTAGCTCTATCATCTGTAGATACTCTGTCTCGCTCTTTATCTTTAAAGCTCGGAGTCTTTTCTGGATTCGGTTAGTAAGCAAGGGAAGTTTCTGAGGAGGCAATACGATGCCACTCTCTTTATAGATAATATCCCTAAGCTTCTCAAATGTTTGTTTATCCATTTAGCGAAAACCTTTCCTTAAAACTCTCTAGTAGAGCAATGTTAATGCAATACCTGAGCCTCAACATATTTCGGAGTACTTGGCCTGACTCTATAGCTTGCTCTAGCCAATTGAACTAATGAAATGATATCAAGAATTAATGCAACATTACCTCTTGGCATGATTGCGCACCCAGCTATTCCTTTGCCCTCTTCAAAAAGCGAACCCAAACTCTTAATCACTGTTGAGCACTCACCTAAAATCTCATCCACCATTAAAGCAATATGTTCATGGTTATACTCAACTATGATCATAGTTGCCTGAAGTGGATCGTGATACCTCGGTTCAAAATTATAGAGATCCCCTAACCTAAATATAGGCAGGTATTTGCCTCTAAAGTGAAGAGTCTCTCCCTTATCAAGTGCATTTGATAGCATCTCAGGTTTTGGTTTTAGAAATTCAACAATAGACAAGCTTGGGATTAAGAAATTCTCACTGCCAACCTCAACTTGAATACCATCTATGATTGCCAAGGTAAGCGGTAGTTCAATCGTGAATGTTGAACCAATACCAACTGTTGACTCAATATGTATTCGGCCACGTAGACTTTCTACATTTCTTCTGACTACATCCATGCCAACACCACGACCAGAAAGATCTGTCACTACAGCAGCAGTAGAGAATCCAGCGGCGAAGATGAGTTGAAAAGTCTCTGTTTGAGATAGCTTTTGCCCCTCTTGGATAACTCCTTTCTCAAGAGCTTTAGCTAGAAGCTTTTCAGGGTCAAGTCCTTTGCCATCATCTGAGATTTTAATATGAATACTACCACCAGAGTGATATGCCGATAGACTAACCTTGCCAGCTTTTGGTTTGCCTTGAGCAATTCGGTCTTCGGGGGACTCAATTCCATGGTCCATCGAATTTCGAACCATATGCATTAAAGGGTCAGCAAGTTTATCAATAAGGTTTCGATCAAGTTCGGTGTCTTCTCCCTCCATGATAAAATTTATATCTTTTCCGATCTTTTTACTGGTATCCCAAACTAAGCGAGACATTTTTTGAAATAGGCCTTTGATAGGCACAAGTCTCATCGACATTCCAACATCTTGCAGATCTCTAGCAAGTTTTTCTACTCTATGAGTAGCATCCATAACTTCAGGATTGGATGATAAGAGATCACGACAGTGCCGTATCAGCATTGAAGTATAAATAGTCATCTCTCCAATCGAATCAATAAGATTATCAAGACGCACTGTTTCAACTTTTACAAAGGTTTTGATATCAAGTTTTTCTTCTTTCCCATCACCCTTAGCAGCTGGCAGAGAGTTCTTTGCCGCTTGTTCTGTAAGCATGTTTTCAAGTTGCTTTAATGCTGCAGTTTCAGAAGCAGTTTGCTCTGAGGTTGCTTTTGAACTATTAGATGTAACTGCTTCGCTAGATTTAACTGCTTCGCCTCGGCCGTACTGATCAAGACTAACTAGAAACTCAATAGAATCTTGAGATGTTTGCATCTTGCCATCCGAGGAGGCCGCTTTTTTAGCACGACTCAGTACATTCTTTTGAAGATCTATATAAATAAGAACTAACTCTCCAAGGACTGGATCAAATACCCGTTTGCCATCTCTAACTTCAGATAGATAGTTCTCAAGGATGTGAGAACATTTTGTCATCTCAAAAAGAGTAAAATAGGCCGATCCCCCTTTAAGTGAGTGAACACACCTAAAGATAGTATCGATATTGTCTTTTGTGTACTCTCCCTGAGAGTCTAGGACAACGCACTCCATATTTCCAAGATGTTCTTCCGCTTCAATAGAGAACTCCATTAAGATATCCATCTCGCCTGACAGAGAGTATTCCTTTTGAGTGTTATCTAGTGGTGATTTTGAAGGTGACACCGAAGCTGATTTTACCTCAGATTTTTCAACTTCCTTTATTGGAGCAACCTGTGGTTCTTTTGAAGCCGCAACCTCTGATTTTTTGCTATTTTCTGATTCATAAACTGATTCATAAAGAGGTAGAGCTGCAACCTCTGCTAAAAATTTCTTTGCGCCCTTAGATAGTTTTCTGCCTGCTGCATAATCATTCATGCACTCAATGACCCACTCCTTAAAATTAAGTAGGTGTTGAATCATCGTGGCCGCTTCATTTTTAACCAACATATCTTCAATGGTATGGCAGGCGTGTCCAATGCCACTTAAGCCAACTGAACCTGAATCACCTTTTAAGTTATGTAGATATCGCTTAACAGAGATGCCAAGTTCATAGGATTTACTTGGATCGTTTTTGCAATCAAGAATGGATGCCTCAAAATCTTCTAGCATTAAGGTATGAGTCTCAATGTATTCTTTTATAAATTCTTGATCTATGTCTTCCTCTGCCTCATCAGAATCTTGCCTTATAGCGGAGGAGTTTTTGTTCTCATGAGGAAAGGTGACATCAGTGTCCTCAATAAATTTGACAAAGCAGTTAATTGTATCCTGAATATTTTTATAGCAAGACGGACTATCTTTGTTCTCGTTTATAAAGACAGCCGCTTTACATATTTTTTCAAATTCTGGATCTCCACTTGCTAGAGCAGATAGATCGTTACATAGATCAACAAGGATCCCTGTACCAACAGCATCTCCATCAGGAGTCATGACTAGAATTAATGATATCTCGTTAATCTTCTCTTTAAGAATATTTTTTAAATCATTGCTCATAGATTCACTTTATCTCAGATAAGAAAATGAGTAATTTCAGGACTCTACTTGACATCCCCGTGTAGTAAGATTTAGCTATGTTGAATCATCGACTTAGCTATGAATTTTCTTTATGCGGTTTTCGGCAATTTTAAGACTAAATCGGTCTTAAGGTTGAGTGAAAGCTTGGCGATAGTAATCATTGGAAGTGATCTATATAAATGTAGCTTAAGGAAACTTAGCTATATTA
>CAZFXN010000010.1:35551-65110 GCA_964523015.1 uncultured Bdellovibrionales bacterium | reverse complement strand
CTATAAAGGAGAGATTTATTATCTGACCAATCGCATTCTTATCGGTCGTTTCAAGATCGTAAAATATGCAGATGTTGCTCATGTCGGCTAGCCTATCACAAAGGCCATTAAATTAAGAAACACTGCGCCTATTGTTAACCATAAAAATTAGAGGGTTGGATCGGACTGGTCGTTTGCCAAAGAGTTTGACATACCAGTCCGATCCCCTTACCTCTCCGAACACCTCACGTTACGTGGTTTGCAACGATCTGATCGGGCTTCTCGGGCTTCTCGGGCTTCTCATCTCTGTCCCCTCCTCTGTCTCCTTTGCCGCTCCTCCTCAGTTGGTGGAGTGTGTGCATAGAGAACGCCGCTAAGGTAGTGATAGAGAAGGTTCGCAGCGAGTTCACACCCGCGGCGAATACTAGGCCTATCAGTCCTGTCATGTGGTGTTACCTGGAAGTGACGCTCGATTAGAAACCCAACTGCCGCTTCTATCTCTACGATCTCACCCCTTGAAAGTGCTTCAGTGACCCTAGATAGGTATGAATAGCACCTCTGCAGCCACTTAATAAGATTAACGAGCTCAATGAAAAGCTCCTTGTTCTCAGTAAGTGGGTAGAGTTGCGTTAGAGTGAACATCTCGATCTTCAGAGACTTGATATCATATCGAAGATCCTCATCAGAGAGATCCTCGATATGAGGTTCCAAGCCATCGTAAAGAATCGTCACTGCAACAGGTATACACCCTTGCAGCATTGCTAGCCCTTTGATCTCAGAAACCTTTTCAGGGGTCGCCAGGAATCTTAGAACTATTGCTATACTTTCCCAGTCGGTTGGCTGCCAGAGCAGCTTACGACCGGGCTGGTTCTCATCTCCTTCGGGTTTTGTCACCCGAAGTTGAGACCAGACCCTGCTAGGGTCGTTAGGACTGCTCATGCGTTACCATCCTTTGTGGTGTTTAGAACTCTGTGCGAGCACTGCTTTTGATTGAGATTACAGTTTTTTTTAATTTGAACTCAGACCAAAAGCAGCACTCACAAAAAACGAAAAAGCTACAGTGTTTCCTCACTCAAGATCTATGATCCAAAACTATAATTAGTTATGAAATATTAGGAACAATAGATACTGATTGAGGAATCACTTACCCTCTTCTACTCAAACAACAATTTTACTAGAAAACTATCTACTAACCTTTTAGAAAAGCTATCGCATCTTTGACTAGTCTTGATTGCTCAAGCAGATGACGCTTATTGGAACCGGCCGCAGTACTTGCTCCCTCAGGCCTTCCAAAATATGAGATATTTGCTTTGAAATTTTCTCTAAAATTCTTTTCAAAAAATGTCCAAGCTCCCATATTTTGTGGCTCTTCTTGAACCCAGATGAATTTACTGGCTTTTGAGTATTTAGTCAAAATGGCTTTAATTTCCTCAGCAGGAAAAGGATAGAGCTGCTCAACTCGCACTTTAATCGTATTAGATACACCTAACTCCTTAAACCCCTTCCTTAGATCATAGCATACCTTACCTGAAGTAAACGATATTGACTTAGCCTTTGAAGGATCTAGCTCTCCATCAACAAAAACTTTTTTAAATTTACCATCACTAAAATCAATAACCTCGTTAGTAGCCTCTACATTCCTTAAGAGACTCTTAGGAGTCATAATAATGAGTGGTCTTCTCAAAGATGACAGCCCTTGCTTTCTCAGTAGGTGAAAGTACTGAGCGGAAGTTGTTGGAACACATACTGACATATTTCCTTCCGCGCATAGCTGAAGGAATCTCTCAAGTCGAGCACTTGAGTGCTCTGGGCCCTGCCCCTCATATCCATGAGGTAAAAGCAACACAAGCCCACTTAGTTGACCCCATTTTGCTTCTGAAGCAGCGATAAATTGATCGATGATAACTTGAGCACCATTTGCAAAATCTCCAAACTGGGCTTCCCACATTGTTAGTGTTTTTGCAGCTAAGGTTGAGTATCCAAACTCAAATCCCATAACAGCAGCCTCAGAGAGTATACTGTTGAAAACTTCGAATTTTGTATCGTTAGATAACTTTTGAAGTGGGTAGTAAAGTTCGCCAGTCTTAAAATCTCTTAATCCTAAATGACGGTGACTAAAAGTACCTCTAATAGAATCCTGGCCACTTAGTCGAATGTTAACTCCCTCTAGCATTAATGCACCAAATGCCAATGCTTCACCAAAAGCCCAGTCAATTCCCTTCCCTTCTTCAAAGGCTGCAACTCTTGTTTCGAGAATTTTTATAAGCTTTGGATGAGGAGTAAAGCCCTCTTCAAAATCCTTAAAGGTGTGAGCAATAGATTTTAGCGTTTCAAACGGAGCAGATGTTCTAGATACTGGTATGTTAATTTTACCAAAAAGTGCACAGGCCTCTGTGACAGGTGTAATTTTACGTGAGCTATAAGTCATATCAAAACTATTTACATAGTTTGTACTTATTTCCTCTACGCTTTGCTCAGTCAAAACTCCTTGCTGTACAAGTGATCGGCTATATATCTCAGAGATCTGCTCTTTCGCTCTAATTTCGTTGTACATCAATGGTTGGGTGTAGCTTGGATCGTCAGCTTCGTTATGACCATATTTTCTATAGCAATACAGATCGACTACTACATCTTTTTTAAATTTTTGACGGAACTCAATAGAAGTTCGAATAGCCCAGCAACATGTTTCAGGATCTTCAGCATTCACATGCAGAATGGGTGCTTGCACCGCTTTCATCATTTCACTTGAGTATGGACAGGATCTACTCTCCTCTGGATAAGTAGTAAATCCGATCTGGTTATTCGTAATGACATGCACTGAGCCACTAGTTTCATAACCTCGACAAAGAGAGAAGTTCATAGTTTCCATAACTACGCCTTGACCTATTGCCGCAGCATCTCCATGAAGAATAAGAGGTAGCACTGCCTCCCTTTGATCTGAATAATCAAAATCCTGCTTGGCCTTACAGATCCCTTCTACTACTGGATTAACAAACTCTAAGTGAGATGGGTTGCTTGCTAGTGATAGCTTAACGTCATTGCCATCTACAGTTTTAAAAACAGATTCAAACCCAAGGTGATACTTTACGTCTCCTGAGCCCATTGATGAGTAAACACTCTGGTCTTCAAACTCATTTAAAATTTCAAGTAGTGGTTTTCTTAATACATTAACTAGGACATTAAGCCTTCCTCTATGAGCCATTCCTACCACTATATCTTTAACACCGAGCTTGCTTCCTTCATCAATTAAGTACTGCAACATCGGTATGAGGGTTTCGCCACCTTCTAGAGAGAATCTTTTGTGCCCAATATATTTCTTATGAAGTTCATCCTCAAAGTGCTCAGCGTATAGAAGCCTCTCTAGCACCTGAATTTTTTCCTTTGCCGATAACGCTTCACCCTTAATCCAACGAGACTCTATCTTTTCCTGCATCCAGATTCGCTCTTCTAATTTATGAAGATGAGCAAATTCTGCACCTAAAGTTTCACAATAAGCGTGTCTTAAGACCTCAATGATTTTTGAAAGCTGCATTTTTTCCTGCCCTGCAAGTCCTGAGCAATGAAATTCCTGAGCTAATTCAGCTTCAGTAAATCCAAGCAGTGAGATCTCTAAATCCTTTGCTTCTGGCCTAGGGATGTAAGAACTCTTAATTGGGCTTAAGTTCGATAGCAGATGCCCTCTCAATCTATATGATGAAATGAGATCGGAAACTTTTCTCTGAGTTTCTAACGACTCAGAGCTTGCTAAGATTGTGGAGATGGTCCCATGACCATTGACTTTTAGTGATGGCTGCTCCAGATGATTAGGTGAGATAGAATCAAAATAAGTCGCCCAAGTATCAGAGACTAGGGATCGATCAACTAGGTAGGCTTGATACATCTCCCTTGCTAGCCCAGCATTAGGACCAAATGTAGAAAATGGTGTCATCGACTCATCAGTCATAAAAAACTTTGGGCCTAATTTAGCCCCTGGAGGTATAAGTTGGTTCCATCTTTTGAAGGCTTCCCTCTAAACTACTTAACGACAATAATACCTCCAACCTGAACATCGTATCCTCGCTAGTAGTCAGGCATTATTGTTACTGAAATTTCAATTACTTACAAGGTGTTCATCAAAAAAATATTTACCAATACGATAATCTATGCTTGCGCTAGTAACGTAGTTGCTGCAATTGGTTCTAGATTTTCAATCTGATTCATTGCCTTTTGAGAGAGTCCATACTGCTGCAATGATTTAACCAAGTTTTTAGCTGTATTAGAGGCATCTGTAATGCTGTTTAAGTCATTCGACAATCTAAAAAATGAATCAGTTACTGCTACAATTAATTCCCTGTTTGCTTTTAGAACATTGATTCCCTCTTGTACTGCAGATTTGTTAATCTTAATCTGTTCTTTTAGAGCTGTCAGATCTGATTTTACTCTAAAAGCATTCGATCTATTTTTAAGAGAATAATCAAAAATATTTTCCAAATTATCGGGAGTTGAAGTTACTGCAGTTGTATTTACAATATTTTCATTAAATACATAGGCCTGAGTAAGCGAACTCTTATTCGCAATTACACCAGCTGCAGCGACTTTAAGATTTCCACTAGCATTGTTACTAATCGAGATAGAACTTATAGAATCACCAGTTTGTGAATCATAAACCAGAGTAGTTGCGGTTGTAAGTCCTGACGCTATATTAACAGCTAAGATATCATTAGATGAATTCTTATAGGCAAAATATCCATTTTGACTAACTGTACCTAAAGAAATACCTGCCCCAGGTTGAAAAACTAGTGTGTTTGTAAGTGCGTTAAGATCGTGAGTTGAAACATCATTAGTATTAGCATTGTAAATAGCAACTGTATCAGCATCGATAAAATTAAAGAGCCTTCTCTGTGAAGCTCTCTGAGTTAAGTCAAATGTTCCACCTGTGATATTATACAATGCGAATCCGCGGATCTGCAATCCATCTGCAGTCCATGTACCTGTACCATCAAAAGCAAGGTTAGTACCTGACTCATCTATCTTAACAGGGTTAGAAATATTTCCATTTAGATTAAATCCAGTAATTTGTGATACTTCATTTGACGAAGGATCTCCAAATGATTCTATAGCAGATTTTACCCGGTAAACTTCATCAGAACCATCTGCATTAGTACCAAGTAAATCAGCAGTTGTTACAAAAACAACCTGCCCTCCATTACTAGACAGATCTGCAGATTCAATATTAACTGTAGCAGAAAAATCAGTAACCTGATGAATAACCACCCCCTGCTCATTTGCTATATATAGTTGAGCAAATCCACTTCCATTATATCCAAGAAAATCTTGGGTTGAACGAATTAGGGAATAGCCACTGTTTTCACTTGTTGCTAAAACCTCAACATCTGCTGTAGCAAAAGTTATACTCTGACTATGTCCTGATTCGCTAACTATAACTGCAGTATCATTGGATCCACCATTTTGATTTACTGGATCCTGGTCATCAACAAAAACAGTATTTACTGAACTGCTCTTCACTACTGTAGGTGCGGTTCCTCCAGTGTTTGAAGAGATTTTTGTGATAGTAAAGCTTTCTGTTGGGGTAGATGGCTGTATGGCATTTGGAACAGAGACTGGCTTTCCTTTAATTGACTCACTTGCGAGTTCATCACTGGTTGTTGTTGTCACAAAAGTACTAAATACCTTTGCCAAAGATCGAGATTGTTCTTTATCAAGACCTGCTAATTCAAATACCCCTGAGATCCCCTCCTCTGTTAGAAGATCATATCCATCAATTGAAACTTCTTTTGCAATTTTAGTAAACTCCTCTCCAAGTTTTTTAAAGTCTCGATCTAGTTTTGCTCTTTGTGCTTCTGATGTTGAGTAGCGAGTTGCCTTATTTGCCAAAACAAGTGCTTGATCAACTACCTTCTCTAATTTTTCAAGTGTATCCTTAGACAACTCTAAAAAGCTCTCAACTGAATCAATCCTAATTATTGCATTTGAGAAATTCTCTGCACTTGCACGCAGTTTTGTTGCATTAAATGCCGCTTCGCTTGACTTGCTTGATTTACTAGTTATCGATCCACTTTGATATGAAGAGTCTTTAATGTTAGTAAGCGCACTTACTAAATTTGAATTAATACCACTTATACTCATCCCTGAATTCCAACAACTAATTCTTTAGAGTAGATCTGCTACGTATCTATATAAATCGTTATAATTACGGGATAATTTATAATTGGTGTCACAATTGTTTTAATATTTGTATAACTATTCTATAGGGTTAATCTTTATTGATTATGAGTAACATAACAAAATTACATATTCTGCTAGTTTTACTTAGTTTTTTACCTATTTCATTAATGGGAGAACCCTATGATCCACCACCCTGGGAATCAGTAGAGGTAATACCAAAACCACCTCCTAAGCATAAAAAATCTAGATCCAATGAGGTAACTGTTGAGTATTCACGAATCCAAAAAATAACTGTTTATGTTAAATCTTTCTGTTCTGATTGCGATAAGGTCATCGCACTATTAAATGAAAAGGGTGTCAAATATGACAAGCAATATAGTTTTCTTACGTTGACTGGCATTCCAGGAGTGATTTTAAGTAATGAACGACCACCTATTGTAATTGTTGAGTACACTGATGGAACTAGACGTAAAATTGTAGGTTTTGATGAATCAATTTTAAACGCTATCTTTGAACCCTCTGAGACATCTCGTTCAGACGATTTTAGCTTATCTGACTTTGATCTTCGCGGTACTAATACTAATAGCCGCACAAATTCAGGTACTGATAAGAATCCTAAAGAAGACTCATTTGATCTTAGGTAGGCTTAGGTAAGATATAATACTTAAATAGTATTTATCCATTCTTTGAGCTCACGCATTGCTGAAACTCCAACCTTATGACCGACATTGTCTGATGTAAATAGCACTGAAAAGCCCTTTTCCTCTAAATATAAGACCCCTTTTTTCGCTTTCTCAATTGGAACAATCTCATCTTCTTCTCCATGGGCTATAAACATCTTGGGGTAATTATCTGATAATATCTCGTTATGATCTACTTTAATAACAAAGCCGGCTAGTATAGCCACTGCGGATAAAAGTTCAGGTGAATTTTGAGATAAAATAGATAATGTAGCTCCACCTTGTGAAAATCCTATAGCGATAGTTTTAGATGGTTTTAAATTATAGTAATTTATAGAAGTTCGAATAAAGTTTCTAAGTGTTTCTGCTCCAGATAGTTGGTCTGTCTTTGCGTCAGTACTTCGAATATCCCACCAACTAAAGCCCCCAATCTCGTCGTTAAGTGGTGCTTGCACTGATATAATTGAACACGATTCAGATATTACCTTTCTAAAAGTCCACATTACATCAAAATTCCCGGCTCGTCCGTGGACAAGATATACAACTGGTGAATCTTTATTACTTGACAGAACGTACTTATGCTTAAGTCCAAGCACCAACTCTGCTTCGTTTGATGAAGTTAAAATCATTTAATATAGATAGCTTAGAGTCTGATATTAGGAAACTACTCTGTTAGATTCATCTTCCTTTGGTAGGAAACCAATTGAACTAAGAATGCTCTCAGAATCTATTCCTAAGAAATTGCAGATTGAAATAAATGAGAAAGGATAACTCTCATCCGTACTACTAAAATATTCAGCAGCAAGTCGTTGAACTTTACCATGCTTTTTAGTATCTGCCATAGCGGTGATTAACATAGCACGTAGTAAGTTTTTTTCAGGATTACTTGCATCCCATGGAATTAAATCTTCAAAAGCTGTAAAAATTGCTATGTGCTTATCTGTTCTTGCCATAAAACCTGAAATATCCTCTTTAATACCGATATCATTTATATCGGCCTAAATAATTTCGTACTTAATGAAGTAACGTCTTTATCCTCACTTTAAGATGCTCAATAGATGAATTTGGTCCTGAAATTATCCATATATTCTATATGCTAATTTCATGCCGAACATGAGAAGTGCTAAATCGCTAATGATTTCCAAACAATTTAATGGGCTATTTCCGAAGGATCGTTTGGTTTGAGTTGTGTGAAATCTTTACTATCTTTTGCTTCTACTTCAACATCAGTTAAGTTCGTACTAACATTTCCATCAATTAAATTTCTGCAGATTTGAGCTAACTCTTGAAGTGGGACTGGCTTAACTAGGCATCGATCTACGCCCTCTTTAAGATATCTTTTTATATCAGAGACAAATGCCCTGCTTGTTAACATAATTATAGGCAATGGAGCTGTCCTGTTTTTAACCATTATAAAATCTACTTTATTATCATTTGGATTATCATTAATATTGCAATCAATGACTACTACATCAATGGATCTTTCACTGAGTACTGCTGTTGCATCAATCTTAGATGAAACTGCTGCGACTTCAAATCCAAGTTTTGATAGGTATTTCCCTATCATCTCTCTTTCCCCAATATCTTTCTCTACAAGAAGCACACAGTTACCGTGACCTTGAACCTGAATCTTTTCAACCTTCTCTTCTTTTTGTTCTTTAGGTGCATCGATAGTTTGAAAATCTAGCCAAAAGGTACTTCCCTTACCTTCTTCAGATGAGAAGTCTATTTTACCACCATTAACTTCGGCTAACCGTCTAGTTAATGGCATTCCAAGTCCAGTTCCAACCTGTGCTAAGGCATAGCTATTCTCTATTCTTTCAAAAGGAGCAAAAACCTTTTCCCTATCAGATTGAGCAATACCAATTCCTGAATCTTTAACATTTATTTTGATTCTATTTCCTGGAGTTCTTTCAACTGAGACATCAATGACACCGCCTTCTGGTGTATACTTAACAGCATTAGTCAGTAGATTAATTAACATCTGTCTTAAATGTCTCTTATCACAACTTATAGCTAAGAGCTCTTCAGATTTATGGTAATTTAACTTATGACCCTTCTCTATTGCTTGACTTCTAATAATGGTAGTTATCTCTTTTAATAAAGGGTCGAGTAGAATGTCGATCCGTTTAGGATGTAACTTTCCGGATTCAACTTTTGAGTAGTCGAGCACATCATTTATTAATTCAAGTAAGTGCTTACCGTTAGTCTGGATCATTCCAAGAGTTTTTATCTGCTCATCGCTCACAGCTCCGCAGATTCCTTCCAGAATCAGTTCAACAGCATTTAGCATAATACCTAACGGCCCTCTAATTTCGTGACTAAGATTAGCTAAGAAACCTGTTCTAGCTTTTGTCATATCTTCAGATGAACGATTCATTTTAAGTAGTTGCTTATTGTACTCAGAATTCATTAAGGCAAGGCCTGCTTGTAATGCCAAAAGGTTTACAATATCACGATCTGCTGTTGTTGGAATATTGCCGAACTTAAGTGCAACGCGAAGAGTTCCTAAAACCGAACCAGCAAATATAACCGGCTGAACTATTATATCTGGTGCCTCATGACCCTCTTTTTCTGTCATTGCATTTGTTAACATTGACTGGGCTTCCGTTTTAAATGGACGTCCAAGCAGAAATGCAGAATGATAGAGTCCACTTCCTTCTTCAAATAATGCCAACTCGGCAGATGATGCAGTTAGTAATTCATAGGCTCTAGAAACAATCTTTTCTAATGCTGTAGTTAGTTCTTCAGGATTTGAAATTTTGCCATGAATTAAATTTATAGACAGAGATTCATTTTTGCGTTTAATTTCAAAGAGAACATCTTTTAAGATCTGGTCAAATGATTTAAGGGAAGGATCTATTCCTAGTGATTTTGCTTTCTTTGCTAACGAATCTCGTGATTGAAGTTTTGAAACAACTAATAATAGGATGAACGCCCAAGCTACAAGATTTATTGCTGCTAAAGTTTGGGGTGTCAGCAAAGGACTAGATTGATCTGTCGCTGAAATTAGAAAAAGTGGTCCTACTCCGACTAAAATAATCAGTGCAGAAAGTAGCCCGTATGTAGACCTTCCAAACATCATTGGTAAACCGATTTCCTGAAAAAATCAGGAGATTGAAACTGCCCTCTCCTCGTTTTTGGGAATTTCATTATTCTTTAGTTTCTTCGGCAGGTTAGAAAAAAAAAGTGAGTAGAAAATTTCGAGATGAAATTCCTCGGTTGAACCAAATATTGTCGTAATTTAAGGTAGTTAACTGCCTATTCCCACTCTATAGTGCTAGGTGGTTTACTTGAGATATCTAACGTAACTCTGTTTACTCCTTTAACCTCGTTGATAATCCTAGCACTTATTCGTCTTAAAAGTGGCTCAGGGAAGTAATACCAATTTGCAGTCATTCCGTCCTCAGAGGTCACCGCTCTTAATGCAATTACCTCTTCGTATGTTCGACCATCACCCATTACTCCGACACTCTTAACTGGAAGGAGTACGGCAAAAGCCTGCCAGATTTCATTATAATTTCCGTTTGCACGGATTTCATCTATAAAGATCTGATCTGCTTGGCGTAAAACATTTAACCGTTCCTCAGTAATTTCACCAAGACAACGGACTGCTAGACCAGGTCCAGGGAATGGATGTCGACCTAAAATATCAGAATCAATCTTTAGCTCACGGCCGATCTGTCTTACTTCATCTTTAAATAATTCTCTAAACGGCTCAATAAGTTTTAAATTCATCTTTTCAGGAAGGCCACCAACATTATGATGAGTTTTAATAGTACATGATGGTCCTCCGGCAGAGACACTCTCAATTACATCAGGATAAAGAGTTCCCTGTACCAGATGGCTTACATTTTTAATATTTTTTGCTTCCTCATCAAAAACCTCAATAAATACTCTACCTATAATTTTTCGCTTTTTCTCTGGATCCGTTACGCCTTTAAGTTCAGAGAGAAACTTCTTAGAAGCATCAACCAACTTAATATTTAATCCTAAACCACCTTGAGTAGCGCCTAATCTCTCCATTATCTGTTGTGCCTCTCCTTGTCGAAGAAGCCCATTATCTACAAGGATGCAATAAAGCCGCTCCCCAATTGCTCGACTAACAACACAAGCAGCTACTGAGGAATCGACTCCTCCGCTTAGACCACAAATCACATTGGCGTTAGGAACAAGAGATTTTATCTTATTAACTTCACGCTCAATAAAATTTTCTGGTGTCCATGATGGTTTGCAATCAGCAATTTTAAAAAGGAAATTACGAATGATGTCCTTTCCTCTTACTGTGTGGATTACTTCAGGATGAAACTGGATTCCATAAATCTTACTTTCGACATTAGCAAAAGCACAGATTGGAGCACCCTTACTAGAGGCTAAATTAATAAACCCTGGTGGAATTGTTTCAACATGATCTCCATGACTCATCCAAACAAGAGATTTTTCTCCAACGTTAAATCCCGAAAAGAGATCATCGTTATTAATAATTGAGATCTCATTTGGTCCATATTCACGACTATCCCCACTTGCAACATGACCTCCTAAGATATGAGCAGTAAGCTGCATACCATAGCAGAGCCCTAATATAGGAATGCCAAGCTCAAAAATTGAGGGATCCATAGTTGGGGAATCTATTCCTCCTACATACGAAGGTCCGCCAGATAAGATAATTGCACTAGGCGGATTGGATTTTATCTCTGCTATATTGACGTTGAAGGGTCTTACTTCACTAAATACATTAAACTCCCTAACGCGACGGGCTATCAATTGGGTATATTGTGCTCCAAAATCAAGTACGAGTACGTATTGAGTCATGTCTTAAACCTGATATATGTGAATTAAAAGTAAGTTTTAGAATTGCTTATATCCTACCGATTCCTTAATGATTTGTATACCAAACCTAAGATGTGTGGCAATAATGCAAGTCTGAAGAATTCTATTCACCTAAATTTTAGTTTTATGACTAGAAAACTTATATTTTTGATCTTTTTTGTACTCTTGTTCAATCAAGAGTATTCATTCGCTCAACGGTTCGTTAAAACAAGCGAGAATAGTAATGTTTATCAATATCTTGGTAAAGAGGCGTCCTCTGCATCTATTCAGGTGATTATCGCCGAAATTCCGATTAAAGGCTTATTCATATCAGCTCAAAAAGACAGAGATAAAATTTCTGTAATGGCTTTCGATCCTATTGAATTAAGTAATAGCAACACAATTTTTATCAAATTTGATCCTAAAGAAAATAAATACACAAAGCTAATCACCCAAAATGGAGAATTTCCCATACGTGGTGCGTTAAATTTTAGTTTTGAAGGTATTAATCAACTCAGCATTAGTATTGATACTCAACAGAAATACTGCGCGATACATTACAGATCAGATGACAAAACTTCTCAAACTTTATTGTCGATTTTTGCAAATCGAGTTGCTGGTTCAATTAATGATCCCAAAATTATTAAAGTGCTTTTGGGTAACACTGATATTGGAACCTACAAGATTACTAAAAATGGAGAAATAACAATATCTGGAAGACCGATACTCCCTGGTAAGATTTTAGGAGTTCTGCTTGAAGGTGCAGTAAATGCCTGTCGTAAAAATAAATTAAAGTTTATCAGTATTGATGATTATAAAAAGATTCAGGGAATCTCGGATCCGGTACAAGCGAAAAAGAACCTCAATTCTGCTCTTAAAAAGGTCTCTCCTCTACTCAATGCAATCATATTATCAGAAGACAAGGATAAACTGACAGCTTTTAATGTAGAGACTGCTACTATAATAAACTTAAGAGTCGAAGGTAAAAATCAACTCTTTTGTGTAGTAGAAGAAACTGCTCTTTAGACAAATTTTGAATTATAAAAAGCTAGAAACGGTCAGTTTTAACCCTTCAGTAATTGTTGATTCAGGAACTAGTCCTAATTCATTTTTAATTTTGCTTGCATTGGCCAAAGAATGCTTAATATCGCCTGTTCGAAAATCCTTATATGCTGGCTGATCAAATTGAGGATTGATGCCCTGTTCTTTTAAAGAGCTTACTAAAATTGCATGAAGTTGATTAAGAGTAGTTTCTTGTCCATGACCAACGTTAAAGACAGTATGCTGGCCATTAAATTTTGTTGCGGCTAATATATTAGCAAGGACTACCGTTGACACAAAACAGAAATCTCTACTTGTCGTACCGTCACCATAAATCTGGCAATGTTCTCCATTTATGAGAGTCTGTATCCATTTAGGGATCACCGCTGCATAGGCACCATTTGGATCCTGTCTTGGACCAAAGACATTAAAGTATCTCAACCCTACACATGAGATGCCATAGATTTGAGCAAAATTCTGAGCACTTAGTTCGTTAATCTGTTTTGATAAAGCATACGGGCTGAGAGCAATCCCCTTATGTTCCTCAGCTTTTGGATTACTAGGATAGTCACCATAAATCGAGCTAGAAGAGGCATAAACAATCTTTTTAATGCCATTTACTCTTGCGGCTTCAAGTACATTTACAAAACCAGATACATTATTCTCGTGATAAAGTTGCGGTTCGAGCATCGAACGTGGGACTGACCCAAGAGCAGCTTGATGCAAACAGTAGTCAACTTCCTTGAGATTACTCTTTAAGAATTCAAGATCCCTAATGTCACCATTAATAATGGTTAAATTTTTAGCTTTCTCAGAGCCGACTAATTCCTTGATAGTCGAATAGTTCCCTTCTTTGCCTGTTGAATAATTATCAATAGCCGTTACCTGCTGTTCCGCTATGAGCAAAGCTTCGACCAAATGTGATCCTATAAATCCGGCTGCTCCAGTAACAATCCAGCGATGGTTTATTTTGGCTAAGTATTTTTTAATGAATTCGTAATTAATCTGTGACATTAAAATCTCTATAGACTCCAGTAAGTGATATTTTTAGGGATGGTATCAGGATTGAGCATTGACTTAATATCGATCAATGTTCCATTCGGTTTTAGCATCTTCGTAAAATAACTAATTGATTCATCCTTAAAGCATCTATGGGTGACAGCGATAATCAAGATATCAAGATCCTTTAGCTCCTCGAAAGGAGATAATTCTATTCCATATTCAATTTTTACGTCATCAGGATCTGCTATTGGATCATAGATTTTAGCTGAAGCTCCAAAACTATTTAATTCATTAAAAATATCAACAACTCGAGTGTTTCTTATGTCAGAAACGTTCTCTTTGAAAGTTAAACCTAATATTCCTACTGATAAATTTCTTAAAGAAGTACCAGCAGTGTTAGTAAGTTTAAGCGCTTTTTGAGCAATAAACCTCCCCATATTATCGTTGATTCTCCTCCCAGAAAGAATAACTTCAGGATGATAATCTAACTGCTGAGCCTTGGCTGTTAAGTAGTATGGATCAACACCGATGCAGTGTCCTCCTACTAGACCAGGTACAAATTTTAGAAAGTTCCATTTAGTGTTAGCAGCAGCCAGTACATCTCTAGTTGAGATATTCATTCGCTCAAAGATTAATGCTAACTCATTCATTAAGGCAATGTTGATATCTCGTTGAGTATTTTCAATAACCTTAGCGGCCTCAGCTACTTTGATACTTTTAGCTTCGAAAACACCAGCTTCAGTTATAGATCCATAAACCTTTGAAACTATCTTTAGCACCTCGTTATTCTCAGCAGAAACCACCTTAACAATCTTACTTAGTGTTCTCTCCTTGTCTCCTGGGTTAATTCTCTCTGGAGAATATGCTAGAAAGAAATCTTTACCCCTCCTTAATCCAGAAGATTCTTCAATTGCTGGACCACAGATATCCTCAGTCACTCCAGGGTAAACAGTAGACTCATACACCACAATTGAACCCTTTGGCATCACGGATCCTACTAACTCGGAAGCTGCTAAGAGAGAAGAAAGATTCGGTCGATGATCAATGTCGACTGGCGTTGGTACGCATACAATAAAGAAATTGGATTTTTTGAGATCTTCCTTATTCGAAGTAAGAGTTATCTTTGATTCCTTAATCTCCTCTTTGGAAAGTTCTTTTGTGACATCATGCCCATCTCTTAAATTTTCAATTTTTATACTATTTACATCAAAGCCAATGGTATCAGGAAACTTTCTGGCAAGTGCGACTGCCACCGGTAGCCCTACATAACCAAGTCCAATAACTGCGATACGACGTTCGTCCGTCATTTTTGAATATCCTCCACAAAATATTTATTCTATCAAATGCTGCAAATTATAATTAGCACTTATAATAGAATAACTTAGCAAGATTAGTGTATTTTCAGTATCTTTACTAGGAATATTAACCATTCTCGATCAAATGCCGATATACTCTTTGCCTCAATCGCTTGGGAGACTGTAATATCATTCTGTAGAGTTGGTGCAAAAATGAAGTCTTTTTTTATACACATATACTATCAATTGATGAGATCAATGTCCCGTTTTGTGGATGTTACTGTGCTCCTATTGAGCATGAAGATTATACTTGATATTAGATTCCCCTTTATTGATGGGTATTTTAATGGGATTATTTCAGCAGTTGAATCCCTAGCCAAGGTTGCTGATTACATAGCAACAGTTGTAATTAGCTAATTGATTCTTCATCTGTCTCATCCTCAATTTCAGTACCAATTAACTCTTCGATTATATCTTCAAGGGTCACAATACCAGCTAAACTACCATGCTCATCAACAAGAGAGCAGATGTGATCATTTTTCTTAAACATTTTTGCTAAAACTTTATCTACTGTTGTTAGATCTGGTAAGATCTGAATCTCTCGCTTAATCTTTTTTAATTCTAATTTATAATCCCCTGCCAGTAAGGTTTTTATTATATCCCTATGAAGCACATACCCTGTTAGGTTATCTGGATCTTCTGGTGAATAAACTGGTACGCGTGTGTACTTCCATTTAAAAACTTGGTCTTTGATCTCTCCAACAGTAGAATCCTCAGGTAACATAAAAACAGCTACCCGTGGTGTTAGAATATCTCTAACTAACGTATCATCCAATTCCATAACATTTGCGATAACAGCACTTTCAAAGACATCAAGAGTGCCCTCCTCCGTTCCAATCTGAGCCATCGAGAGAAACTCCTCTTCAGAGATATTAGGCCTCTTCTCTTTAGAGCTAAATCGTACCGCTAACTTTTCACCTAAATTAACTAGAGGACCAAACACCAAAATAAATTTAGCCCATGGTTGAGTAACTGCAAGTGAAATTGGCCGACTGTATGCAACTCCTAAAGTTTTAGGAATAATCTCACCGAACAACAAAACTAAAAGTGTAAACAATACAGAAAAAGCAATCACTCCCTGCTCTCCCCATAATATGCCCGCTTGTGCTCCAGCGATGGCTGCTCCTGCAGTATTTGACAAAGTGTTAAGGATAAGGATAGCAGTGATGAGCTTTCCCATCTCCCTTTTTAGTTTGTATAAACTTTGAGCTCTTGGATCGTTATCACGGGCCATATGCTTAACCACTGCGATTGGAACAGAGTATAGTGCCGCTTCTGATAGGGAGCAGAAAAATGATACGATAATTGATAAAAAACAGACTATAATGAAGGTGGTGAACATTAATCCTCTTGATATTTCATGCAACTACTTTTACTGTTTAGAGCTGCTTTCATCAATAGTCCAAATGAATCAGTCATAAGTAATGAAATTGAATTTTAGTCCTACCATATTGAGAGTTGTTGGTATACCTATTCGTATCCATTGGAGCTTTTTTGCGTTTCTGGTCTGGATAATATTTAGTGACGAACAAGGATTAACGGATGGACTTACAGAGAGTCTTTTTTTTATATCTGTCTTTCTCTGTGTTTTACTACATGAACTCGGGCACGCGTTAACTGCAAAATATTTTGGTATAGGGACAAGAGATATAACTCTCTACCCCATAGGCGGAGTAGCTCTCCTTAATGGAGAGGCGCCACCTAAGCAGGAGTTTTTTATTGCGATAGCTGGTCCTTTAGTGAATGTAGCAATAGCTTTTTTAGTTCTTCCTTTTCTTACTCAACTTGAGGGTGAATATGCACTTATTAGCACGTTTAATATCCCATTATCATTTTATGATCGATTTTTCTTAGTCAACGTGGTCCTCGTAATATTTAACATGATCCCCGCCTTTCCAATGGATGGAGGCCGAGTAGTGCGTTCGATTTTATCGATGGTATTTTCCCATGATACAGCAACAATTTTCTCAGCTCGACTTGGTCAACTTTGTAGTCTTATTATGCTTGCTGCGGCTCTTTATTTTGGACAGATTATTCTATTAATTATCTCAGTTTTCATATTCTCTTTGGCTTCAAAAGAGATCAAATTTCTAAAGTATCGAAAATCAATCTATGCAGATGATGCTATCCAGGACAAACTATAATGGGGTTTTTAATACGATTAGTTATTAACTTTTTTAAAGTGTTGCCACTTAATGCTAGGTATTTCATAGGTCATCTAATAACAGATCTAATTTACTATATTCCAACAAGGGAAAAAAAAGTTGCATCTCTTCAACTACAAAGATTTTTACCTAATATTAATCACTTAAGAACCCTTAAAAAAATGTATAATTCCTTTGGAGATACATGTATTGAGGCAATCTCTGCAAATGAGATTTTAGCTAGTAATGTTATCAAAATAGAAGACCAAGAGTCATTTAAGTCTGTTTTAAATGATCCGAATCCAAAGTTGTTTTTAACCGGACATGTAGGAAATTGGGAATTACTTGCAGCTTGGACGGCCAAGGAATTGAAGTTCCCTCTAACTGTTATTGGAAGAAGTATTGAAAATCCTAGTGTTCAAAATGAACTCTTAAAACTGAGAACTGCTTATGGTGTCCAGGTGCTATCTAAAGATGATAAATTATCTGCATTTAAAATATTAAGGTTGCTTAAGGGAAATAATATAGTTGGCGCACTCATTGACCAAGATACTGATGTCGAGAGCCTTATGGTTCCATTCTTCGGTGTCTTGTCAAAAACACCGAGTGCCCTTATTACTGGAGCAAAGAAATCAGGAGCATCGATATATACCCTCTTTCTTGTAAGGGAGGAGGACCGGCATTTCACTGTTAAGATAAAAAGGCTAAATTCACAAAATACTACTTTTGACCTATTGTGTGAATATAACACTCTATTAGAAAAAGTTATAATTAAGTATCCATGGCAATGGGTTTGGGTTCATAAGAGATGGCGTAGTAAAGAGGATGGTCAAGTTTTAAGGACTAACGAATATATCACTGATTTACAAAAACAACTTTATGCTAAATAGAGTAATTTATTTTCTAGCTGTAATTCTAATTCTACTTCCTGCCTGTAAGGCTCAACCTTTCTTTGGGCCTTTTTTTGGATGGTATAGAATTGGTGAGCATGGAAATTTAAGACATGCCGAAGAGCTCTTAAGACAAAAAAAGTACGACGAAGCCTGCCAGGCTTACCTAGATCATATTAATCAACGATTAGCACTTACCGATCGTCCAGAATGGGAGAATCCATATTTCTATTATCTTCTAATTGGGGATGTTCGATTAAGGCAAGAGAATGTCACAGCTTCACTTGCGGCATATGATTTTGCAGAAAAAATGAAGGTTGAGCCGCAATTAACCTCCGATCGATACAGGTATGTTGCAAGTTGGCATGAAAAAAAAGGGGAGTTAAAATCAGCTATCGCAGTCCTTGTTAAGTATAGAGATAGGGATCCTCTTCTTTTTGATGCTATGCTCGATCGATTAGCCAAAGAATTAACAATGAAAGAAGATTTAGATAATAAAAAACATTGATTTAATAAGCTAGAAAGATCAGATTTAATAGGAAGCAAATATGGGAAGAATATTTGAAAAACGCAAACATAAGATGTTTGCGCGTTGGGCAAAAAATGCCAAAGCTTTTACCAAAGTTGGAAAAGAGATAGCAATTGCTATACGGCTTGGTGGCGGTGATCCAAATGGGAACCCCCGCTTAAGAATGGCTATGAAAGTGGCTCAATCACTTAACATGCCTAAAGATAGGATCGAAGCTGCGATTAAGAGAGCAACCTCTAAGGATGTAGAATCACTTGAAGAGGTTACTTATGAGGCCTATGGTCCTAATGGCGTGGCTTTAGTAATAGAGTGCGCAACAAACAATCCAACTCGAACTGTCGCCAACATTAGAGCAATCTTAGGCCATAATGATGGATCCCTTGCAACCTCTGGTGCCCTAGATTTTATGTTCCAACGTCGAGGTGTCTTTACTATCGATGCCCCGACAGATGGGTTAGATGAGCTAGAACTAGATTTAATTGATCACGGCCTTGAGGATATATTTGACTCGGATGATGGACTTTTACTTTTTTCTACATTTGAAAATTATGGAGAAATGCAACGAGCCTTAGAGTCAAAAAAAGTGGAGGTAAAGGCTGCATCTTTGCAACGATTTCCTACTAGTCAAGTAGCCTTAACAAAGGAAGAAGAGAGTCAAATTGAAGAATTAATTTCAGCTCTAGAAGAGGATGATGATGTACAGAATGTTTATCATAACATGAAAGCTGCTGATTAACATTTGTCTTCCATCATGTGCAATTCAGTAGTTTTATCTTTTCTAAGTACCTCATTAATCATATTTTTATAATTGCCATCTACGATTTTTGAAAATCTCTTTAAAGCAGAAACCGCAGAAGCCCTCACAGTAAATGAGGCATCCTCAGTAGCACAGACACATAATGCAGGGATTGTATCTAGACTCTCTGTATTTACTGATACAGCCGCTGCATTTCTTAACAACCCATCTCTACCGGTTCTTAAAAGTGCTGTTTTTGAAAAAATCGTTTTGAATTGCTCAGGGGTTTTTATTGATAAAATCTCATTAAGGTTAAGTTTTTGTCCAACACCATAATCAGCTTCGAATTCAGGAAAATCAGCACCAACCCCCTCTTTAAGAGAACTATGGTTAAATGGGCAAACCTCCTGACAGATATCACAACCAAAGATCCAAGAACCTAGAGCTGACTGCTCCCAATCAGTTAAAGGACCTCTTTTCTCAATTGTTAAATACGAAATGCACTTACCTGCATCAACTGAGTACGGTTCAGAAATTGCGCCAGTTGGACACGCATCAATGCAATTAGTGCAGCTTTTGCATCCAGTATCTTCTTTGATAACATTTAATCCACCCTTCTCTTCCTCTATCTCAAGTTCAGAAATAATTTCAGATATAAAAAATAGTGAGCCAACTTTAGGTTTAATCAGCAATGTATTTTTTCCAATAAATCCTAAACCTGCCCTTTCGGCAAAGGCTCGTTCTAGTAGTGGCACAGAGTCAGAGAATATCCTCCATTTAAATTTTGAGTTGATCTCTTTCTCTGTCTTTAAAGCAAGTGAAGTAAGCTTTGTTTTTAATATTGCATGATAATCTTCTCCCCAAGCATATCGAGCTACACGACCAAATCCTTTTGGCAAAGGTTCAGTTGGCCTTCTTGAGTATAATAAGGAAAAGATAATTAGACTTTTCCCTTCAGGTAGTAAGTTAAGCGGATGGGCTAATAGAGAAGCGGGCCTAAGCATATATTTCATCTCAGCAGCAAATCCTTTATCTTGCCAAGTGCTTAGTTGTGCTGCAGCATGTATATGTGGGGAGATGTCAGTATGACCCATTAAACTCAACCCTGATTCAGCAGCGAGTCTCTTCAGAGTTTTTATTGAAATTTTTTTACTCATAGCGAAAATACCAAATCTATATGAATCAGAAACCTACTGTTAGCTTCTTACATGCATTGTTTGGATTACCGGTTAATCCAATTGGAACAAGTCAAAGGTTGATTGCCGCTGATTATCCACCCTACTCTTTCTCTCTTATACTCTGCACCTTATTTACTATCTTTGTCCCGATAATAACACAGATCCATTTTCTTAGAATTGATGCCTTTAGAGCTGACCTTTTTTATAGCTTAGTTATTGTCATATTTTTTAGTATGATTGTATTTTCAGTAGTGGAGGTTTTTATACTTCAGCTACTAGGTATCCATATTCGATGGGGCCAAATGATTGCTACGATTGCATATAGCATGAGTCCTATTACATTCGCACTTTTGGTAGTTTATTGTTACAACTATTCAGTTAATGGCAGCCTGACCTTGATTACATTACTTTTAACTGGATACTCTCCTGTCTCTCCGTCTGTACTAGATCTAATTGCCGTAGCATTTACGTATTGTCAGTTTGTCTCGTTTTTAATCTTTGCGAGCTGTGTTAAAGAGATCGGTCATGGACATTGGATATCAGCGACCGTTGTCACCCTTATTACTGCTATCCCTTTTTACCTATGTGTCGTAGTTGGCCTAGCCCTTTCTGAATTAGCAGTACCTGGTACAATTAAGACTGTTTATGAAATAGCCCCCTGGGTTGAACGCCTGTTAAACATTGTTAGATAGCGATACCAAAGCATACCTATTTTTGCTGGTTTCTTGACAAGCCTCCGACTTGACTGAATTTCTATTAATGCTTTGGTATTTATTGTTTGGCTTAATTTCTCTCGAAATTGAGCTGATATACTTTTTGATAAACTATTGACGTTTTTCGATAATTTGGCTACACCCTTGAAGCATTATTGTGGCCTCATCGTCTAGCCTGGCCTAGGACGTCAGCCTTTCACGCTGAAGACACGGGTTCGAATCCCGTTGGGGTCACCATTAGTTTCTTGTAGTTTCTTATAAGACCGTGCCATGCATTTTAATTCAGTAAGAATCGTATCAGTCACGAATTCCAATTCTAGATCTAACTCTCTCCCATCAGGACGGCAGTTGTGAAGGCACCTAAACTTGAATCATTACTTGCTCCTGAAGTAGTAAGTGCCTTATCCAGAGTTGATGCACATATTACAAATTCTATAGCTTCTGATGTTCCACTTTTGTTTGAGATCTCAAACTATCTTAACCAACTCGGTGGAAAACGTATTAGACCTGCCTTAACAATTCTATGTTCAAGACTACTTGGTCATAAAGAGGTAACAGAAGAGCTACTAAACATCTGTGCCGGAATTGAGCTGATTCATATGGCGACACTTTTACATGATGACATTATCGATAAAGCTCCTACTAGGCGAGGAAAAGAGAGTGCTTATAAAAAGTTTGGGGAAACGAACACATTAATCGCTGGTAATTTTCTTTTTGTAAAGGCTTTTGGTCTCTGCGCAAAGTTAGATAAATACATCATTGAAGAGACAGAAAAGGCATGTGTCGATCTAACTGAAGGAGAAATTCTTGAAGATATTTCAAACTTTAGTATTGAAGATTCCCTAGCAATATGTGGCAAAAAGACAGGGGCACTTTTTAGATTAGCTGCTCTGTCTGGTGGCTTTGTTGCTTGCAGGGATACCACTATTGCAAATAAATTATCTGTATTTGGACAATCTCTTGGTATCGCATTTCAAATTAGTGATGATATCTTGGATATTACATCAACGATTGAACAGTTAGGAAAATCCCCATGTACTGACCTTAGGGAGCAGAAACCTTCAATTGTTAATTGTCTTTGGTTAAAAAGCGGATCAGAGCTTGCGTCATCGATTCTTAATATGACTGTTAGCCCCAGCGAAGATCTCGTTCAGAGAGCAGTAAGTGAGATAAAAGTTAATGGAATAATTGAAGAAGCAAGGTCGTTAGGTAATGATTATGTTAAATCAGCTCATCAGGTAATCCTATCACTTGAAAATGACTTCTATATTAAGGACCAAGAAACTAAAAAATTAGTTCTATCAATTATCGACTTTGCAGCGAGTAGGCTTAATTAGACAATAAATCCGTATAGTTAGCACTTTTTGTTGACTGTAAAAATTTCTGAGTCACCTATCTAGGACTTAGTAATATAACACTGTTAGAAGCTAAGAGCTGGGGAACGCCCAGTTAGATTCCTTGTCGTTTTTTCTATTTTTATTCACAAAGTTTTTTTGATCGGTTTTGGAGGGATCCAAGAATGAACACTGTCTCATCTTTCGTGGAGTACCTCGTGGGTAATGCAACTAAGTTTCCGTCTGTAGATCAATCGTATAATGGTGGCAATGGATACGTACCAGAGAATGAATTAATGAGAGCAATCATCCTTAGGGTTATTGAAGATCTTAAAAAGGGTGGTGAATTAAAAGTTGAAGCTTTAGAGTTTCTAAATGATGATGACGATGATGATGAGTATGTATTTTCATTTAGATCAATATGCGCATACTTAGGATTTAATCCTGAAGCGACACGAAATGCCATAATTAGCTCAATAGATTCCGGTAGACGAATAAGCACTAGACGAAGAGCTGCTTAGAATCAAAGAAATTGCCCGAGTTCTACTAATAAATAGAACTCGGGCAACTTAGGCAGAAACTAAAAACTAACTAATAGATGTAGATCGGTACTGTTCAATCAATCTAATTAACTGATCTTTTCCTTTTAATTTCTCTTTCTTTAACTGTTTTATCATCAACTGTTCATTTTCGGTTAAAAATCTTCTATTACCTAAACTTTCAATTTTTCTATCAAGGTCCTTATGCAGTGTGTATAATCTTTTAATTTCAAAACTATCTTGCAAGGCATTATCTAGAAGTGCTTGATCTACGTTCTCCATAATTATGATGACTCCATTCTTAACTTAAATTGAAAGCTTTAACGTAGTTATTTCGTGTGCGATTGATTAATAGAAATGATTTAAAAATGTGTATGCTGACTAATGCTAAGATAACGAGCTGAATAGATTTGATAATTATCATTACTTCAAAAGTTGTAAATTTGTCATTCAAAAGTCCTTCTTATATTTTAATTTGTTTGACTTTTAGTTGTCAAAAATATTCATCACCTTCATCAGAAATGTTGAATTGATTAAGGAAAAGTAGGTAACTTATTACTCAGAATTACTTTTAGAATTAGTATTCTAACCGAGGTGAAACTAACAAGCTGAAAACGTGGGATTTTTTACCAATGCAAAATTAATATTTCTGCTAAAATCCCTCTGTCTTCTATATGAATTAAATCTTGTGTCACAAATGGTACAGATATTACAGTCAAAAATATTAACGGTGTTTCCATTATCCAGGTTATATGAATTTATAATATTTGAGGCAGTCTGTCCTGTTGAGAGGTATAGCTTATTAGATTTAGCTTTGTATGCTGCGAAACCAGACATTGCTTCAATAACCTCATTGCCAACTTCATAGCAGCAATCCCTAGCGCATGGCCCAATTATTACTGATATCGGCTTAGTGAGATCTAATGCTTGCTTAACAATTCCAGAAGCTAACCCTCTCCATCCAGCATGTACAACTGCTGTCATTTTAGGTCCGATCATGATGAGCGGAACGCAGTCTGCTGTCTTTATATAGATACACGTACTATTTGTATCTCTGGAGTTCTCTGTTAATCCTAAAATTCCGTCGGCTTCGTATGTTTCTGATGATTTGTAATCCCCTAAATTAATATCCAGTATAGTAATCCCATGCACCTGCTTACATGAAATATTATTTGTTATGCTAAGTTCTTTTTTAAACAGTTCAAAATCCACCCCTTCGCTACCACCAAAACCATGCACAAATCCCTCTTTCCAAAGAGGAAGGCAGACTAAGAATCTAGCTCCACCAAATATTTTTTCAACAAAGATATCCGAACTAGCTGAAATTTCTAAAGACACTTACCAACTCCTCAAAATCATCAGGTAGAGGGGAATTGAACTCAATCAACTTATTTGATTTTGGATGAATAAAGCCCAATCTATATGCATGCAGTGCTTGTCGACCAAATTTATCAGCTACCCTAAGTAGCTCTTTTGGTAACATACTAAAATCACCATACACCTTGTCTCCAATTACTGGTGTCTTTATATGATTTAAATGTACCCTTATCTGATGGGTTCGCCCTGTTTCAAGTTTTATATCAGCGATTGATCCATAATAGAACCTCTCTATAATTTTCCAGTTTGTAACTGCATTACGACCTGACTCTGTCAGAACAGACATCAAGGTACGCTTACTTGGATGTCTACCTATAAGAGTTTCTATTCTGCCGGTCTCCTTGGTATCAATTTCAGCAACTGATCTTGGCAAAGTTCTAATTAATGCTTTGTAATTTCTTAGTGCTGTCTTTTTAGCAAACTGCTGAGCCAAGAAATTTTGTACTTCGATATTTTTCGCGATAACAATTAATCCAGTCGTATCTCTATCTAAGCGATGAACGATACCAGGACGAAAAGAATCAGGGTTAGATAAATTATCAAGTCCATAATGATAGACCAGTGCATTAACTAATGTATTAGTCTTATTCCCAGCTCCTGGATGAACTGTAAGTCCCGCTGGCTTATCAATAACAATTAATTCATCATCTTCATAAGTGATATTAAGCTTAAAATCCCAAGGTGTTAATTCGTGAGGCTCAATAACCTGTGACTGAAGCGAAATATTGTCACCAATAGACAGCTTGGAGCCGGCCTTTAGTATTACCTTCTCATTGAGGGCGACTTTGCCATTTTCAATCCAGATTTTTACTTGAGAACGAGTTACGCCCTTAAAGTCATCAAGAAGTGTAAGTTTGGCGATCAAGTACTGATCTAAGCGAATTGGAGAGTCGGGCTCAACTACAAATAAAACTTTATCAGTCATTACAAACTCTCTTTTTTACTACATCTATATCGCGATTGATCTGATCTACTAGGTCTTTTGAAGAAGTGAACTTTACTTCGTCTCTAATTTTTTCAATAAACATAACCTTGATATATTTATCGTATATGTCTTCATTACAATATCCAATAATATGAGTTTCTACTATACGACCTCCCACACCAAAGGTAGGTCGTGTGCCAATGTTAGTTACCGATTGATAAGTGCCAAATGGGGTCTCAACTTTAGTTATATATACGCCATCTGGTGGTAAAATTTTATCACCGACTACGATGTTGGCAGTTGGAATCCCAAGTTTCTTACCTCGGCCCGATCCTTTGATAACTCTACCGGTAATTGAGTAATGCCGTCCTAACATTTTAGTGACATTGGACAAATCACTTTTTGAAATCCGATCTCTGATATCCCTTGAGCTAATTTTAGCTTTTTGATGAGCTATAGTGCTTGCCACTGTTACTTTGACATCATGGTCACGACAGATACTCTTAATTAATTCTAAATCTCCCTCACGGCCATGTCCAACTCTTGTATCTTCTCCGACAATAAGATGTTTGACCCTAAGTTTATTTAATAAAAGTTCTTCAATAAAATATTGAGCGGACAAGAGTGCAAATGTTTTTGTAAAATGAAACTGAACAAAGGAATCTACCCCTAGCTCAGAAAGAATTGATATTTTCTCTCTCACTGAGGTAATACAAGGTATCTTTATACTTGGATTAATAACCTCTAAAGGATGTGGATAAAAGCCAATTACAAGGGATTTTTGACCATCCTGTTGTCTAGCACTAGATACTATCTCGTTTATAATTTGCTGATGCCCAAGGTGAATACCATCGAAATTCCCTATGGTTGCTACAGTGTCAGATTCAAGAGATTTAGAATTAAGGTTAAGTCTAGTAAAAGTTGTAACCACTCTAGAGTATCTTTAGTTTAGATTTAGCCAAACTAGCGTAAGTTGATTTTGGATACGATGCTATTATTTTTTGCAAAGTTAACTTAGCTGAGTCTTTATCCGATAATTTAATAAAGACATCTGATTGCCTCATTAAGGCCGCTGGAGCTAGGCTATGCTTAGGAAAAGTTGATGCAGACTCATGATAGGCCCCTAAGGCTTTTTCTAAGTATCCGTAACTCTCATTAGCAATTCCTAACCAATAAAGTGAATTTGCGCTTGGACCCTCTGATTTAATGTAAGACTCAAGCGAGCTAAGAGCGTCAGCAAATTTTGCACTTCTAATCATCATTAACGAAGATAAAAATTCCCTATCTCCATTTTTTTCTGCCTGTCTCATGTCTGCATTAAGTTCAGACAATGGAACTCCCTCAGGAGGAGGCAATCGAGATTCAATTTTATTTATATCATCTTTAAAAACCTGTATCTGCGTTTGACTGTGCTCTAATTCATCCAATCGACCAACTAATTCACGAATGTCACTCCGTATCGAGGCAATTACAGTAGTCTGATCCGCTTGTAAGCGTCGCAACTCCTGAATCGAGGGATCTACAGATGAGCGGGAGGAGCCTCCACCGGCAAAACATCCAACCAGCATCAAAGAAGAGAGCGCTAAAAGAACATTCAAGTCTCTTAGCGCTCTTTTATAATTCGTCATATGCTTCACTATATCTCTGGATTATCTCTGGATTGCTCCAGTTTACAAAAATGACTTAATTATCTTCCTTGGCTAACAGAAAAGTGTCCTCTTCTGTTTTTTGCCCAAGCAGCTTCATCGTGCTCAGGATCAAGAGGAAGCTCCTCTCCATAACTAACAGTGCTCATTCTGCTTTCTGCAATACCAAGTGAAGACACATATTGCTGAATTCCACGCGCACGATTCATTCCAAGAACCATGTTGTACTCATTGGTACCGCGCTCATCACAATGACCTTCAATCTGAGCATCAATTCCATTGTGCTCTTTTAACCAAGCAGCATTTGCATCCAATATAGATTTTCCAGCTGAATCAATAGTGTAAGAATCGTATGCAAAGTGAACGTCCTTTAAGACCTTACCTGCTTCGGCTAATCCAATATTACCCATACCACCAAAACTTCTCTTACATGAACATCCTGTTACTAAAGCGGCAATAGCAACAAGCATCCCTATTTTTCTTAAATTCATACGATCCTCCATATTTAAAACTGATCATTAATATACAAGCAGCCTTTGTTTGAACAATACCGTCAGGATTACGCAACAATCCCTCACCCTAACGTTAAGGTTATCTGCAGCTTTTTGTTTGACAATAATGTCCTAGATGCGTAGTAAAAACGCAAGGGTAATTATTAATCAGTCAAACTAAACTTTACTAAGTTTAAGTTAATTTGGTCTAAGCTCAAGAGGTAAAGGTCCCCAGACAGGTTGAGTATCATCAAACTTTCTAAAGGTTAACTGTTTAAGACTAGTGCCGTCAGGTCTGATAAGAGATAACTGATATCTACCCCCATAACCTAGCGTTGAAGAAAAGACGAGATACCGACCATTAGGAGCCCAAGAAGGATCCTCACTACTACCGAGACTTGTTAATTGTAGCGGCTGGCTTCCATCGGACTTAGAAACAAACATTTGAAACCCCCTGTCAGCTCTACATACAAACGCTATTTTATCGCCGGCAGGTGACCATGACGGTGAGGTACAATAGTTTGATGATACAAAACTTATCCTCTTAACTCCAGAACCATCACTGTTCATAGTATAAATCTGAGGTCCTCCACCTCTATTTGAGCAAAAAACAATCTGACTTCCGTCAGGAGACCAATTTGGAGAAACATCAATTGCTCCATTTGGTCTGGTTAAGCTTTTTATTAGTGTTCCATCTTCATTTATAAGAACTATGTCTGATTCACCATCAACAGTTCTAGACATGACAATTGACTTTGAATCAGGTGAATATTTTGCACCCAACTCCAATGCTAATCCTCTAGAAAGCTGAGAGAAACTCCCTCGCGTAAGGTCGAACATAAAAATATCCGGCACTCTATTTCTGTAAGATGTATAAAGAAGCTTTTTACCATTTGGGTGCCATGAAGGAGAGATCGCTAATCCCCTATCTTGCGTTAACTGTCTGACATTGGATCCATCCATATCCATAAGAAAAAGCTCTTTAAACCGACCGATCTTTGATGCAAAAACAATTTCAGATCCAAAAACTCCTGAATCACCAGTAAAAAACTTCATTATCTCATTAGCGAGCTTGTATCCTATCTGCCGGGCATATGTGATATCACCATTATATTCTTTACCAAGCACTGCTTTCTGTTTTTGAACATCATGTAAGTAAACCTGAACGTTTAGAGAGTTCCCACTTGTAGAAATGACCCCCTTAACTAAACCCTCTGCACCAATTACACTCCAATCTGAATAAGCAAATCCATCCTTAGCCTTACAATTGCCAGGACTTTCTATAAAGGAATTAGAATTTAGGACCTCAAAGAAACCAGAGACATCCAATGACCTAGAGACGGTATCAACTATCTCCTTTGCAGCATCACTAGCACCCCCTTCCGCGCACAACCTAGGAAGTGCTATTGGAAAAAGCTTTCCTGATCCACGAATAGAAAGATCAGTCTGTGCTTCCACAGTTCCAGTGATCATTAATACCAAATTAAGAAATATACTAAATACAAAAAATCTTTTCATGCTCTAATTATTCTCCTGGAACAAATGTAATTCTTACTTCTCTAAAAAATTCATAAACACTCTCTGGTGGTGCTGGAACGGGATTGGCTTTCTTAACAGCTCGTACAACGGAATCATCAAACTCGCTCAATCCAGAGCTTGCAGAAACTCTTACATTCTCTATCTCACCTTCAAACGTAAGGTCAAACTGAACTTGAGCCTCAAGCTTTGCATTAGGATCAAACCAACGCCAACCTGACTTTATGTAGTTTTCAAGAAGTTTTTTATATTCAAAAAATTCTGGTGGTCTCTCTACTCCACCACCAAATTTCTCACCGCCCAACCGACCTGCTCCAAATCCTGTTCCAGCAGCAGCAGTGGATTCCCCAGTGTATCGCTGGATGGCTTCCTGTAATTTCTTATCTCTTTCAACAGCACTAGATGGCTTAGTCTGATTTTGCTTCGGATCAATCTTTTTTTGTTCAGCCTTTTTTACCGGTTGTTTAACTGCAACCGGGGGTTTTACTTC
>CAZFXN010000010.1:0-35541 GCA_964523015.1 uncultured Bdellovibrionales bacterium | reverse complement strand
TTTTTAGGGTCAACTTTTTTTACCTCAACCTTTTCTGTCTTTTTAGGCTCTTGGATCTTTTTAGGAGGTGCGATTTGAGAGTTTTTATCTTTGGCAACCTGACTTATAGCTCCTAAACTTTTACCTCCTTCAATCGTCACTGAATAGACAATTTGGGGTTTAATCGTGCCAGGCCCAGTCATCATATTAAAGGCGAAAATAATGAAAAATATAACGTGACCAACCCCAGATGTGGTTACGCCGATCCTTAGAAACGGATCCTTCATATTATACTGCTTCCACATCGTTGCAATCTCTTGCGGCCCTTGCGGAAGATTATTTGTCAGGCTCGGATATAAGGCCAATTTGTTGAATCCCAGCGGCATGAACTTTACCCATCAGAGTCATGACAGATCCGTATGGCACTCCTTCATCCGCTTTAATATATATTTTTTGATTCTCTGGATCTCGGTTCATCATTATCGCTTGAATCTTTTCACCTATGGTTACAAGATCAACCTTATTTCCCGCTCCAATGAATATCTCTCCAGCTTTATCGATACTTAGAACAACTTGTTCACTATTCCCCTTAAGTGGTGCAGTTGTAGCTTTTGGCAGATTAACTTCTACACCTTGCTGCATAATTGGTGCGGTGATCATAAAGATCACAAGTAACACTAACATTACATCCACAAGTGGAGTAACATTGATAACTGCCATCGGCTCATCGGAATCTGAATATGTACTTCCCATAAAATAATACTACTAGACGAGATAACGTTCAGCCATATTCACAAATTCAGCAGTAAAACTCTCCATCGAAGCACGGAAGTTTTTAATATTTGCTGCAAAATAATTATAGGCAACGGCAGCAGGGATAGCTGCCGCAAGTCCTATAGCTGTTGCAACTAAGGCCTCTGAAATACCTGGAGCTACCGCCTGTATTGTTGCAGACTTTGCCGCACTTAGCCCCTGAAATGCTGTCATAATTCCCCAAACAGTACCAAACAACCCAATAAAAGGCGCTGCGCTAGCTACAGTAGCTAGAAATGTTGTGCCAGATGAGAGCTTTTTGAGCTCATCAAGCTCTGCCCTTCTAAGTGCACGCTCTATTGTTTCTAGCTCTGTATCTAAATCAATCGTTACATTTTTATTTTTCTTAGCACCATCGATAAGCCTTTGAACTTCCTTAAAGCCAGTTTCAAATATCTTAACAAGAGGACTTCCACCTAATCGGGAGACAGAATCATGAACTCGGGGCAGGTTTCTAAGTTCCCAAAAGAGTGTAACAAACTCTGTAGATTCTCTTTCAATCACTTTAAAGCGAAGGTACTTAGATATTGCAATTGCCCATGTCCAAAACGAAAGTGCGATCAGTATAATCAGAACCATCTTCACTACTGGTCCAGAAGACAACATCATTTCAAACACACCAGGCGTTGTAACTACTTCCAAGCGATAGTCCTCCAATAAATAACTAAGCAATGCTTAATAATGCTTAATAATACTAAACAATACTGAATAATTGCGACAGGATAGGAATTTATTTTACTGTCTCACCGACTTACTATCTCATGTCATACCCTCATGCACCAGCCAAAACAGAGCAGTTTTATTATTTATACTTGACAATATGTGCTCCTATTCCCTACTTTGCAGACCAACTCATAAGAAAAGAGAGAATGAAACTATCTACCAAAGTGGAGAAAAATTAAATGGCCATAAACATAGGAATCAACGGATTTGGACGAATTGGACGTAATATTCTTCGCCAGCTTTACCTTCAAAACAAAGAGGATCAGATCAAAATTTGTGCTATTAACGATCTAACCGACCCAAAAACCCTTGCTCACCTACTTAAGTACGATTCTATCCATGGGCGTATGTCTGGTGATATCTCTTGCGACAAAGATTCAATTACAGTTAACGGAAATCAGATTAAAACATTCGCTGAGAAAGATCCTTCTGCTCTTCCATGGGGAAAGCTTAATGTAGATATAGTCTTAGAGTGTACCGGTATCTTTTGTAAGAAAGAGCAGGCTCAAAAGCATATTAGCGCTGGTGCCAAAAAGGTAATTATCTCTGCTCCATCACCTGATGCCGATCTTACTCTGGCTTACGGAGTGAACCATACTGACTATAACCCGGCTATTCATCATGTTATTAGTAATGCCTCTTGCACAACTAATTGCTTAGCTCCAGTTGCCAAAGTTTTAGTAGAAAATTTTGGTATAGTTAGGGGAGCAATGACAACTATTCATTCATACACTAATGATCAAAATGTTTTAGATCTGCCTCATAAGGATTTAAGAAGGGCTCGAGCAGCTGCTCTATCAATGATTCCAACAACAACTGGCGCTGCTAAAGCTGTTGGTCTGGTATTACCTAAGCTAAAGGGGAAAGTTGATGGATTTGCGATCAGAGTTCCTACTCCTGATGTATCAATTGTTGATTTTGTTGCAGAATTAGAGAGGGACACAACCGTAGAAGAGATCAATCGTGCTCTATTAACCGCCAGCCAAAATTCACTTAAAGGGATAATGGGATTCTCTGACGAGCCTCTAGTTTCGATAGACTACGTTGGAGATCCTAGATCTAGTATCGTTGATGGACAATGTACAATGCTTGTTGGCAATCGCTTAGCTAAAGTTGTTGCTTGGTATGATAATGAAATGGGATTTTCAGCCCGTATGATTGATGTTTCAGCTATGTTAGGGCAATCACTAAAATAGAATAATAAAATAGAATAATTCTGAACTACATGACAATACTGCTATGACGCTTCTATGAAGATGACAAGTTGGCCAAAAATTCTATGTGGGAATTGGAAGATGAATTTAATAGCTAGTGAGGCTATTGAATTATCAAAAGGTCTTATCCCTCTATCAGAGAAAGCTAAGAAATCAATGATCTGGGTAGCACCAACATTTACATCAATAAGTGCAGTTCAGAATGTACTTAAGGACACTACTATAAAAGTTGGGGCTCAAAATATTCACTGGGAATCTACAGGTGCGTTTACTGGGGAGATCTCTCATCAAATGCTGAGAGAGCTCTGTGTTGAGTTTGTTATAGTAGGTCATTCTGAACGTCGACAGATCTTTGGTGAAACAAATGAAATGATCTCAAAGAGGCTTAAAAAAGCGCTTGAAAACAACTTTTACGGAATTCTATGCATCGGTGAAACTGAGATAGAACGAAGAGAAGGAGCGACAGAGGACATAATCGAATCGCAACTTGAGTCATGTCTCTATAATCTGGATATGAATGAATACCAGAGTCTTGTTATTGCTTATGAACCCGTCTGGGCAATAGGCACAGGCAACGTTGCGTCACTAGATCAGATTGAGTCAGCCCATAAATTTATTAGAAAAAAACTTGAGAAGCTTACTAAAGATGCCCTCCCGCCGATTATTTATGGCGGTAGTGTTACACCAGATAACTTTGAATCAATTATTTCAACCCCTGAAGTTCACGGTGCTCTTGTTGGAGGAGCAAGCCTAGATATTCAAAAATTCACTGAGCTTAGTCAGATTATCGAATCTAATTAATCTTATTTTTCGATCCTGCTCTTAAAATTGTCCTAGCTAGTAATCAATTCTCGCTCTAACTCACCTCGACGCATAAATCGTGAGAGGTTTTTAGCGTTTAGTAAACTAGTTGGGGTCTCAAGATGCTCCCAAGTGTAGCAATGAACTGAATAAACATAACCATCAGGGGTCATCTTTTTAGAGATCTGATAGTGAAACTTCTCATCATTATTCTCTGAGTCAGAGGTAAGAATAAAGATTCCATTTACCTCTTCATTCCAGCCGACTCCATTTGTGTAGTTTTTCAAAAATATAAGAGCCCTCTCCCAGACATACGAATCCTCTTCAAAAAGGATCGGAAATGTGGTTGGGGTTTTCATTATCTCTTGTAGCGCGAGATCTTTCTGAGAATAGTATTCTACATCCCAGTTTAACGCTGCTTTCTCTACAGAGTCTCTCCCCTTAGAAAAGATAGGTGCTTTTCCTTGATTGGTAGAAAAACAACCAGCCAAAGCTAAACATAATAATATTGATGATGAGTAACGAAAGAGGTCCATTATCGAGAGCCCTCTTTTATTTAACTAAATGACGAACCGCACCCACATGTTCTCTTGGCGTTAGGATTGTTGAATTTAAAGCCGGTACCTTGAAGTCCGGATGTATAATCAATCGTTGTTCCCTTTAGAAACCCGGCACTAACTGGATCTACGTAAACGGAGAGATCCCCACAAGCAATGGTTAGATCATCCATCCGTGGCTCTTTCTCAAAATCTAGCCCATATTGATAACCTGAGCACCCACCACCTACGACAGATATCCTAATTCCATCTCCAGGCTCACCCTCTTGCTTAATAGCATTTAGGATCGCCTCAACTGCGGCATCAGTTACACAAATCGGATTCTCCTCTGTAGGAATGAATTCATTACCACTATTATCTCCAGTATTTCCTGTTGTTCCTGTTGTTCCTGTAGAGCCAGTTGAGCAGCTTCCCATTATAAATCCTTTGAATAATTTAAAAATCTTCTATGTGTATATTGTAACCATGACCCTAGGGTATGTCAATAAGCGACATTTCCATATTTGTGGTTAACTTAGGGGATCCCTTAGCCTTTGTAAACTGACATGATTTTCCTTAAAAGCTTTACCCCTTCAGAACGAGTACGCTGAAATGAATTTCTGCCCATTATACTTCCAAAACCACCACCTGCATTGATCGCTGATACCTCTTCGAATATCTCATCTTCGGTCTTTGCTGGACCTCCAGAAAATATCACTATTCTTCTACCACCAAAGCAGCTTTGCACAACGTGGCCTATTCGATCAGACAAAGAATCAATCTTAATCGCATATTTTTCGTAAACTTTCTTAGCTTCGGCCTGTTCGATATGAGCAGTTGGAGGTTTTACCTTTACGATATGAGCTCCAAGTTGACAGGCTATCTGAGCAGCGTAAGCAACCACATCGATAGCTGTTTCTCCCTCTTTGCTAATCCCCTCTCCACGTGGATATGACCAAAGGACAAGAGGTAAACCACAACTTCTTGCCTCTTCTCCAATCTCGGCAACCTCTTCATACATCTCTTTTTTAAATGATGAAGCTGGATAAATTGTATAACCGACAGCAGTCGCTCCTAAAAGCTGTGCCTCCCTGACTGAACATGTAATAGCAGGAACTGGATTCTTTCCAGAATGTAGGGAGTCTGAATTATTTAACTTTATAATGATTGGGATCTGTCCAACATAATCATTTACAGCGGCTGCTACCTGCCCATATGGACCAACGTACGCATTACACCCTGCCTCAATGGCTAGCTCAAAATGGTAAGCAGGATCATAACCTGCTGGATTTGGGGCAAATGACCTTGCGGGTCCATGCTCAAACCCTTGGTCGACAGGCAAAATAACAAACTTTCCTGTGCCTGCTAAGGTACCGGTATTAATTAATTTATAAAGATTGGCTAATACTGCGTTGTTTTCTGACCGATACCAACTAAGGATCTCTTTTGTTCGGGAAGTCATGTGGCTTCTCTCCTAAGGCATAAAAATGGGTTCCTAACGGACCTGTTTCTATAACGCTTTTAGAACGAGATCAATTGGTTTGTTGCTTGAGACGGGGTTATATTAGCAATGAGTAGAGGTTGGGTTATCGGGTTAATGCTCTTTGTAGCCTTAATAAAGGACCCAACGAGTATTGCCTTTGCCCTTGATACCAAAAATTCACCAAAGGCCTCATACAACACCTCTCCAATGAGCCTAGGCGGCGGTAGTCAATTAATGCTGATCTCTCCAAATCAATGGTTTCCACTAGCCGAAAAATTATCTGGATATCTAGAAAAGACACATGATCAATTTGCTAAGCTATACGGTGAAATTCCGGCTTTCCAAACTACCCTACGACTTATTGATGCAGAGACATTCTATAAGGAGACAGGTGCTCCTAACTGGACAAATGCGATGTATTATCGTGGAGAGATAACAATTCCACTCTCATTTGATCAAGAAATTGAGATAGATGACCTATTTAGATCCGTTAGACATGAATATACCCATGCTGTGATTAACGCTCTTAGTGCTGGAAGGTGTCCTGGTTGGCTTGATGAGGGACTTGCTCAATGGGCCGAAGGTACAATTAATCCAGCTCTAGAGCCTTCTCTTAGAAAATGGCTCTATTTTAATAATCCAATTTCTCTAGATATGCTACAAGGTGGATTTACTAAACTTGAAACTCGGATGGTTCCTCCAGCTTATGGACAATCACTTTTTGCTGCTAAAACAGTTATTCATTCATTTGGATTTAATCAGATCCAAGGGTATTTTAAATCTCTTAGAAGCGGAGATACAAAGCAGTCCGCATTTTCAAAATCATTTGAATTAAGTGAATCTGGGTTTGAAAAGGCACTTGGTAAAAGTCTAAAACGTTGGGCCTTTAGCAAAGAAAAGATCGAGATTAACTGGTCTAAGCATGTTCATACTAAGGACGAGATGGCGCACTCAGTCAACTTTGAGTAATCGACCGATCCTTTCTTAGTTTTCGAATGACCATTACTGCTGAAATTACGAAAAGAACTGGCAGATAAGATTTAATTAACAGCCCTATCAAGTGAGAATCTCCAGGAGCTCCGCTAGAGGAGTCAGAAGAGATTGCTAGATAAAAAACATACAAGCAATACGATAGTAAAAAGAACAACCCCCTCCATCTAGTCAGGGTTGAATCAAAGAAAAATGGCAAACACATAATTGCAACAACTAACATTACTATAAGATCAAAATTAATTGCAGATTGAGAAACTGAGATCGGAGTAATGATGGAACTGAAACCAATCACAGTTAGAATGTTAAATATATTACTGCCAACCACATTGCCTATAGCAATATCCCGCTCTCCTCTGTAGGTAGCCACAACAGAGGTAACAGCTTCTGGGAGTGAGGTCCCAATTGCAACAATAGTAAGTCCGATTATTAGTTCACTAACATTAAAAGCTCTTGCTAAGTCTGTTGCTCCACTAACGAATAGATCAGAACCTACTATTAAAAATGTCAATCCAATAACGATTTTAATAAGATTAATCAAAAAGTATTTAGATCGTCCCTCATTGAGTGCGTTCGGATCTGATTCATTTTTCTCGCTGCTTTCTTTCTTCCTATTTTCTTTCTCTCTATTTTCTTTCTCTCTATTTTCTTTCTCTCTCTGTGATTCCTTTCTGCTACGTGAGAATGTAAAATAAAGATAAACTAGTAAGCTTGATACCAGTAAAACACCCTCATTTCTTGAGATAACATGGTCTAATGAAAACAGATAAAACAAAAAAGATACCGATATCATAATCGGAACCTCAATCTTAACAATCTGTGAATGGATAACCAGAGGAGAGACCACCGCACATAATCCTAAAATAAACCAAATATTGCAGATATTACTTCCAACAACGTTACCGATTGCAATATCAGCTTGGCCATTAAGGGCAGATTTTATACTAACTGCTAATTCTGGAGCACTTGTTCCAAAAGCTACAACGGTAAGTCCAACAACAAGAGCGGAAACTCCAAACATTGAGGCTAAATTACTTGCACCCTTAATTAAAACATCAGCACCTATTGTTAATAGGATTAAGCCACCGATCAAAAATATAAAAACTTCCAAAGTCATAAATTTATCTTCTTAGAAAATATAAAGTGAAATGTCGATTGATAAAATTTAAGTATCCTTTCACTGTGTCTTTATTACTCGACGATATAGTAAGGCAGAAAAGAATGCAGCAGTTGCAACCATTGTAATAGTTGCGCCAGGTGCAGAGTCAAAGTAGTACGAAAGTAAGATACCAAGCTCAGTTACAACGATGCCAATAATGGCGGAGACAAGTATTGCTCGATCGAAATCCTTAACAAGTTGAAGTGCTGTGGCAGCTGGCGCGACGATAAGAGCAGTGGAGAGAATAATTCCAACTACACGGATTGAAATTACTGTAGTAATCGCAAGCAAAATTAAAAGCAGATAGATCATCTTCTTTGCTGGAATCCCAACTAAAGTAGCTTGTTCTTCATCGAAAATTACAAGTTTAAACTCTTTGATATATAAAAATATAGGAATTAAAATTAAGACGCCTATGCCAACTGTAAAGAGAAGATCGTTGTTTGATAGGGTCAAGATGCTACCAAAAAGGTATCCAACTACATCCATTTTAGCATCAGGAACAAAGCTCATGATAATAACGCCCAGGGCCATTGAGGCTGCTAAAAAAATTCCGATACTTGTGTCCTCTCTAATGCGACCTATTTCACTTACCTTACCGATTAACAGTGCAATCAAGGAACAGAAAATAATCGCAGTAAAAAAGGGGTTTAATCCAAACAATAAACCCAAAGCAACACCAGCAAAAGCACTGTGAGAGATTCCAGCACTTATAAATGATAATCCTCTTAGGACAACAAATACTCCCGTTACTGAGCAGACTAAGCCAACCATGGCACCAGCTAACATGGCCCGCTGTGAAAATGGTTGATCTAAAATTGATAAAACTAAATCCATATAGCTTATGACTTATCCTTATCGTTCTGAATATGGTCATGAGTGTGGCTATGAGAATGATCATGAACATGCACATGTGGAGTATTACAATGTGAAAAGGTCGCAACATTATGACCATACATGCATATGAGAGCTTCATCTGTCAGTGCTACTTCAGGGCTGCCATGTGAGACAAGCTTTCTATCTAAGCAACAAACCATATCTACCCCTTTTGAAACTACACTCATGTCGTGTGACACAAAGATAATGGCTAACCTCTCTTTTAATCTATAAAGAAGGTCATAAAGAGTTTCTTTAGCTCCAACATCCACTCCTGACGATGCCTCATCAAGCAATAGAACTTTAGGCTCACCGCACAGAGCTCGAGCTAGGAAAACACGTTGAAGCTCGCCACCAGAGAGTTCAGAAAGATATCGATCTTCGTAATTTGATAACCCAACTAATTTTATAGTTTCCCTGGCGATAGAATAATCCTTTTCAGAGACCCGCTTGCCCCAACCGATTCTGGCGTAACGACCCGTCACAACTGTTTTAAGAACTGATATTGGAAATTGTTTTTTCGAAAAAAAATCTTGTGGTACATACCCTACGTTACTTAGATTTTGTAAGACAGGGCCGCCACAAAGTTTGATAGTTCCAGTATCTGGTTTGATTTGACCGATAAGTAGTTTAAGTAGTGTGGTTTTCCCTGCACCGTTAGGGCCAAAGATGACAGAAAATTGATTTTCATTAAACGAGATGGAGATATCATCAAGAACTAGTCTATCTTGGATGGAAACAGATACATTTTTAAGTTCTGCAACAAAAGCCATAACCCTATTTCATAACCTCAGACATTAACGAGATATTTTTCATGAGGAGATCAACATAGCTAGTTTTTATATCACCAAGATCATCAAGTATGACAGGTTTCAGATTGTTGTCACTTATAAAAGATTGAGCTGAGTTTAAAGATTCATTGACCTGCAGAAAAAATATTCGATTAAGTGGATCTGATGCTTCTAATGAGAGTTGAGACAATGTCTTTGAATTAGTTTCATGTAGATGATCAGTTTTTAAACACCCTATCTCTCTTAGTCCAAACCGTTTTGCAAAATAGCTCCACGCTGGGTGAGAGCAAAAGTAAGATTTATATCTCCAAAAGACTATCTCAGAGGATATTTTTTCAGTTACATTTGATATCTTGCTAAGTAGAGCTTCCCTATTAGCATTGTAGGCTTCCTTATTATCTGGATCAATCTTTACAAATGTACTTGAAAGTTTATTAATAAACGGGATCATTAGTTCTGGATCCAGCCAGTAGTGAAAATTATTTCTGATTTTTTTATCAGGTGAAATAAATGAATCAATTGATATAAGTTTATCTTGAATCGAGGTATCAAGCCCTTTAGACCAAAACTCAAATTTTCCTCCTACGAACAAAACAACCTGGGCTTTCTCTAGTTTAGTAATTGCACTTGGCTTTAATTCAAATTGATGTGGATCCACATTCATTGTAACGAGAGGATGAGCATTCACCATTTCTCCTCCAAGCTCTAATGCAATCGAAGCTAATGGAGGAATGCTACTTACAACCAGAATCGTTTCTTTTTTTGAGTTGGACAAAGAGAGGCGTTCTGATCTATTTTCAGCAGAGAGATCTCCACCTAATTTTAAGAATAGTGATGTTAATAATATTAAAAGTAAGGGCGATAACTTCATTCGTAACTTATACCACTCACTGATTTTATAGTAAATTTCATGATAAATACTAAGGCAATAGAGGTAAACTATATAACGCCTAAGGGAGCTGAAGCTCTCCAGGATGAACTAAAAGAGCTAAAGCATGATGAACGTCCTAAGCTGGTAGAAACAATAGCGTGGGCAGCTTCAAATGGGGATCGTTCTGAGAATGCAGACTACATATATGGTAAAAGAAGATTGAGAGAGATTGATAGAAGGATAGAATTTCTATTAAAAAGATTGTCGATAGTAGAGCTTATTGAACCAAGCACAGTAAAGAGTGATAAGATATTATTTGGTGCTACTGTTACAATTTTAGATGAACAGGAAAATAAAAAAACTTACAAGATAATTGGTGTTGATGAAATCAACCTAGATCGATCTGAAATTAGCTGGAAATCACCAATTGGGTCTGCCCTACTTAATAAAAAAGTTGGTGATATTGTCACCGTAGTAACTCCTAAGGGAGAACGGGAACTCGAAATTGTAAAAATCGTCTACATCTAGTTAAACTGGAGCTACAACATTCGTGGAAGCTAGAACTTCACTAAGAGGTGGCTTTAGTATTCTATACCGTGCTTCCTCAGCTGTAGCAGCTAATGTTGGAAACACCTGATTTAATCTAGTTAATTGATGTAGGTGATCTGCTGTCTGACTGACTAGACGGGCAACGTCCCCTTCTGCAACTCCAGCGAGTCTTAGTAGTCCTGAAAATTCCTGCCAGGATTCTGATTCCATCCAAGTCAGTACAGTAGTTGCAGCATCAGGCATTACTTCAACCTCCACAGCAGATGGTGGTCTTTCGTAAGCATCAGCAACCCTATCAATAATCACTTTCATTGATTTAAAATACGATTTGTCGACCGGATTTTCTTTTATCGTCAGATAGACCTTGTGTGATGTTCCAGAGATACAAGCCATTAATCCGATCAATTCAACGATTCCTAAATCTTTAAATAACCCATCATTAATTCCTTCGGCTAATTCAAGCACTAAGCTAGTACAAAGATGTGCTGCCCAATGACCTTTCTCAGTTAATTTTCCATCCTTAAGATGATTTAATTTCTCTAATCCGTCTAAAGATTTGCTTAACAGCTCCATCTGCCTATTAGAAAGATCCTCAGCCGACCGTAATTCACGCCTAATACGTTTTTGAAGCTTTTTTGCGCCAGTCGAGTTTTCTGCAAGCCGAGTTAGTTCAGATTCTAACTTAGGAATTTCATCTTTGAGCTTTTTTGCATCTTTATTATCAAGAAAAGATCCTAAGCTATGAGCAACTGTAAATTTAAGATCATCTACACTTCTATATCTTAAAAGGTTAAGCACTGTAGATGGAGAAGCAAAATATGCTGACCTTAGAGGCTCTGGTGGTTTTTTTGAGACCTCACTTATTACTCTAGCATCAGAAAATATACTTGGAGCAACTAAACAAAACCCAACGGCATCACGCCCTCTTCGACCAGCTCGACCAGACATCTGCTGTAATTCTGAAGCTGAGATAAGTCTATAGCCGTCCTGCCCACGGCGACTATGTGCTGTTAGCACTACGGAACGAGCTGGAAAATCGACCCCTGCTGCAACAGTACCAGTGGCAACCATTAACTTAATAGCTCCACGGGTCATTAGCTCCTCAAGTAAAATTCTCCAGATAAGTAATTGGCCAGCATGATGAGCACCAGCTCCAGTTTTAATTAAGGCACCATAATGAGGATGTTGATAAATAATCTCTTTATCTATGTTGTACTTCTTAATAATGGCAGCAACCTGCTCTCTTAGATAGAGCTGCTCATGAACACTAAGTTGGCATGCCTTTGTTCTGACTAATTTTAAAACATCTTCGTCGCACTGTTTTCTAGCAGATCGGAACAAGATAGATGGTAAAAGATCGTCTCTTCGTAGTTCAATAAAAATAGAAACAACTGGGTAATCACGAAACATCATCGATCTCTACCACCTTCTCTTCCCCGTCCTCTTCCCTGCCCTCTTCCTTGCCCTCTACCTCGTTCGTCACCCTGACCTCCTCTCTGATCCCGAGATCCAAATCGAAGAGAGCCTCTTCGATCACCACGATTAAACTTTAACTTTAGACTTTCTGAATCAAGCCCAGTATTTCCGTAAAAATCTCGTACCTCCCTGCTTACTTTGCCCTGATCATCATCGAGCGTGATGATGCCGTAATCAGGATGTATAAATCCGTATCGTAAGGGAACTGGTCGATCCTTTTTAATAACGACATTGCACTTTCTCCCTCTAACTTCATTGAGCCAATCGGCAATCTCTTCAGGATTCGATATAGAAGCAGACAACATTGCTAGTGTGGATGACGAAGGAGCAAGTATTATACTCTCTTCCCACACGGCCCCCCTACTTTCATCAGCAATATAGTGAACTTCATCAAGTACAACTAATGCATATCGCTCACTGTATCGATACAACTCATTTCTGTATATTTCAGTAGTAGCGATAACTAAGTTTGCATCTGTTTCAATTTTCCTATCACCCGTTAAAAGACCTACTCTAAATTCAGGCTCAAAGCGTGCCTTAAATTCATTAAATTTTGTATTAGAAAGAGCTTTAAGTGGTGTTGTATAGATCGCCCTTCCACCAGACATTAGAATTGCTTGAATTGCCTCCACAGCGATGTAGGTTTTTCCTGATCCAGTAGGTGCCACAATTAGGGTATCATTGCCATCAATTAGGCTTTGGATTGCTTGTAATTGAAATTCATCAGCAACAATTGGCTTAGACTCTGGGACGCCGATCCCTTTAAAAAAAGCATCTCGTTTATCATTAAGGCTATTTCTTTTGTTCATTAACTCGGTGTACCTGCTAAATCAAAACGGGCTAAATCAAATCGACAGGAGACAAAATCCCTCAAACTTCCCTGCTCGACCTTTCTTAAATTATCAAGGTCATCTTCAAATATAATCTTACCTTTGAACATAGCAAAAATTCTCTCAACCTGTGGCAATAGCCTTCTTAAATCATGGCTAACCAAAATCATGGTTGGCTTATATTCACTATGAAGGTCAGTTATCAATTTCATAATTACATTACTAGAGACTGGATCTAAGCCACTAGTAGGATCATCTAAAAATACCACATCAGGCCGGGCTACTAGTGCTCTAGCTAGTGAAGCTCTTTTTCTCATACCTCCACTTATCTGACTTGGCATCTTATGAGCCGCGTTTAGTAGGCCTACTCGCTCTAAAATATAAGATACCTGCTCACCTACTTTAGTACGTTGATGACTCGGTAAATTGCTAACAGGCACAGAGCCATTAACAAGCGGGAAAGCTACATTATCCAAAATTGACATTGAATCAAAAAGTGCACCCTCTTGAAACATTAAACTTATTGTTTTGTAGTTTGAGGTAATGGTGCCACCATCAGGGGGATATATTCCTGCTAAGGTTTTTAAGAGAACACTCTTGCCAGAGCCACTCGGGCCAATAAGTCCATAAATTTTCGAAGCCTCTAGGCTAATCGATAAATCAGCAAGTACAATATTCTCTGAAAATTTCTTTGTTATATTTTTTGCAGATAATGCAATCATGCTGCTAACTCTAAAGACTTAAAACTGTGGGCTTCTTCTTCAGCTATTTTTAAGATTTCAATAATTTCATCTAAGGTAGTTGCGATACAGATCTTTTTTCTCCATTCAAATCCTTTGGCCATCTGTGAAACGATCTGCTTAATTTTTCCTACTGCACCAATCGGAGAAAAATCCTCAAGTAATAGCTCGATATATCTATTAAGTACTTTTATGGCTAAAGTTGGATTCTCTTTTAGAGCTGTTTTTTTATTTAGAATGATATCATTAAACACAAAAGGGTTAGATATAGCACCACGTCCAATATAGATACCAGATATTCCATACCGGTACCGCTCACAAGCACTCTGATTATCAGTAACGTCACCACTACCTAGCACAGGAATTTTTATAGAGTTAGCAACCTCCGCCACAAGATTCCAATCAGCTAAGCCTCTATAAAGTTGGGTTCGGGTGCGGGCATGTATAGCCAAGGCATCAACACCTTCGCCTTCAGCAATCTTAGCAATTTCCAAGGCATTTTTTGATGGCTCATCCCAACCAGATCTTATCTTTATTGTTAGAGGGATTTTAACGGAACCCCTCACAGCTCTAATAATAGCAGCTAAATGATCTGGCTCTCTCATTAAGTTACAACCGCCACCCTTTCTAACTACCTTTGGAGCTGGGCAGCCACAGTTAATATCAACGATATCGGCACCGGCATCCTCTACCATCTGAGCAGCGGTTACCATCCGTGAAATATCATGACCAAAAATTTGAATGCAAAATGGCCGCTCTATCTCTGAATAGCGCATCATTTCAATACTTCTTTGCACCTTACGGGTAAGCGCTTCCACTGAGATAAACTCAGTAACTAATAGTCCAACATTATCACCATTAAGCTCTTTAATAAGCCTTCGAAATGGACGGGAGGTAACACCGCTCATAGGCGCAAGTACTAAGCCGTTTTTAATTTCAATATCTCTTACTTTGTACGACTTAATCATGGCTTATTGTCCATTCCTACTAGACAGGCAATCTCTTATCCTTTCGGCTAACTCTTCCACATCAAATGGTTTTTGAATAAAACCTCTACCACCATTATCTAAAATATCACGTATCGCTTTTTCAGAAGCATACGCGCTACATACTAAAACAGCTACATGAGGGTCGTACTCTTTTAATTTAAAAAAGATATCTCGCCCGGACAATTCTGGCATTACCATATCTAAGATAATGAGATCATAGTTATATTTACAAGCTATAAATTTACTTATTGCTTCACTACCTGAGGCAGCGATCTCAACTTCATAACCTAGCCTTCTAAGACTTAAACTTAAAACATTCCTAATTGATTGTTCATCATCAACAACTAATATTCTTTCTGTTCCACCAACAATGTCTAGATCATTAGGTGCTGCTTTTTTACTAATATTATCGTCCATAGTTGGGAGATAAACAGAAACCTTAGTTCCAATTCCAGATTTTGAGGAGATCTCTATCACTCCAGCAAATCTTTCAACTATCTCTTTAACAGTCGACAATCCAAGCCCTGTTCCCTTATCTGATTTAGTTGAAAAATACGGTTCAAACACACGCCCTATAACATCAGTCGGGATTCCCTGCCCATTATCAATAACAGAGATACAAGCATATTTACCCTTAAGCCTCTCAGATCCTGTAACTTCACCGATCGGATCTATTACCTCATTGGTCTCTAATTCACGAACTACAACTCTTATTTCTCCAGAAGTTCTTAGTGAATCCCTAGCATTGACGATCAAGTTAACTAGAACTTGAGAAAGTTGGCTCTCTACTCCTTTTACATGAATTTGCTGAGGTGGCAATTCACAGATAAGTTTTAATTTTTTAGATATTGCACCTCTTAATAGATTACATGTTCCTTCAATGATATGTTTTAAATCTAGCTTTACTAGCTCAGTTGATGAATCCTGTTTTATAAAAGAGAGTATCTGGCGAGACAATTGTGCAGAACGGTTTCCTCCCTCTTCAATAGCTGATATTGAATCGAGATGAGGTCCAGTCTTAGGCAAAATCATTTTAAGATAGGCTGAGTGTCCAAGAACTCCTGTTACAATATTATTTATATCGTGAGCTATGCCACCTGCCAGCGCTCCGAGCATCTCTCTTCGCTGTTGATGAAATCCTTGGTCAGTATCATGTGGCAAACGAGTCGTTATTACTCTTATCAAATAGACCTGAGCTTCTATCTCTTTTACATATAATTTTACTGTAACGAACTCATCTGAGTGGATACGAAATTTAGAAACGCATGCCTCGCTTTTAATTTCACTTTCTAAAAATCCAGGCCAAAACTTCTGAAGAGCAATACAGCCCGCACCTTCTCCTATTAGTGAGAGAAAGGATCTATTTCCACTAACTTCGCCACTCTTCGTATCCAGGATAAAAACAGGCTCCCCGATTATATCGAGACAGGAAATAAGGGAATTTGTATCAATTAACTGCTTCATATGGCTATAAATTCTGGCTAATAGTGACCTAAACCAGGATTTCAGTCTACTTATAAGGGGTTAGAAATACCCCAATTTACATAACGCTATTATATTAATTAGAATATGGTGTCTAAAAGTTACATTATATTAGTAATTCTAATATTTTATACTAGACGGATTGAGTATTCTACGGCTAAATACACCTAATCTGCTTATTTCCGGGATCCACCTCGTCATTGGAGGAATCTTAATAAATGGTGCGTTGTTCTGTTGTTTGCGCCGGCTGTAATTAAGCGGTTAATAAATTGATGTATGTTTTTAGGAGTATCGTACCATGTCTAGTGTACATAAGGGTGTGGTTAAGTGGTTTAATAATGCCAAAGGATTTGGATTCATTGAGCATGAGAATGGAAAAGATGTTTTTGTTCACTTCTCAGTAATCCAAGATGATGGCTACAAATCACTTAAAGACGGCGAAGAAGTTCAATACGAAATTACTGAAGGCCCAAAAGGTTTTCATGCTACAAAGGTAGTTAGAGTCAATCAACCAGCTGCTGAAGGTGACGCATCACAAGGTGCAACTTTAGCAAGTCAAATTGAAACAGAATCTGACACTAATGCAGCAAACGAAGATTCTCAGAATATCAACGCCGAGATTACTGATGAGAACGCCGTAGAGAGCAATGATCGATCAGCAAACTAGTAAGATCTAATAGAAGATCGACTAATTTAAGATTGAGATACTTTTAACACGTTTTTTCTTTGATGATTCCGTAACAAGTTGTCCGCAAGCAGCTGCAATGTCTGGTCCCTTCGAATATCTAATAGTTGAAAAAACTCCCCTATTATTTAGTTCTCTTTGCCAGATCCTAGGAACCTCTTGGTCAGGACTTTCAAAGCCCAGCCCAGAATTAAAATTATAAGGAATAAGATTAACCTTTGCTGAGAGTCCCTTTAACAATTTTGGTAACCTTTCCAAATCAGCTACCGAATCATTTACTCCCTTTAGCATTACGTATTCTATCGTAATCAGCTCTCTCTTTCTAAGTGGATATGTTTTAAGTGTCTCTAAAAGAGTCGCAATTGGATACTTGTTGTTAATAGGCATAATAGCGGATCGACTTTCATCAGTAGTAGCATTGAGCGAAACTGCGAGTGAAGCATCAACATCGTCTTCTGCAAAACGCTTAATTGCTGGAACTAACCCTGCTGTTGAGATCGTAATTTTCCGAGGTGACATTGCGAAGCCTGAAGGATCACGCAAGATTCTCAGTGCATCTGTGACATTGTCATAGTTATGAAGAGGTTCTCCCATCCCCATAAAAACAATATTAGAAAACATCTCGTTATATTGTTTTGAATCCAAGATAACGACCAAAACCTGGCCGATAATCTCATCAACTGTGAGATGGCGCTTTAGGCCCATAGTGCCTGTGTGACAAAATTTACAACCTATTGCACAGCCCACTTGCGATGAAACACATAGCGTCATTCTAGAAGATAGCGTCACTCTAGAAGTCTGTTTTATCATGACAGCTTCCACGAGATCAGTATTCCCAACTTTTAAGATATATTTTCTAGTGCCATCCTTGCTGTGAGCTACGTGCTCAATCTTTGGTAATTCAAAATCAAAATGTTGAGATAAGAGAGGTCTGAACTTATTACTGATATTTGTCATAAGCTCTGGTGTGACCATATGCTTACGATACAACCACTCAAAGATCTGCTGCGCTCGATAAGGTGGCTCATCAAATTCCTTACTTATGATCTCGGCAAGCTTTGGTCTAGTTAATGAGTAGATAGATCTCTTTAACTCCACTGCCACTGCCAGAGGCAGTGCTGGAGACAATTTTGCATCGCTAGGCTGGGATCCTTCAGAGGAGTTATCCATAATAAATGATTTTAGAAAAATAATTCTTCAGCAAATATTTTTTCTTAGAGATTAGGAAAGAAAAATCTGACTTCCTGCTCTGCATTTTCTAAACTATCCGATCCATGTACAGCATTAGCTTCAATGCTATCAGCAAAATCAGCGCGTATTGTGCCTGGTTCCGCTTCTTTAGGATTTGTTGCACCCATAAGCTTTCGATAAAGAGCAACTGCCCCCTCTCCCTCAAGTGCTATAACAACAACCTGTCCAGAGATCATGTAATTTACTAAATCATTATAAAAAGGTCTCTCTTTATGCACAGCATAGAACTCAGCTGACTGCTGTTTAGTAAGTGTCATAGATCTAAGTTCAATCGGTCGAAGACCAGCTTTTTCAAAACGAGCAATAATTTGTCCAACAACATTCTTATTGACTGCATCCGGCTTTATTATCGATAAAGTTCTCTCAACTCCCATTTTTCCTCTTTTCCTCAAATATTTGAAATATAAATTAATAATTATTTTGGGGACAAGAGTTTACAATCTATATAGAAATTACTCAATAGTGCTAGCTAAAGTGGAATTATGAGCTAATCCGTACGTTATATACATCTTATGGTTAATCCCCAGGCATGAGGAAAACATCTCATTTTTAAGAACATCTCAAACCACCACCATCTAAAACAAAATTATAGATTTTACCTCCGATTCGGCGGTAAAATCTATGCCGATGGTTTGGAGTCGAAGTCTAATACTTCACCACGAATTGAAAAATCCAGGATCTAGTGCTCCTTTCTTTGTACCTCCGCTAACACAGAGTTAAAGAGAAACTTTGTCCTAAATCTTAGGCAACTTCTGAGAAAATTCCACGATAGATCAGTGTATGAATCCAACACCTAGCCAATAGCAATCTTATCAAACAAAATCTGAGAATATCTTGAGTTGACTTCTGGTATTATTCTAGTATATTTCTATATCAAATTTAATTGAAATCTAGAGGACGGTCCATGATTAAATTATCGCTTTACGGTATTACGATAATATGATACGATCGTTTAGAAACCAGTTGGCTGAGGATCTATTTTTGAATAGAAAAACTGGAGTTACAAAACGATTTCCACCAGAACTTTTTGAAGTTGCACAAAGGAAATTGCAGTATTTACACTCGGCAACTCGGCTTGATGACTTGCGCTGCCCTCCTGGAAATAGACTGGAAGCCTTAAAGGGCAAACAGAGGGGGCGACTTTCAGTTCGTATAAATGATCAATGGAGAGTTGTGTTCAGTTGGTCAGATGGAGCTAGTGGCGTAGAGGTTATTGATTATCATTAAGGAACTTATGAGACCAGGGAAACCGATTCATCCGGGAGAGATGCTCTTAGAGGAGTTTCTTGTGCCGGGCAAAATAACTCAAAGAGCATTTGCGGAGAAGCTTGGTTGGACACAGGCTAAACTGAATGAGCTTATTAAGGGTAAGCGCGGCATTACCGCGGACAGTGCGCTTGACCTTGCTGAGGAGCTTGATACTTCTCCTGAGCTGTGGATGAATCTACAGGGTTTTTATGATCTTTATCAGGCGGGGTTGCGTAGAAAGAGAGCTTCTTAAAGGGACAGAAGGAACTGTCCCCAATTAAAAAACTAAGCGCCAAGAGCCTCATCATAGTTAGGCTCTTCAGCTATCTCAGGAACTAATTGAGTGTGTTTTATGACTCCGTCTTCATCAATCACGACTACAGCTCTTGCAAATAACCCCTCTAGAGGCCCATCAACAATCTGCACTCCATAGTCCATACCGAATGAGGATCCTCTAAAATTTGATAAGAACTCAACACCTTCAATTCCTTCATTTCCACAAAATCTACCAGCTGCAAACGGTAGATCCATAGAGATACAGAGAACTACCGTATTTTTATCTTCAGTGCTTTTTTGATTAAAAACTTTTACCGCAGTAGCACAAACCGGGGTATCAAGGCTTGGAAAGATATTTAAGATAATTTTCTTTCCCTTATAGTCAGCTAAATTAGCCTTACTAAGATCTTTTTTTGTTAAGGTGAAATTAAGTGCTTTAGTACCAACTGTAGGTAGATCTCCACTTGTATTACACGGATTTCCCTTTAATGTTATCTTAGCCATATGATCTCCTTATTTAATTTCAGCACTTAATTTCAGCATTTGATTTAAGCATTTAATTTCAACACTTATTCTTGCTATTTGTTTTCGCTATTTATTATCGCTACTTGTTTTTACTGAGCTGGCAGCTTATCACTTTTCTCTGCAGGACTACAAACTTTGGCTTTTATGTAATCTTGATTCATCTTGGCGATAAATCCAATACTAATACCCTTAGGGCACGCTTCTTGGCACTCTCCATGATTAGTGCATGCACCAAAGAGTTCTTTATCCATCTGCTCTATCATGTCAACAACTCTAGTAAACCGTTCTGGTTGTCCTTGAGGCAGAAGCCCGAGATGGCTGACTTTCGCTGCTGTAAAAAGTGAAGCTGAGGCATTCGGACAGGCCGCAACACAAGCACCGCAACCTATGCACGCTGCCGCATCAAAAGCTGTATCCGCAGCATCTTTAGATATAGGAATTAAATTTGCATCAGTATTGACACCTGAATTCACTGAGATAAAACCTCCAGCTTGAACAATCCTATCAAGCGCACCTCGATCCACAATTAGATCTTTTATTACTGGAAATGCTTTAGCTCTCCACGGTTCAATTACAACAGTATCGCCATCTTTAAATTCTCTCATGTGCAATTGGCACGCAGTGGTTAGGTTTTTAGGACCATGAGGTTGTCCATTTATAACTAAACTGCACGCTCCGCAGATACCCTCACGACAGTCATGATCGAAAGCAACAGGGTCTTTGCCGCTCTTAACTAACTCTTCATTAAGGACATCCAACATCTCTAAAAAAGACATGTCAGGACTTACATCATCTCTTTTATACTCAACAAAACTGCCACCCTTATTAGCGCGTTCTTGTCGCCATACTTTTAGTGTTAATTTCATTCTCGACTCACTCCAAATTATTTGTAACTACTTTGTAATTACGGATTATTTATAACTTCGGACTATTTATAACTACGCTGTGTTAAATGTACGTTATCAAAAGTTAGATTCTCTTTATTTAGCTCCGGTTGATTACCAACACCTTTAAATCCCCAAACAGAACTGAAACAGAAACGATCGTCATCTCTAAGCGCTTCGCCCTCTGGGGTCTGATATTCATCTCTAAAATGGCCACCACACGATTCTTCCCGAGTTAGCGCATCAAGGCACATTAACTCTCCAAACTCTAGGAAATCAGCTACTCGGCCTGCTTTCTCAAGTTCCTGGTTAAGCTCTTCTCCTGTACCAGTTACCTTAACGTCTTTCCAAAATTCCTCTCTAAGTTGAGGGATCTTCTTTAAAGCATCCTGCAGTCCAGCTTTGTCTCTCGACATTCCGCACTGATCCCACATTATTTTTCCGAGCTCTTTATGAAAGGAATCAACGGTTCTTTTGCCATTAATATCAAATAATTTTTGATTTTTTTGAATGACAGTATTTTGTGCTTCTGTAACGCCTGAGTTATCAAGTGAAACGCCCCCAGGTGAATGTTTCGATAAGTAATCACCAATTGTATACGGCAAAATAAAGTAACCATCTGCTAACCCTTGCATCAGAGCACTTGCCCCAAGTCGGTTAGCCCCATGGTCAGAGAAATTTGCTTCCCCAATAACATAGAGACCAGGTATGTTGCTCATTAGATTGTAATCAACCCACAATCCACCCATAGTATAATGAACTGCTGGATAAATACGCATCGGTACTTCATACGGATTTTCATCTGTTATCCGTTCATACATTTCAAATAGATTGCCGTACCGTGCTTCAATTTCATCCCGACCTAATCTCTTTATGGAAGCAGCAAAATCAAGGTAGACACCTAATCCACCAGGCCCAACTCCATATCCAGAATCACACCTCTCCTTAGCTGCTCTTGAAGCAACGTCTCTAGGGACAAGATTTCCAAAACTTGGATACCTTCTCTCTAAATAGTAATCTCTTTCACTCTCTGGAATCTGATCTGGGGAACGTTTATCAGTCTTCTCTTTTGGAGCCCATATCCGTCCATCATTTCGAAGCGATTCGCTCATTAGAGTTAACTTACTCTGATACTCACCAGATACTGGAATACAGGTTGGATGAATCTGGGTGAAACATGGATTAGCAAATCCTGCACCTTTTTTATGAGCTCTCCAGGTTGCAGTTACGTTACATCCCTTGGCATTTGTAGATAAGAAATATACGTTTCCATATCCACCAGTCGCCAAAACTACTGCATCTGCAAGGTGTGATGATATTTTACCTGATACTAAATCTCTAACGACAATGCCACGGGCTCTTCCCTCAATTAATATTACATCTAGCATCTCAGTACGTGGATACATCTCAACTCCACCTGCAGCAATCTGTTTAGAAAGTGCTTGATATGCGCCTAATAAAAGTTGTTGTCCGGTCTGTCCTCGAGCATAGAAAGTTCTTGAAACTTGAGCACCTCCAAAGGATCGATTATCTAATAATCCGCCATACTCACGCGCAAACGGTACTCCCTGAGCAACGCACTGATCAATTATGTTGACACTGACCTCGGCCAATCTATGGACATTAGCCTCTCTAGCTCTAAAGTCTCCACCCTTAACGGTGTCATAAAAGAGTCGATAAACACTATCACCATCATTTTTATAGTTCTTAGCAGCGTTTATCCCGCCTTGAGCAGCGATACTGTGTGCACGTCTCGGACTATCCTGAAAACAGAATGATTTAACATTGTACCCAAGCTCTGAAAGTGATGCCGCGGCAGAAGCTCCTGCCAACCCAGTACCAACAACGATGACAGAGTATTTTCTCTTATTTGCAGGGTTAACTAGTTTTAACTCAAACTTATGCTTCTGCCATTTTTTCTCTATCGGTCCATCAGGAATATTAGATTTTAGTTCCATAAATGCCTTACTTATTTTCCTATGAACGAGAGGTATATCGCTAGAGGGACTGAAGCAAATCCCAGAAATATAACTATACTAGAAAATGTTGCTAAAAATTTAAAATGTTTATTGTAGTAGGTATTATTAAGACCAAGAGTTTGAAACAGGCTCCAGACTCCGTGATAAAGATGAAGTCCTAGGAGTGCCACTGAGGCAACATATATAAACACTGTTGTGGTATTACTGAATGAGAAAACTATATTATCAAACACTCTACCTTCGACAAACTGTCCATGAACGGTTCCAGTGGTAAGATGTAATATGTGATAAATAATAAAAGCTAAAAGTAGAAAACCACTATAGACCATACTACTTGAAGCAAAGGTGGTGGATTGATAATTCTGTAACTTGTATCCTATCGGTCTAGCCCTCCTATTTTGAATTGTTAGTTTAATAACAAAATAAAGATGGACTAATAGCGCACCTAAAAGACCGATTCTAGTCAGCCATAACACTGTACTATGACCCATCATTACGGCACCCATCTCACGCAAAAAATGGGCATATAAATCTAACTTATGAATACCTGTTGTAGCGTCATACCCGGCAAATGATTTTAAATTCCCTAACATGTGTAGGATGACAAATCCGTACAACATGATCCCAGTTACTGAGACGGCTACCTTTTGACCAACTGAAGTTGACAGAAAAGGTCTCATTTACTGATAACCTCTTTAAGTTTCGCACCGATGTCAGCCGGAGAATGTACAGTGAAGATCCCTGCTTCTTCCATCGCTGCAAATTTCCCCTCTGCAGTACCAGAAGATCCTGAAACAATCGCTCCAGCATGTCCCATGGTTCTTCCTTTTGGAGCAGTACTTCCGGCAATAAAGCCAACAACTGGCTTTTTCATATTCAGCTTAACCCAATTTGCTGCATCCTCTTCAGCATTGCCACCAATCTCACCAATCATAATAACAGCATCAGTTTCTGGATCTTGATTAAAAAGATCTAAACAATCAATAAAGTTCGTTCCATTTAGAGGATCGCCACCTATACCGATACAGCTAGATTGTCCAATACCTAGCTCTGTTAACTGAAAAACTGCTTCATAGGTAAGGGTTCCGCTTCTTGAAACTACTCCTATTCTTCCAGGCTTATGAATGTGGCCTGGCATAATTCCTATCTTACACTCACCAGGAGTTATCACACCTGGGCAGTTAGGACCGATTAATCGTGTCTTTCTTCCTTCCATAAATGCTTTTACTTTAAGCATATCTAAAACTGGAATTCCCTCAGTAATACAGATAACCAGATCAAGATCAGCTGAGACTGCTTCCATAATTGCATCAGCAGCAAACGGAGGAGGAACATAGATAACACTTGCATCGGCCTCGGTTGCTTCTTTGGCTTCAAGTACAGTATTAAAAAGAGGGATCCCCTCAAATTTTTCCCCTCCTTTGCCTGGTCCAACTCCTGCTACCATCTTTGTTCCGTACTCTTTACAGGCAATGGTGTGAAACGATCCAGTCTTACCGGTCATCCCTTGAGTTATCACTTTAGTGTTTTTATTTACTAATATGCTCATAAAAATTTATCCTAATGCCTATTCTTTTTAATTGATTCACTAACTTTTTTAGCTGCATCATCCATCGTAGAAGCAGGTGTTATCTTTAATCCTGAATCTGCTAAGATCTTTCTTCCTAAATCTACGTTAGTTCCCTGTAGCCTAACTACTAATGGAACCTTTACAGAGAGCTGCTTTGCGGCATCAACGATACCTTGAGCAATAATGTCACAACGCATTATTCCGCCAAATATATTAACTAAAATAGCCTCAACCTTTGTATCCGATAAAATAATCTTAAATGCTTCAGTAACTCTCTCCTGAGTTGCCCCGCCGCCAACATCTAAAAAGTTCGCTGGTGTTTCACCATAAGCTTTAATAATGTCCATAGTGGCCATGGCCAAACCGGCTCCATTAACCATACAGCCAATATTGCCTCCTAAGGCGATGTAGCTTAACCCCAGCCTTGATGCACGTAGCTCACGTTCATCTTCCTCATCATAATCAATCATCTCACGGAGATCTGGATGTCTAAAAAGTGCGTTATTATCAATGGCGCACTTTGCATCAAGTACTACGAATTCTCCCTGCTTGGTTAAAACAAGAGGGTTGATCTCCAATAACGATAAATCTTTGGTTATAAAGAAACGGTAGCAGTTTACTAAAACTTTGGTGAGCTTCTTAATCGAGTCAACATTAAGTCCTAAAAAGAAACCAACTCTGGCACATTCAAAAGCTTGGAGTCCTACCTTAGGATTAATTTGTAACGTTAAGAGCTTATCTGGATGGTTAGCTGCCACCTCTTCAATATCCATTCCCCCTTCAGGAGAAGCGACCAAAGAGATGCAAGCATTCGCTCTATCAACTAAGAAACTAAGATAGAACTCACGTTGAATTTCACAACCTGCTTCAACATATACCTTACGAACTAACTTTCCCTCTTTTCCAGTTTGAGGAGTAACTAATGTCATCCCAAGGATCTGCGCAGCTAATGCCGAGGCTTCATCTGGTGATTTTGCTAATTTTACCCCGCCTCCCTTTCCGCGACCACCGGCATGGACCTGTGCTTTAATTACACATACCGGTGTCCCGATATTATCAGCAGCAGCCTGCACCTCTTTTGGGGTATAGCATAATCTCCCTTTAAGAACGGGCAATCCAAACTGAGCCATTAGATACTTTGATTGATATTCATGTAAATTCATGATCTCTTAATCCTAATTAATGTAATTTTAACCTATAGAATGTTGATTATAGACTTAACTGCCTCAGCACTATTGGCTAACTGTTTTTTCTCATCATCAGTTAAGTCAATTTCAATTATTCTCTCAACGCCATTTCCACCCATTACAACTGGAACGCCTAGATAGAATCCCTTTACCCCATATTCACCATTACAATAAACTGAGGCAGCCAAAACTTTCTTTTGGTCGTAAAGATACGCTTCTGCCATCACAATCGCCGATGCTGCTGGAGAATAAAACGCCGATCCGGTTTTTAGTAATGCAACAACCTCTCCACCTGAGTTCCTAACTCTGTTTTCAATAGCGGTTAACTTTTCACCCTGAATAAATTTTTCTATAGGGATTCCGTTACAGGTAGTATAAGAACGAACTGGTACCATTGTATCGCCATGTCCACCAAGCACAAATGCAGAGACAGAGTTATTGGAAACATTTAACTCCTCAGCTAAATGAGCTTGATATCTTGAAGTATCAAGTACTCCAGCCATACCTACAACTCTCTGATGAGGGAATCCTGTTACTTGTTGCATTAAATGAACCATGGCATCAAGTGGATTAGTAATAACGATTACTAAAGCATCTGGGGCACTCTTTTTTATTCCAGCACCTACTGATCTCATAACATCAGCATTGGTCTTAACTAGATCATCTCTACTCATTCCTGGTTTTCTTGGAATTCCAGAAGTTACAATACAAACATCTGCTCCCTTAATATCATCTAAACTATTTGTACCGGTAAACTTAGTATCAATCCCCATCACTGGTGCTAGATGAGTAAGATCCAAGGCTTTGCCTTGAGGCATCCCATCAACGATGTCAAAGAGTACAACATCCCCCAAATTTCGCATTCCACATAACAGGGCTAATGTACCACCAATTTGGCCAGCGCCAATTAAAGCAATTTTCCTTCGTTTTCTTTCAGCCATAACTTTTTCCTCACATACTTCTATATAAAAAATCTATTTCTTCGGTCCCTCAACCACCGGCACAGGATCTTTCATCCCTTCAACAATGCCCATCTGTCTTAGAAGCTCATTAGTATCAAGCTTTCTTAAATCAAGAGAATCTTTATTACCTCCACCTAGGGTAATAAATGAAGGATTCTCCTTTGCTAGATACTTAGCAATCTCTAATCTTAAAAGAGCACGTCCGCCCTCTCCATCTAAAGCAGCTATTTGCAGTTTGAGTCCATCGACTTCTGACTTTCCTTTGGCAACGATTCCCTTAGCAATATTATTTTTCTCTTGGAAATATCCATCCCCTCTTAATGTAGCTTGACGTTTGTAGCCGTCGGCTTCAGCTATTACTCTATTTACCTTAGCTTGCTCTTCATTAAATTGCTGAGCCTTCTGTGCTTTAATTGTATCAATACGTAAAAGTTCTCTTTCAGTATCTTGTCCAATCTTTTGAGTCTCATCAATCTTATCTTGATAACTTCGGTCAACCGAACCATCTTTAAGAAGTCGCTCAAACCTATGCTCATCCAAGATAACCTTTTCAATAATTACGCCATCACTCTTTAATTGAGCATTCATGGAGTCCCTAGCTTTATCAATGGCAGTATATCGGGCATTCCTATCAAAAAATGCAGATGTTTTTAATTCATTCATATAGGTACGAATATCAGCTCTTGCTACAGTCTCAACTAAGGATTCCACTGATGAGTTATTCGACGCAACCTTATGAACTAGATTGATTAAATCTTTAGTATCTTCAGAGACTCGATACTGGACAGTCACAGCCAATGCGACTTCGTTACCATCAAGGGCTCGTGTATAAACATAGTCAGCATGCTTAGATCCTGCTTTGCTGTCGCCCCATGAAATGTACTGCAAAGAGGTATCAAATCTATAAAGCTTATCCCATGGCCATACGATTACGATCTCTCCAGGATTAACTACTTTCTTAGAGATTCCACCCCCAAGTATTGGAGGTATCTTTCTAAAAAGCACAGCATACTCTGTAGTTGTAGTCTGCCTAAGGCCGGTATCACATCCAGCAAGATTTAAGAGTAAAAATGCGCTTAGTAAAAACTTCTTCATAGTGCTTATTTTCTAATCTAGTCCTTAATTCCTAATTCTTTGCTCTAAATTTTTTCTCTAATTCTTTGCCCTAATTCTTTTCTTTAATTCCAAATTTTTCAAGCCAAGCATCAGCATCATAGGGATCTACCTTATCTACAATTCCACCCTTTAGGGAACTTAAAAGAGGAGCCATCTCTCTTGCGATATAGTTACTTGCTCCAGCGGTACTGGCATAAACATCTGCTCTTAATTTATCTATCTCTGCCTTAGCCTTTGCTAATACAAGATCCCCTTCTCCTACTTTCTGGGCTTCGTAAAGATCTCCTTCAGATCGAACTACCTTTGCTCGATTAAACCCTTCGACCCTGAGTGTCTCTATCTTGGCATCCCACTCTGCTGAGACCTGTTCAGATTTTGCTTGGGCTTCTGCTAATCTACTTGCCGCTGCATTTAATCTCTCTTCTTGGTCCTGTAGGTTTTTTGCAAAAATTGCTTTATCGATCCTCTCTTCTTGATAGATATACCGACGTATAAAAATGCCCTCAATCCTGGCACCTAGTGGTGTGATTTTTTTATTTATGTTTCGCTTTGCTTCCCCAACCTCTACCTGTCTTTTCTGTGGATCATAAAACTCTGAGGTCGAAAGTCGGCCCAAGGCTCGTCTTAGTTCATCAATGGCAACTCGACGGATGGTATTATTCCAATGCTCACTAGAGTCTCCTAACTTTTGAATAAGATCTGCTGGCCCTCCATGAGTGGTTGTCACTCCATCAACAAGATCTGTTCCTGGCTCAATGTAATATCTACTCAGTACTGAAACATCGACGATAACACTCGATCCATCTGTTGTTTGAACCTCCAGACCCCCAGACTGAAAATCCTTGTCTCTGTGTATATGGAGTAACTGGATCTCCTGAGGGACAATATGAACTTTAGAGTAAAAAGGAATATTCCAATGATAACCTGGGGCCATTCCCTTAGAGGCAAATCCCTGACTTGGCGCCAGTGGAATATCAACTGTTATCTGCCTAAGACCTATGGTTCCAGGATAAACAACTACACCAAAGACAAAGGAGAGAATGACTCCCAAGATTCCAATGAAAGCTAAAAACTTAAGGAAAGAGATCCAAACAGCGCCACTCTCACCATCAGCGAATATCTGTCCGTCACTACGATTCGAATTGTAGTTATTAGTGTCTTTTATATTAAACATATGTATTGGTGAGATAGTTTAGGGGAACTGTTAAGCAGTCACAAGAGGCTTAAACATTTGGGCATGAAAGGGAGATAAAAGAACTACGTTCTATATCGCTATTCGGTATTTTAGGTCGGAATTAGAAGCTATTGAATGGAAGAACTGTTTTAATGCTGGGTGCACACTTTCAGATTTTGTATGGCCATGCTCGTCTCATACTCATCCGCATGCTGAAGCATTCCTAGATAACTTGGTATTGCATGTTGGGCCCATTCTATTTTATTCGATGACCTAATAAGTTTTCTAAACATCCTCTTTTTTGTCTTTGTCCGTAACCTTGTGTGGTTTGGCAACAAAGTATACCCCAACCAATCAAATCCGTACTGCTAAAGCGGAATGGGCCTTAATTCCTAAATTTCCTCTACCTGGATCCTTTAGTAAAGACTACGAAGCACAAGACAATGAACTTTTAAAGTATCCTACATATCGTACAAGTAAAGCGATTGAACTATTTACAGGAGCAGTGCTTAACTTTGTGGCTAATAATGAACGGATTTATAAGGATAAATGGGGCGGGTGTAGTGATGAGTCATCTGCCTCGCACCGCGTGCTCGGTGGCATCTTTAATACTGCCGGTTTCGGCGTCGACTACGACCACATGGACTACGGCTTCGACAGCTTGGGTCGGGCGGTTTCCCGGAAGTTCTAAGGGTATTTGGGAATTGGAAAATTGGGACTTTTGGATCCTCCATTCAATCCGAAGTTCCTAATCAAATCACTTCATCGATAAGTTAGTACTTAAAAATGACCTGGGGTCTATAGGTTTCTTATCTACCCTAATCTCATAGTGTAGATGCGGTCCAGTTGAGCGACCTGAAGATCCAGAAGTTCCTATAATTTCACCACGACATACTTTTTTGCCAACCTTAACAGATGCCTTTGATAGATGGGCATATCTGGTTGTAACTCTATCAGTATGTTGCACATCGATAAAAAGACCGTATGTTCTATTACTTGTCACTGACTTTACAACTCCATCTGCAGTAGAAGTGACAGCACTATTATAAGGGACAGAAAAATCAATTCCTTGATGTTTTGTTATCTTATGAGTAAATGGTGATCGTCTTAATCCGAATCCAGAGCTTACCCAACCTACTACGGGTCTAACAAACGGCATCTTTTCTAGTGTACTAATATACCGATCAATAGTTCTTATAAGATCGGCATCATTAGAAGGATCTGACAATAGACCTTCCATATTCCAGGTTAAACTAGCCTTTACCTCGTCTGGTCTTGAGATACATGGCAATCCTTTGGCATTTTTGCCTCCGCAATCTAGCTCAGCACCACCAACATCATTATCAAGAGACCCTTCATTTGACTCTTCAAATAACTCAAGTGGCACACCTGAATCTAATGATGATTTTAGAACTGCTAATCTTTGACGAACCTGCTTTTCATACTCTTTATATTTCTTGTGTTCATCAGAGAGGAATTTTATCTGAGAAACAAGGGAATCCTGAAATTCATCCTCTTGATTTGCAGCGACTGTTGCCTCTTTAGATTTCTTAATAAGATTATCAACTAGAGACTTGGCAGATATGAATCTAGAGTAGTCTATACCAACATAGATGGTTCCAACTACCACCATCATGACCATACAGCCCCCAGCACAGGCCTGCTTAAAGCCCAGTTTCACTTTCCTTACTCTTCCATCCTTGGTTGGTATCAACCAGAGACAGAGGTCACGATCTTTTATAGACTCATACTTTAGAATGGTCTTTCTAATTACTTCCATGCGGTGAGAAAATTAAGCCAAATAGCACTTAAGGTCAATTCCGAGCAATTAGCATGTAAAATCAATGGCTTAAACTTTCAAACTCTCCCCTATAAATCCCATCATTTAAATACATCAACATCAAAACTAAAGGTAAAATTAAGATACTCAATAAATTCAACATATTACAACTCATGGCACAATCAATGAAAAATCCAAATTCTAAACTGATGGGTCTTTAGTTTTCGTTAATATTGGATGATAAAAGTTCTAAAGCGGATGCACGAGATGCGGCTGTAACCTTGTAACCAGCTAGCATTCTTGCAATTTCCTCTACTCTAGAAGTCCGATCAAGCTCAAGAACCATTGTTTTAGTTCTAACCCCAGAATCTTTTTTAACAAGCAGATGCTTATCAGCAAGGGACGCTACTTGAGCAAGATGAGTTATGCAGATGACCTGACTATCTTGAGAGAGAGCTTTTAGTTTCTCTCCAACAGCTCGTGCCACGCTGCCGGAGATCCCGGCATCAACTTCATCAAACACAAGAACGCTTACACCAGATCTCTCTCTTAATACCTTTTTAAGTACTAACATTATTCTGGATAGCTCCCCTCCAGAGGCAACCTGTTTAATTGATCGATACTCTTCCCCCTTATTTGTGGAGATATGAAATTCTATCCTCTCAGTACCTTTGATATATGGCTCAGTAGGATTAACAGTAATCTTTAGCCGAGCATCTTTCATGTTGAGTTCAGCTAGCTCTTTCTCCACTTCTTTAATCAGCTTTTTCCCAACTTTTTCACGACACTCTCTTAACTTATGACCGATGGTCTGCACTTCTGATAATAACTTTCCACACTCATTTTTTAGATCATCAAGATCGGCACTATCTTCAACTAAGGCCAGCTCCTCTTTTGTTTCATCTAAAATTTTAATTAGTCCAGCTTCATCAGTTCGATACTTCCGTTCAAGCCGGACAATGTCTGAAATCCGATCCTGAAGATCACGCAATTTTTCTTCATCAAGATTAATACTTAAAGCGTATTTAGAAATTTCAATTTCAAACTCTGAAAGATGCATTTTCGCAGTATCAAAGAGAGCTTTGGTATTAGAAATTGATGGATCAATTTTAACAATTGTTTGCAAAGCTGCGCTTATCTCATTGAAACGAGTAGAGATCCCTGCTTCATCTTGAAGCTCATTTACAATTATAGATCCGTTACTTATTAATTGCTCAGCAAAGGAGAGCCTCTTTGCCTCGACCTCAAGTTCACTCTTTTTACCAGGCACTAATCTTAAAGGGTCTAGCTCTTCAAAAATACGCTCTAAACCGTCTCTTCGCATGACCAAATCTCTAGCATTTGATTCAATGTAAGCAATCTGCTCCTTAAGTTTTTGCCATTTCAAAAAGCTAGTCTCATAGGACTCAAGAATCTGAGAGTGTCCTCCATAGCTATCAACTAAAGTTAGATGAAAGGAGCTTTCAAATAATTGATGGCTCTGGTGTTGGCCACATATATTAATTAATTTTTCAGCGATTTCACTTAACATGGACACAGTACCAGGTCGGCCATTTATATAGATCTTGTTTTTCCCATTCCTTAAAAGCTCACGAGTTAACACAAGATCTGTTTGATTATGATTTATTATTTCAGGCAAAGTTTGAAAAAGCTCTTTGGGGGTATTGCTAAGATCAAAGACGGCACTTACCTCTAACGACTCCGCATTTGTGCGTATCGTCTCACTACTACCCCGGCCACCTAAGATCAATCTTAAAGCTTCAAGGATAATAGATTTGCCAGCCCCTGTTTCGCCACTTATGACATTAAGACCTTTGGCAAAATGGATTGTCTGTTTTTCGATTATAGCAAGGTTGACTATCTGCAGTTCTGACAGCATACGTTACAACAAATTATAAATTAATAGGGGTGCTCATGCCCCTAATAGATACACCACTAATATATCGCTTCAAAATAGGAAAAGTTTCCTAGTGTTATGAGCCTACTAGACCCCGCCCTAGACCCCACCTACTAGACCCCAATTGAGTTTATCTCTGAGAATTTCAAAGTAGGATTGGGAGGGTGATCGAACAAAGATAACTGAATTAGGTGATTTCTTTACTTCAACCGTATCACCGACTTTAAGCCTCACTCCCTCCTGTCCATCAACTAAAAGTGCCACCTCGCCATCATATCGAGGCACACATAAAGAGATCTTGGCTTCATTACTTAAAACTAGAGGTCTATGTGTTAACGAGTGAGAACATATCGGTGTAACAACTACAACTGCGAGAGTAGGATAAACAATCGGTCCACCTGCAGATAAAGAATACGCAGTAGAGCCCGTTGGTGTTGAGACTATCAAACCATCACACCTTATTGATGTAACCTTATGCTGATCAACGGTTAACTCAACCTCCATTAATCGATCATACACACCTTTGTGTATAACAACATCGTTTACAGCTTGCATCGAACTTATTTCATTCCCATCACGCACTACGGTACAATGAAACATATGACGTGAACCAAAATTAGCAGTTCCGCCCATTACTGTTTTTAATGTTGAGAATAATTCAGTTGGTGCAATTTCAGTAAGAAAACCTAGACGACCAAAGTTAACTCCTAAGATTACTGGGGGCCGCCCTGACACATATCGACCAACACCTATTAGAGTTCCATCTCCGCCAAGAGCCACAATCGGATCACAACTATTAGCTACCTCTTGAGCAGTAAATTCATGCCCGGTTAAAGACATCGCCTTAGCTGACTCTGCCTCGACAAGTACCTCATGGCCATTTTCCTTAGCCCATTTTATTAATCCATGCCCAAGATCAATTGCCTCTTTGACCCCAGCTCTAACTACCAGACCTATCTTTGCCATACAGATCGTTTCTCATAGATTGATTGTTAGATGCAACTTGAACTGCGTCCTCGTCTATATCTTTGTATTGGGCAAATCCGGAATCTGCCTTACCATGTAATCCCCAAAACCCACCGTTTGAGGCTATGACTTGACGGGACTTATACTCAGAACCAGCTATAGTAGATGTAACACGACCTGGAACTGAAGTTACAGATTCATAAATCCCAACTGTTCCTGACTTATAAGGCTCAGGGAAAGCATCAGTAACATAAACACCCTCATATCCAGCTAAATTAAGGGCTGTATTACCTAGAAAATAGATTGCTAATGGAGGGAAAATAACTGAGCTAACAACCTTAGTAGTAGTATCTCCCAGTCCCTGTCCATAAAACCAGTTTTGCGTGCCAGTAGCTAAAGCTCCCTGAGCTTCCTCTTCACTTAAGGAGCTACTTACAGTATCTGCAAAAGTAGTATCCTTGATCTCTTTCTCTCTAAAGATAGATGAACATCCTGTAAACAACAGCATCGGAAGAGCCAGGACCACTATTAACAAAAGATGGTTTCGGTGGTCATTTTGCTGAATATTTCGCAGATCATTGCCCTGCCTGAAAGTAAACATATCTCCCCCTTTAAGGACAACCATAGCTATTCGCATCAGCTCGAAAGTAGCCGCCTACGAAGGCCATGTAGCCTAAATATTATAAGTAACGAACATTACAAGTAACAAACAGCGTGTTCTAAATGCGTCTCTTTGGGCAAAAATCGTAATATATCAATAGCGTCTTATAGCGTTGCCCTAATGTATCAATGCACTAACTTTATATTTTTAGAAAGAGGGAAAATAAACAGGGAAAATTATAGTTATCCACTAAATTATGTAACTTACCCCCTTTCGAGGTCATCCAATATTTGAGAAAATGCCGTAAATTACCGTAAAACATGAAAATCGTGAAAACTATGAAATCAACTAGAAAAATAATTAAGCAAGCTTTACTTCTCGCTATTGGGTTAGCATTTGTTTCCTCTGAAGTAATGGCTCAGAATTTTGCCGAAAATTTCGTAGTTCAGCAATTCCAGCGAAGACTCCAAGTCGGCATGGGTAAAGCTCCATCAATTGGGACAGTACGTTATCCTCAGGCAATTAAAAATGGGGAGACTATAGTCATGTTTGCTGATGGTCTTGATGCGGACGGAGATGATGTTTTTGTCGAGTGGTATATTCAAGGCAGACTCTTTACGATTCAAAGTGAACGACCCTACGGTATAAGGGTTGGGCCAGATTTTTATGGTAGCACGCCTGTTAGAGTGACAGTCGCAGTTAGAAATGATTACGGAGATGCAAGCGTAGCAAAACTAGCGATCACCTCTGCTGCATTCTCAAAAACCTATGAGTGTGATTTTACTTCAAGTGACACAGCAACAACTGTTACTGAGGCAACGGCAACTCAAACTGGGAATACTGGTGTCCAGATTAGCTTTACTGGAAGCGACTCAACTACGGATAAGGAAGTTAAAGTTTTAAGCCCTCTTGTGATATCAGGAACGAACGCTACAGGCACTTTGACCCTTACAAAGGATAGCTCCACTCAACTTTTTAATGTAACTGGCTCAGTTACTTTTTTAAGCGATGGCTTGACTATAGAGAGTATTTCAGTTGAGGATAAGGATGCAGGAGCATCTCTTAGCTGCGATTAATAACCTCGCGATTAATAACCTCGCGATTAATAACCTCGCGATTAATAACCTCGCGATTAATA
>CAZFXN010000009.1:12799-66494 GCA_964523015.1 uncultured Bdellovibrionales bacterium | reverse complement strand
GACCGAGCAAGTTGATCTACTAAGGTAGATTTACCAGCCCCAGGGGAACCAGTAACTCCGATAATGTGGGCATGTCCAGTTGCTTTAAAAAGTTTTTTTTGGATCTCTCTTGCTCTTGGCACCCTGTTTTCTACAAGGGTAATTAATCTAGCGACCGCTCTTAGGTCGTGCTTTGGAACTTGCTCAATAAGCTCTTGATCAGAGAATTGCATAAATCTTAATAATTTTTAATCCAGATTTGATAACACAACTGTATCTTAGATTAAACATGAGCTTTCTGTACAGAACAGAAAGAACTAAGTCGACTATGCAAGCTGAATAAGTTCAGCTAATAGTTGATTAACTGTTGTGATAATTCTTGAGTTAGCCTGGAAACCTCTCTGTAAAGTAATCAATTTTACGAACTGATCGGCGATATCAACAGTTGAGAGCTCGATACTTTCAGATGCTAGGGTGCCAAATGTACCAGTCTGAGGCGTTCCGATAACTGGCTCACCTGAGTCATTTGATTTTTGTAACAACTGTCCACCTACTCGGGAAAGTGCTTCAGGATTGGCAAAATTTGCTAGGGCCAGAGTTCCGATAATAGATTCCTGACCGTTATCAAGGATAGATGAGACAATTCCATCTTTGCCAATACTTATACTTGTAATATTACCTACCCCCTGACCATCTTGGGTTATTGACTGAATGCTTGAACTAGCTGAGAACTGGGTAAAAGATGTTAAATTAAGATCGATAGTCCCAGTACCAGTGCTACCATTATTCCAAGGTACATTTGCAGTTAGATCTGCAGCTCCACCTACTGGAGGGTTAGCCCTAGTTCCATCACCATTAAAGGATAAAGTAATATCACCAGAAGTTCCATCAGTTAGTAATCTCGGTACTGCGGTTGCTGGCGGAGTTGCGTCAACATCATCACTACTTACATACGCTCTGGCAGTATACTCATTTGAAGCAGTCTTAAAAAAGAAAACGGTAACTGTATGAGCCCCACCTTGAGAATCAAATACATCTAGCGATGTTGAATACTCAGCTGCGTCATTTAACTCAGCAAAAGTAGTTGTAGTTGTAGTTGCATTACCAGCCTCAGAAACCGTTGGGATATCGGCAACACCACCTGGTAATGCCGTAGCAGTGGCATTTAGATTACCTGATATTGCAACATTGCCTGTTAAAATATTGTCCTGGGCTACGTTATTTAGATTTAGTGCCTCTAGCGCTCCACTACCACTAGCTGCAAAACCAAGAACTTTAAGTCCTGATTGAGTTACTAAATCTCCATCAGAGCTTACTTTAAAATTACCAGCTCTAGTATAGAATTTAGCACCTGTAGTATTCTGAACAACAAAGTAACCATTTCCATCGATCGCAACGTCGAGATCTCGACCTGTTAATTCTAGTGTTCCCTGTTCAAAAATTGAAGTGGTACGGGTAATAGATGAACCTACACCTACAGTTACATCAGAGGATTTACCTGCAATAAGATCTGAAAACTCTGCGCGAGAGGACTTGTACCCAATCGTATTTACGTTAGCGATATTATCACCAATTACAGCGAGAGCTATACCATGTGAAGTAAGACCTGCGCGACCAGAAAATAGACCATTTAGAATACTAGGCATAGTTTAACTCCGTCCTAACTTAATTCAATAAATAAAGTAACTACTTCGCTAAATGCACTTCAGCGATATCATCCATCGATATCTCTTTACTTCCAACCAACAATGTCTGCTCTGGCCCTGGGATAAAACCACTTACGATTCCAGCAACTTTTCCATCAACAGTAAGCGGAGTTCCATTTGTAGTTGTACCAGTGATCTTAAAACCGTAACTTCCTGATGGAGCACCTATCTGATCTAAATCTACAAGCTGCCTTCCCGCAGCTAAATTAGAGAATGTTTTGCTTCCTGTGATATTTCCATTAGCATCCATTAGCTCAACCTTAAGAGAGGAAAGAGCTGTACTTGGATTTACTTGAAGCATTCCAGCATCACTACCAGCCACCTGAACAGATTGATCTTTTAGAACTACCTCATGACCAAGATATGATGCTAACCCTGCACCACCTCCTCCAGCAGCACCTTCAGCCAACTTTTTGTTGATCTCTGTTAACTGTTCAACCTGTGAGAATTGAGCAAGATCTACAGCAAACTCTCCTTGATCTTGAGGATCTAAAGGATCCTGATTTTTTAATTGTGCCACTAGAAGTTTTAGAAAGGCATCTTTGCCGATATCCTTTGTTTTTGCTTCATTAGGTGTCCCATTCGATACTATCGATGGGTTAAGATTTGATATGTTATTTATAGGATTTGCCATAATTTTCTCCTTAAGCGATCCAGCCGCTTTCTAGCCCTTTATCTCCAAAAATTCCTTTTACCAATGAAGCTTGATCTATGCCTATACTATCTTGGGTCATTAGACGTAGCGCAGGTGAATGTCCTGCTGATTGTTGCTTCATATGGTGCCCAAACTCCTTTTGCTGTTCACTATTCGATCCAACAAAAACATTTACTTGATCAACATCAAGTCCGATTCGTCTTAGAGCTTGTTGTAGCTCAGACCCCTTTTCCCGTAGAAACGCTGCAACTTGAGAGGATTCAGCAACAACACGGGCATAGATGCTTCCGTCCTTTACAGTGACATCTATTTTTACTGCACCTAAATCTGGCGGATCTAACCTAAGGGAAATTGTCTTTCCATCTTTTAACTTAACCGCTTCTCGTAAAGCTTCCTCTACTTTAAGTACAGCTTGGGTCATATCTTTCTTTGAAAACTGTGATTTTAATTTCTTTTCAACGTCACCCTGCTCAAAACTTTCTCGGAGCTTAGCTTGACCTGCTTCAACTCGTTGTGCGCTATCAACCTGTGAAGTTGCTGCAAATCTATTATTCTGAACTTCGTTACTTAGAAGCGCTTTGGTAGAATCGTTTAGCAAAGCAGCAACACTTGGCATAACAGGAGCTGTAGGTGCTAACTGCGTTAGATCAACAGACGGAGCAGTATTAAAAGTTACTGGTGCACTGTTTGTATTTGTCGTAGCGACTGAGATCTTTTCTGCTATACCTTTAACAGCTTGCTCTAAAGTTATCTCTGTCGGTTGTTGGGCTACTTTAGTTGCTGATTGCTTAGTTATATCAGCTATTAAATCTTTAACATTTAACTGACCTTGTGGATCATTTGATTTTCCTTGTGCTACTGATGCCTCGGCTCTATGTCCTGACTTTTCTCCATCTGTCCGTTCAGTGCGAGCTGCTCCTTTTCCATTCTCTGTTTGTTTCTCTCTACCATCTTTCTCATCAACCTTTTTCTCTGCATTGTTCTCTACTTTATTTGCACCCTGATCACGTGCAGCAAGATCTGAATCCCTTTGCTTTAACTCTCGACCGTGAACATTTTCTGCATGGGATTCTCTTTCAATTAATTTTTTGTCTTCTCTATCTATTTTTTGAATCTGCTGGGATGTTTTTCTAGCAATCTCTTGAGATTGTGGTTCTGCTGCAAACAAGCCAGCTAGGTATTTTGACTGATCTGAACTTGCAATTCGTTCTGCTCTCTTAGAGAGGCCTCCAAGTAACTCAGTAAACTCCTGGGCTATACTACTTTTAGCATTTTCAGCACTTTCAGCATTTTCAGATGAGCTATTTTCCTGTGATAGTAGCTGCCTGATAGCATCATGTCTTTGTTTGCCTTCGCTGTTTAGTGATTCAATATTCATGAGACCTTCTTAAGCATAAGAGTTTGCAGTCAATGTATGAGCAAACTATGGGCCATCAATAACGGATAAAGAATCCTAATATATTCAAAGAGATAGCTACTCTTAGCTAGGCAATATTTAACATATTCAGTTAGTTAGAGGGGCAAAAAGTGCCTTATGGATAAATCTGTCTCTTCATTTAGGATCACTTGTTAAAGCTTCCCCAAATTTAATTTTCTGGCCGACTTTAATTTGTATTTCACTAGATAGTTTTTTATTTTCAAAAAGCAAAATTACGGAAGACCCTAAATGAAAAGTTCCTATTCGATCTCCAGCGGCAAGTGAAATCCCTTGTTCATATTCCTTCTCATAGATCTCTTTTTTTTGCGACAATGAGATCCTATTTCCAATAATACTTGGATCAAATTCTAAAGTAATTTTTCCAACATTAGTTGCTCCAACCATTACTACAGCTACCATTCCAACATTGCTTTCAATTAAAGTAACGATCCTTTCATTTTGAGAGAATAATTTAGGGATATTAATAAGAGACCAATCATTTACCGGCCATAACTTGCCAGGAATATATGAAACGGCTTTAACCTGTCCGCTAACTGGAGCATGAATATGATGATAATCTCCGGGAGCGAGATAGAAATTAAAAAAAATGCCGTTCTTAAATCGATCAAAACTAAGAGATCCTTTAAATAACTCTGAGAGTGTATAGCTCTGTCCTTTTACATCATGAATTGTTTCATCTTTGATATCACCAAAGGATCGAGTTCTTCCATCAACTGGACTAACAACATTTCCAATAATTGGTCTAACACCTGGCTTTAAATTTCGGACAAAGAATTTAGATAAGGATTTATAATAATCGAAGGAATGCTCAGCTTCCTCTAAGTTCACTCCATACCGATTAGTAAACCATGACTTAATTGGCTTAAGGATAAAAACGGGCAGATTCAGGTCAGCCAACTTTCCAATGATAAAGCTCAGGTAGTTTTTGGGTAAGATCCTTAAGATTTCGATCATATCGCAATTTAATTTAAAGATAGTCTTCTTAAAAAGCTTTATCTTTACATTACATAGTAGCTTTGTATACATTTTGAAAATGAAAAGAGAGATAAAATTTAGTAAGTACCACGGCTGTGGCAATGACTTTGTTATACTGACTAATTTTAACGGTGATAATTTTTTCAATGATAATGAGCTTGTAAAATTAAGTAAAAATATCTTAAATCGTCATTTCGGCATTGGCGCTGACCAGCTTTTACTGATCGATAATTCTAAAGTTGCTCACTTCAAGGTTTCCATATTTAATCCTGATGGATCGAGTGCAGGCATGTGTGGAAATGGTATGCGTGCTATTGCTCATCATCTTAGATTTCAAAACCTACCCCCAATTATCGATCCATTGATCACATTAGAAGTGGAGAAGCGGATTGTAAAATGTACGATCGATAGTACTTCAAATTTGATCACCATCAATATGGGCCAACCGATCCTTAATGCTGAGGAGATTCCATGTCGTGGCAAAGGCGAAATAAAACATTTTCCATTAACAACGTCGCTTGGAGATTTTAATATCCATGCAATTTCAATGGGCAACCCACACTGTGTAATTTTTTGTGACGATGCTGACTCAATTGATTTAGCAAAGATCGGTCCTGTAATAGAGAACCATGATTTTTTCCCTAGCAGAACTAACGTTGAATTTGCTTCTATCTCTGCCCCTGATGTTATAAAACTCAGAGTCTGGGAACGTGGAGCAGGTGCTACATTAGCATGCGGAAGTGGAGCTTGTGCTACTTTAGTCGCAGCAGCTCGGGCAGGATTAACTAACAAAGAAGCTCAGATACAACTTCCTGGTGGAGATCTTAGTATTAGATGGGATAATGGACCAGAGAGTGGACGAGAAAATGGACTAGAAAATGGTAGCGGAGATGTATTTTTAACTGGCCCTGCCGTGCATGTAGCAAGTGGGCTATATACACCTCCGCTATAGTAATTGGGCGGTAATTCGGCAGTAATTCTGTAGTAAGTAGTTTTTTTAAATGCTATGAACTCAAGTAAGAGATTATTATAGTGGAAATAATACTCGTTCTAATATTGACTATTCTTACTATCTCACTTTTTGTCAGTGAAGTATTTCCAGTTGATCAGGTTGCTCTTTTAATACTCGTGCTATTACTTTTAACTGGATTAATTACACCTCTTGAATCTATCTCTGGCTTTTCGAACCCTGCTGTCATCACAGTAGCTGCAATGTTTGTACTTAGTGCTGGGCTACAACAAACTGGGGCGGTAAGGCAGATTGCTCACTGGATTATTTTTTGCTGCAAGAACCGAACGATCTTGCTTATCTCAATCATCATAACCTCAGGAGTAATGTCAGCCTTTATCAACAATACCGCAGTCGTTGCTATCTTACTCCCCGTAATCTTGGCCTTGTGTGCTGACCGAAATCTATATCCATCACATTTACTGATCCCACTATCATACGCTGCTCAATTTGGAGGTGTTTGTACCTTAATTGGGACTTCAACAAATCTTTTAGTAAGTAGCATCTCTGAATTACATGGCTATGGGGCTTTCAGCATGTTTGAGTTCAGTAGCCTCGGTTTAATTTTTCTAGGCAGTGGAACTGCCTACATGTTAACTGTTGGGCAGTGGCTCCTTCCAACCAGATCTAATCGGCAACTTCTTAGTTCTTACGAACTTGCTGAGTATCTAACTGAGTTACGAGTTCTTAAAGGTTCTCCACTAATAGGTACTACTCTTAAAATAAGTGCTTTTGGAGAGAAGCACGACACTGCTGTTCTTGAAATCATTCGTGCCGGACAGACAATTTGGAGCCCTGAAAATGAAATAATTCAAGTAGATGATATTCTTTTAGTCAGAGGAAATGTCAAAGAGTTAATTGACCTCAAACAAACTGCAAAATTACAAATTGAACCTGAATTTAAGTTAGGTGATCAAAATTTCACTAAAGACAACTTAGTTTTAGTAGAAATTTTAGTTCCACGTGGATCTTTGCTAATTGGAAAAACGTTACCTGAGCTTTTTTTTAGCCGCCGCTACAATGCCATAGTCCTAGCAATCAGGCGACAGGCCTCAAATATTCATACAAAATTAAGTAATATTCATTTTCAATTTGGGGACACTCTTTTACTTCTAGCTCCTAAGGAGGAAATAGGCGTACTAGAGAGAGATCGTAATTTCATTGTTCTTGATGAACTTAAGGAGAATATAGCTAAAAGAGCAAAAGCTCCCCTCTCTTGGCTAGTGATTATAGCTGTTATTACACTAGCTGGTTTTGGAATCCTCCCGATCTTAACAGCAGCACTAACGGGATGTTTAGTCTTAGTTATTATGCGTTGCCTCTCAATGGAAGAGTTGTACCGCTCTATTGATTGGCAAGTAATTATGTTACTAGCTTGCATTCTTCCCCTTGGAATTGCTATCGAAAAAACAGGTGCGGCAAAACTTGTGGTTGATTTTATCCTTTTAAATTTAGGTAGTGATAATCCACTTCTGATACTAGCGGTTCTTTACTTTATAGCTGCTGTGCTTACTGAATTTATCACTAACAATGCTGCGGCTGTTCTACTTGCTCCTATCGCTATTTCAATAGCTGCCTCACTAAATATTGATCCAAAACCATTTCTAATGGCCATATGTTTTGCAGCATCAACAAGCTTCTCAACTCCAATTGGATACCAAACCAACACCATGGTCTATAATCCGGGTGGTTATAAATTTACTGATTATTTAAAGGTTGGTATTCCACTTAATATTCTATTTCTTGTACTAGCGGTTTATTTTATCCCAAAATTTTGGTCGTTTTAATCAGCTTAAAAATAGCTTTAAATCAGCATGGTCTAACTATATCTTACCACTGACTAATCGTCGCTCAAACTCAGCGATTAATTCATCTTCTGATTTGAAATCTTTATTACCAACCTCAAAAGTCATAGATAATCTAACATAGGGTCCTGCTTCAGCCCACGGAACTGACACCACTCCTAAAGATGAAATTAGAAAGTCCGAGAAAGCCTGTGCTGAAGCGAAAGTTTGATTATGCCAATTTTCTGGAACAGCGCAGTAAAGATAAAATGTTCCCCCTGGCATCTCGGCCTTTAAGCCTGCTCTATTCATTGCTTGTACAACTTTTTCGAGGCGAGATTTGTATTTCTCACTATTAGTTGCCAAAAATGCCTGTGAATTATCAAGGGCCTCAACTCCTGCTTTTTGAATGGCTATAAATTGCCCGTTATCAGTATTATCTTTTACTACACTAAAAGCATTAAGAAGTGTTTTATTAGAAACAACAAAGCCAAGGCGAAATCCTTGCATGTTATAACTTTTAGAAAGTGAGTACAGCTCTATCGTTACATCTTTGCCCCCAGGAACCTGAAAGGGAGAGCAAAAGTTTTCAGTAAAACAGTGATCAGAATACGCCGCATCCTGAACGATCACAAAATTATGCTGATGAGCTAAATCAACAACCTCTTTAAAGAATTCCAAATTAGCTAAAGCACCGGTTGGATTATTAGGATAATTTAAAAGTAGGAGTTTAATTTTTGTGGTACTCAGAATTGATCGTAACTCTTTTAGGTCTGGCAAATACTTATTCGCAGCTGTTAACTTAAGGTAGCTCATCTTACCACCTAAATACTCAACCATAGTTGGCAACACAGGATATCCAGGGGCAGTAGAAACAACGGTATCGCCTTGATTAACAAATGCTAGAGGCAGCTGAGCTAATCCATTCTTAGCTCCCATACAATGAACTATCTCAGTGGCTGGATCAAAATCTACACCTATTAATCTCTTTAGATATCTAGAGACAGCTTGCTTAAACTCAATGGTGCCGTTACATGGATAGATTCTATTCTCTTTTTTTTGAGCTTCCTGATAAAGCACCTCAATAACATTCTGCGGCGCCATCTCCTCAGGCTCTCCAACTCCCATATCAATTAGCTTGATATTTGGATATTCAGCCAAGAATTGTTTTTTGGCATTATCAATTAAGGTAAACTTAAAAATCTTCTGTATTTTTCCAAAGTTTACGCCACCAATTCGATCAGCAAATGTATCTTGTATGTTCATAATTTATTACAACTGCTATAGTATAATTTACCTATGAAAGTAAACTTAATTCAAACTGATATCTTTTGGAATAACCCAACAGCCAATGTTGAAGCGCTCTGGGCGAAACTTGAGTCAGAAAAGCTTACTGGCTTAGTAGCACTTCCGGAGATGTTCACTACTGGATTCTCCTTTCTTACAGGAGAAAAAGCAAAAGAGGCTGAAAAAATAGGCTCTGACTTTCTATTAGCCGCAGCAAAAAAATTCTCAGTTTATATCTGTGGTAGCCTGCCACTTCTTTCTAGTATTAATGATAAGCCAACTAACACTCTCCGTCTTTACGGCCCTGAGGGCCATATCCTTGATTACTCAAAGATCCATCTTTTTACTTATGACGGAGAGGACACCAAGTACGGTGGTGGAGTAAAAACTGCAACTACAACTTTAGATGGAATTCGTACTACCTTTGCTATTTGTTATGACCTTAGATTTCCACGTCTCTTTGAACTCACAGCCACAGAGACTGATCTTTATGTTTTAGTTGCTAACTGGCCAGGCGTTAGGGAGGCACACTGGAATACCCTCGTTAGAGCGCGGGCTATTGAAAATCAATCCTACTTTGCTGCCGTAAATCGAATCGGCAAAGGCGGAGACAGTGGAGAAAGTGGAGAAAGCGAGAAAAACAGAGACGGAATGAATTATGTCGGAGGATCCCTGATTATCTCTCCAACTGGGGAGACCTTAGCAAAAGGTGAGGACCAAGAGATGGCCTTAACTGCCACAATTGACTCAAAAGTAGTTACTGATTGGAGAACTAGGTTTACCTGCCTCAAAGATAGAAAAGAGGTGATCTACCGCACTTTTAGTAACACTCGATAGATATTTCGCAATAACATCCGTTAGTATATTATCTATTGAGATACCGAGTTTTTAACCAGTAAAGGAGATTATGTTACGAACAGCCAACCCAGCACTTAATGATAGAGTTTTTCGCTCAATACCAATTAGTGCCTCATCCTCAGTAATGACACTTGACGGTGCCGTGAACAAAACATCTCTGGCTATCGGAATTACTATTCTCTCGGCTTGGTGGGCCTGGTCACACGGATTAGCATCTGGTCAATCCATGGCACTAATTATTCCATCAATTATAGTTGCCCTTATAATTTCTATCACAATTATATTTAAAAACCATTGGGCACCAGTTCTAACCCCACTTTTTGCAATCGCTGAGGGCATCGTCCTAGGAGTAATCTCTGCAATGGCCGAGGCCGCTTATCCTGGAATTGTATTTCAAGCAGTATCATTAACCATGGGAACACTTGTTTCCCTCCTTTTAGCTTACAAATCGAACCTTATTCCTGTAACTGAAAACTTTAAACTTGGAGTAGCTGCTGCTACTGGGGCAATCTTTGTTGTCTACTTACTAAATTTTATATTTAGTTTTTTTGGAATGCCGTTCTCATTCCTCCATAGTTCAAGCTTACTCTCAATCGGCATATCATGCGTTGTAGTAGTCATTGCTGCTTTAAACTTAGTGCTTGATTTTGATTTTATAGAAAAAGGTGCCAAAGCTGGCAACCTTCCTAAATATATGGAATGGTACGCTGCATTTGGATTATTGGTGACTCTTGTCTGGCTCTATATGGAGATCCTAAGACTCCTTATGAAATTAAATTCAAGGGATCGGTAGTCAGTACAAGATGAGATTACCAATTAAACTGCTCTCTTTATGTACAACATCTGATGTTGCCTTAAAGCTATTCGCTTTTTTTGTCGCTCTTAGTATCTTTATCTTTGCGCCATATGCATCAGCTCGTCCATACGATCAAGGATCAAATACGCAACAACAAAAATCCCCAGCAACAATTTTACTTGAAACTGATATGCTAGAGGCTAGATATTTAGCCTCTCCAAAAGATGAAATTAAAAAAGCATTAGTGTTCAATTACGAATCTTTAATGCCTACTCACTGCATCTCTTCAGAGGAAAAACCTCAATATATAAGTGAGCAATGCCAAGCTATAATTGATAAGGCTCTTAACTTTGATCCAAAAAATCTAAGAGCGATCTGTTTTAAAGATGGATTTTCCTCTGAAGAATGTAAAACACTCAGCCAAAATGTCGCTGAGGCAACTCAACAAAGTCCTTACGAGCAACTAAAAAAGATGCTTGATGCTCCTCCAAGGCATCCGATATCCCCAAACCGAGAAGCTCTAGATCCTGAAAGACGACAGGTTCAAGTAATCTCAGATCAGCTTCTACGAGGCCTCCTTGATTTTAAACAGGAGGAAACTCCAGTAAAAAAACAGAATCTTTTAAGGATCTATACTAAGCTTCTTCCCCTTGTTTGTAAGATGAAACCAAATGAGCCGTATACACCTGTTCCAGAATGTATCAGTCATACTGAGCAATCATTAATTTTAGACCGTACTTTTAAACCTGCACTTTGCTTTAAGCATGGTCCAACCTCTCCTTACTGTAGTGGGGTTGTAAATACTCCCTGGTCACAAAAATCACCTTCAGGTTCTCAGCAATCTGACAAAGGGTTTATAGAATTTTAATCAGCTTCTGATCTTTCTAGGAAACTTTCTCGAAAATTTCGCGATTTATCTTTGCTAGATAACTTTTTAGCAACAACTTTTTGGCAATGACTTTTGGACAACAAAGCGGAGTTTTACATGGATCAGTCATCTGGATTTACACTAATTGAACTATTAGTCACTGTAGCGATTATTGGAATTATTGCAGCTACGGCTATCCCTCAATACTCAGCCTTTAAAAAGAGAGCCTTTGATTCTAGAGCTCGAACAGATTTGGTTAATGTTGCAATTGCAGAAGAGGCTTATTTCTTAGATGCGGAGAAATATCTCGCCTGTAATACTTCAACCTGCAATAATTTACCTGGAATATCCTCTTTATCAAAAGGAGTTACCCTATCAATTGCAATCATGCCAGATAGCTTCTCTGGATCTTCACAACACTCACAAGGCACCGGTAAAACCTATCTTTGGGATAGTAATAGTGGTGGTCTTATGAATTAGATTTGTAAATTAGCCTCCTGAACTAGCCTTATGAATTAGAAAAGGTCACTCTAAGAGCTTCATCAATAGAGAACTTAGGGGCGTAGCCTAGATCTTTTTTAGCATTATCAATATTAAAATAATGATCACTAGACATCTGTGAAGCTAAAAAACGGGTAAATAGTGGCTCAGGTTTAGATGGTAAAAGTTTTGAACAAAATTCTAAAGTTCCGGCTAAAATAGATGCAAATCTCTTTGAGATCTTCTTTTTTACTAGTGGCAGGTTGTGCAGAGTTAAGATCGTATTAATCCATTGCCACAATTTAACTGGCTCACCCTGACTAATAAAATACGCTCTTCCTCTAACTGCAGGATTCTCAGTAAGAGCCATCATTGCTAAGATATGAGCATCAACACAATCATCGATAAAACTTGTATCCACAAGATTCTGACCATCCCCTACCTGTATCAAGCGACCAGCTCTGGCTCGCTTTAAAACTGTTGGAATAAGATGTCGATCTCCTGGTCCCCAGATAAGATGTGGTCTTAAAGTTACTGTATAAAAAGATTCATTATTAGCTGATTTAACTAACTGCTCGGCCATCGCCTTAGTTTGTGGATAAAAAGCGATATATTTTTCAGGATATGGGTAACTCTCATCAATACCTTTAGTATCTGTACCATCAGCGATGACACTTGGTGAACTTGTATAGACTAAATTTCTAATTCCGAGATTTAAGCAGGCATTTACAACATTAGCAGTACCAACAACATTGGTTTTATAGAATTCTTCGTACCTACCCCACATATCTACCTTACTGGCAGTATGAAAAACTCCATCCACTCCTGATAGTTCTTTATAGATTGGCTCAAATGGATCTGAAATATCATGCTGAATAACCTTAATCCCGGCTGAAACTAATTCCGGATAACTACTGCGAGAGATTGAGATCACCTGAGCGCCTTGATCCTTTAATCTAAGGCATAGGGCCTTTCCTAAAAAACCACCACCACCAGTTACGATAAATGTTTTCTTAGCTATTTCCATATCGCCCCTGATTTCTCCCCTGCTTTTGCCGCGTGCTTTTCTCTATCTCTCTAGCCCAAACTCCCAACTTATCACGGTAAATTTTAGCATTATGTCTTCGATCGACGGGAAAGGACTGGTTCACAAAAAATTTAGTTATCTCTTTTGTTAAAGAGCTATTTGCAGCAACACTTCTCATCTCATTTATAAGTTTTTCTTGAGCACTGTTATCCTCTGTCCACAGATTTGCTAATGGCTCTATGACTATGCCCGGCTCCCCTTTCTCAACTTCAACAAGGGCACTCCGTGCGACGCTTGGGTGGGCGTTAAAGATCTCTTCAATTGGAACACTATGAAAAGAACGGTTACCAGATCTGACAACATGGGATTTACGACCGCAGTAATAAAGTCCTCCTGACTCATCTACATATCCCATATCTCCCATCCGATGCCAAAATGTATCTCCATCCGTAATTTTACCTAGCTCATCAGCATCTTTTCTATTTAGGTAACCTGGGCTGACTGTCGGCCCTCGAACAATTATCTCGCCAATATTTAAAGTCTCTAGATATCTAACATCAGTAATATCCTTTATCTGCCCATCAACCTCAGAGATAATTTTTAGTTCAACTCCATCAATTGGCTCGCCTACGAATGTCCCCTCCTCTCCTGATTTAGCAAATTGAGATCTCTTATTAAGAAGTTGGCTAGAATCTATTAAGGTTACGGGCAACGCTTCTGTTGCTCCATATGGAGTAAAGGCTTCCCCGGAATCTAAGATTTCATTAACAACTGCAACTGTACTTTGAGGTACTGCCGCACCGGCCATAAAAACTCTCTTTAAAGTAGGTAGTGTTGTCCTCACCCTAACGCAGTACTCAGCTATTTTTTTCCATAGGGTTGGTGAACCAAAAGAATAAGAGATGCTAAGATCTTTTATAATGCGAGAAATTATTGATGGATCAAGCGCTAGTGGCTCACTAGGATTAAGCGGTGCAATAACACTGGTCACACCATTGGCAACTTGAAAAATTGAAAAAATAGGGAGAAGCGGGAGATCTTTTTCTCCTGGCAAAATTCCAAACTGTTCACGAAACACTTTTAATTGAGCCTTAACCATTGCTTGAGTAAAGATTACCCCTTTAGGAACTCCGGTAGCACCGGATGTAAAGGCAACCATCGCTACTTCATTATTTTTAACCGGCAGTTGTGGAGTAGAGGCAAACCTTCTAAGCACTGAGAGAGTTGGGCCTCCTGTAACTCCCCATTCATTTGCGATAATGTGAAAACGGAGATTAGAAAATAAGTTCTTTTTAAGTAATCTTAAAAAATGTGCTTTTTGTGTTCCGATAAAAACATCAGCTTTAATATCCGCTAGTGCTTGAAATAGATAATTTTTATCAATACCAGGATCAATAAAAACTGGGATTGCCCCCTCAGCCATCACTGCGTAAGCAAGTGCCAAAAAATCTATTCCGGGAGTTACTAAAAATAAAACTTTATCCCCTTGACGAAGCCCTAGTGTGGTTAATCCTCTATGGTATCGAGCAACCAATGAGCCTAGGTCTGAGTAGGTTATGTGTTTATAAGAGATATTACTTCCCCAAATTTTGGGAATAATCGCAGCGGCCTGATGTGGCCTAGTATTTACCTCTTTAATGAAGTGCTCATACATAGTTTTTGGATCTTCCATTACGAGATCCGGTGCGGTGTCTACTTTTTGTTTTGGAGAAACTTTTGCTTTAAGGAAACTCTCTATCTTTTCTGTAATTAGCTCTGTTTCATCCTCAAGCACTAAGTGAGAGGCATTAGGAAGCTCTACTACATTAGCATTTGGAAATAGCCTCATTAGGTGAGTTAGCATTTCTGGATGAAAGCAGGGATCTTTAAGCCCCCAAATAATCTGGATCGGTTTTTTGTTAAGAGCAGGCAAAGCTCTACTAATATCCATCATCCCTAAATACGTAGGATGATCGGTGTTAAATGGAATGTCCTGAACAAAATCCCAGATAGCAGTCCTATCCGAAATAGTACGGTAAGGATACATATATCCTTGCTTAACTTTCTTGGGTAACTTTTTGCAAACTCCAACCTCAGTAGCAAGCCTTAGAAATGTCTTTGTAAATTTGGTAATAAATTTTCCGGGGAATGCTGGTGTTGAAAGTTTAATAAACCATGGTAACGTTTCAGTCTCAGTCAGAGTTGTATTAAAATAAATTAATTTCTCAACCGCATCAATATTGCTAATTGCAGCAAAAGTCGCTATCGATCCACCCCAATCATGCATAACAAATGAATATGAAGTTAGACCAAGATGCTTAATTAACAATTCAAGATGTCGGGCTCTCTCTTTCGCTTTAAAATGTTTATTCTTTGGATGTTCAGAAAGTCCGCAACCGATATGATCAAGAGCGATCACTCTAAAATTTGGACTAAGCTTTTTAATTAGATCTCGGTAGTAAAAACTCCAGGTTGGATTACCATGGACACAGATAACAACTGGTCCACTCCCCTCATCTACATAGTGCATCTTATAGCCATCGATGTCGGCAAAGCATGACTTAAATGGATACAACTCTTGAAAAGGTAATTTACTGGACTTTACCACTCAAGGCCGAGAAATAGAGCATTAAGACCGCTACCAAACCCGGTCATTACAATCTTCTCTCCAGGCTGTATATTCTTTTCTGCGGCCCCAAGTACTAAAGCAGTCGGTAATGCTGCTGAAGCTAAATTTCCGTATTGTTCATAAATAGTAAATTCTTTTTTGAGATCAAGCCCCATCTCTCTATAAAAACCCTCGTTAACTTGCTTGCCTACTTGATGACAAAAAATATGATCAACATCTTCGCGGCTCCAGTTAAGATGAGCACTTAGCTGCTTCCAAGCACGACCACCCAATTTTGATGCCTCACTTATTAGTTTACCTGACTCAGTTGTCATAATTGGATCAAAAGCCCCATCATGGAAATGACAGTAATCTCCGTTGCCATTACATAAGCCGTGATGATTAGTAGCAGATCTAGCTACTCCTCCTAATATTTTGTGAGTTGAGGATGTAAGATCTTTGTGGGCCAAGATATATGCTACTGAGCCTGATCCAAGAGTCAGAGTTGGTAAAAGTTTTAGCAACTCATCTCGAGTGATGTCTTCTTTATTTAAAATATAATCAATACAGTACTGAATTGGCTTTAATATTGTTTCACCAGAAACGAGTATTCCAGCTCCAATTACTCCAGACTCAATTAATCCAGACATCATAACGATACCGTTCATAAAACCGAGACAAGCATTTGATATATCAAGTGCCATCGAACTTTCCGGCAGTCCTAATTCATGATGGACCAGACACGATGTAGCTGGCTCAAAATAATCTCTGGTAATAGAACAGCTAAAAAGAGCTTGTATTTGTTCAGGTTTTAAAGAGGATTGCTCCAAAGCTTTAAGAGCGGCGACTGTTGAAACCTGACTTGGGGAAACTTCAGGTGCCCAGTAACATCTATTTTTAATACCGGTTAATTTCTCAAAAGTTCCGACCGGAATCTTTAATTTTTTATAAAGCGGTGTAAGTTTGTCCTCAAGCTCATCTGTTGTCATTCCCTTAGTTGGTAAATTAACAGCAAAGGAATCTATCCTTACATTCTCAAAGGTAAACTTTAACGGGGTTTCTTTATCTTTAGACCAAAACAATTTATACGCCTTTATGGAAAGACTTTATGAAGACCAGAGGAGACACTCTCCTAGGTTACCTAACTAAGCTGACTCAATTAACGTGCTTATGGTAATGTAATGAAAGTTCAAAATCAAACAAGTGTAAGAAATGAGTTCTGTCTTTGAGCCCGAATATCTACTCTCTTAACTATATGATATGACTACAAATTAACTAAAGTTATTTATAGTTCCTCAACTCCAGAAACTTTAAGTTCTGAGGGGAACTCAACACTAAGCTCATAGTTGATAACTTTCTTATCTTTGGCACTAAGATCAATATGCCACTCCCACACCCCTTCATCTTTATTTGTTCGCTTAGGATCCTCTCTAGGTAGGGAATCAATTGAAGACTTGTTTAGTTTTACCGTGATCTTTTTATTTCCTGACAGAACACCTCGTTCAAGGATCACTACTTTTTGATCTACCTTAGAGTAATTCTCAACTTCAATTTCATAAGCGGCAGTAACTCTTCGAAACGATCTAACTACACCGGAATCATCTTCAAATTTCTTTAGTAGTTTTCTTTTAACTCCAACTGATTGAGATATTCCAACTGGTAATAAGAATTCCTTACCAGGGGATACAAATGATAAACTCTGATTACCGATAAAATTACCATCAGTAAAAATATTAACACTGCCAGGGAGTAAGGGAACATCAGCATTTGTAACCTTAACCTCTTCAAAAACTTCAGTTGATAAATACGGCACTGCAATGTTTGTTGAATCTCCTTTTAGCTTGGCACTACTGACCTTTACCTTCTCTGAGGATCCGTCACTTTTTAAAGAGATCTTTGAAGGGATCTTAAATGTTAATGTGCCAAATTGGCTAAGCTCTGCACTCTCCTCCTGTGCTTCCATCATTACTGCTTCATCTGACATTGCACTTTCCTGAGCTATATTCGCTGAGTCATTCGCTGAGTCATGAGCTGATTTGTTTCTCATTGCTGATGGAGCAACTCCAGCTAGATCCATCGGCATCGGACGAGATGGTGGGGATGGGGGTGCATATACATCGACTAAGAGAGGAGCAGGTTCTGGTCTATTTTCTTAAATCACGCTCTACTAGGCCGATCTTTTGTAGATCTGTATCAATTTTTGAGATCGAATCAGAGATAAATTGCAAAAGCTCTTTCATCTCTTGGGTACTTCTTGGACGCAAGAGATTATCTTTTTCTGTAGGGATACTAGTATCTAGGCTTAATGCTGTTATTAGTTTTTTTTGTGAATTTAGTCTCTCTCTTTCTTGGGTAAGCGCTGCTAATGTAACCTCTATCTTTTCTATCTTTTCTTCAATTACCTTAGCGTTCTCAGAAACAGGGGTAGTTAAATAGTAGTTAAATACTTTGATTTATACTCAACTCCTAAAATAGTAACGTCAGTACCTACATCTCCAGACCCCTCTCCAGATCCATTTACCTTTAACGATTCCGAATTAATAGTACTCGGCATAGAATCAAAAACGATCCGAGATTCTCCCTCAGGTAACTCTATATTGAGACTACGAGTAACAAGGGCACGATCTTGAAAAAGAGTTACCTGACTAATTTTAGAGGTGGCTGTGATTATGTTATCGGCAGCACAAAAAGGACTTAAACCAAATAAACTTACCAATAGATAGGTGACAGAGATAATATGTTTCATAGATCACTCATTATATAATATGGGATTAACAAAGAAACCCATAATATCTACTTTCTAAACCCCACTTCTCGCTTAGTTAAAGAGAGGAGGTGTCTAAGTCCAGCAAGAAATTCATTTGAGAGTTGAGTTCCGGCAACAGTATTATTTACAGTTGATTGAATGAATATCTTACTATCTGTACCAGACATAATCCCTTGAAATTGAGAAAATGTATTCGTGTTTTGTAAATGCTCAAGCAGGACAGTATTATTATAGGAATTACAATCTGGTGCTCCAGGGGGCTTATTTAAATCCCAAGTTGGACAGTCTGGTGGTGGAATTGCTAGTGCTTGCTTAATATAAGAATTAACTATCGGCACAACTGATGGATCAAGGGTTCCAAGTGCCTCCTCCGCTGTAATTAACGCAAGTAATTTCTCATATGCACTTACCTTACTTCCTAAATACCAGGTAAAAATTCTACCTCCGAGCTCATTAACAAATATATTTACATCATTACTTAGTTGATTAAGAGCAGCCTGTTGGCTCATAACAAAATTACCTGCTGAATCAACTGGAAAAGGTTGTCCATCTGTTACCAACACCCAAGCACACTGGCTCTCCTGTCCTGGCAGGGCTGCCTTTAACTCCCTACACCGATCGATCGGTACAGCATTATGAGTATGAGTCCCCCCCCAAAATGGGCTTAGATCTCCTAACATATGAATTATCATACCAGGAGTTTGTGGTGGCTGAGCTGCAGGAAAAACAACCTTTCCTCTAAAGTGAGGAATGTCAGACCAACCAGATGGAGTAGGTGGAGTAGGTGGTGAGGTTGTTAAATTATATATTGCTGAGCACCCTGGATATGATCCATCTGTACACGCAGGAACTCCTGCTCCACCCTCTCCAAAACATCTTGGGGTATTATTCATACAAAATACTGCAGCATTTGGCTGTAAAGTTGCATAGGTTGGATCGGTATAGCATCTAGGCGTCGCTGAAGCAGGGCAAAGCGGGGACATCTGTGCTGGCATTGCGGGATTATAATACGCATTAACTGGTGGCAATGCAGCTGCGCTACTACAATTAATAGCAGGGACTGCTCCAGGATTACATTGTTTATAAATATGACATAAAAAATTTCCTGGCGAATATGGTCGATGATTAAAAGGGTAGTTCATATTTAAAGGGGGCCCAGTATTACAATCATACTCCCATGGGTCTTTAATTTCAGGTGGCAGATCGACCTGTTTAGGATAAGCAGATCCTGTGTTATCTAACATCGGCTGAGGACGGCCTGGCCAACCAAAAAATAGAAGCGGATCGGCAAGGATCTTTTTGTAGTAGGTCGTGTCATAAAGGGCTCCAACATTATATGGGAAACCATCAACAGGAAAAGGTGTTGTTAACTTTGGCAGTGGCATCTCAAGTAGCTTGCTATACTGACCTGGCAAGGAGACAGGGGTAACACCATCAGCAGCATAAATAGTGGCGTATCGGAGAAGCTTTCTAGAAAAAGTTAGATCCAAAAAGAACTGCAAGATTCTGTTTGGTGCTAACACTACAGCTTCAGTAAAGATATTTTTGGGGTTATCAATACTGTGACTAGCACCTGGAGTTCCAGTTACCACACCATTAGCTACAGTATACGTAGTATAATCCTGCTCATCATATCTCCAGGCCGGACAAACTCCTGTTGCTTGAATTGGATCAAACTCAGTTAAGTTAATATTAGTATTTATATAGCTGACGACAGAATCAGGGAACAATCCGCATAGAATATCAATATCTAAATATGGACTTATGCGTCCAACAGCTCCGGTGAGAACACCAACTGCTTTTTTATACTCCATAAAAAGATCTGAAGCTTTCAAACGAATTGATTCTTGCTGAGGTTGCATATAGGAGGAATAAGGAGAGCAAGGCATAGATTCTGTCGTTGGGGTACAAGGAGGTGGGCTTGGATTTAAAATATTAGGCCAAGAGGCACTTACCCCACTCCAGGGTGCCAAGATTCGTGTTGCAGGATCCCAAGCAAAAGGAAGTGCAGTCTGAATCTCTTTTTTTGGCACAACCTCACTCCCAACAATCTGTCCATTTGGACCGGGTGTGCCATCAAGATTTTTGATCTGAAATCCGTTTAAAAGATTATCAATACTGTCCCCAGCTAGGCTCATTGAATAATCATAAGTCATGTTAAGATATAAAGGGGCGGGCTTGGCAGAGGAGAATGAGTTAGTAGCTACTCCAGTCAAGTTAGAAAGCAATCCTCCGATTATATTTTTCTGCATTAAGTTAACATGTGCTGAGATTTCATTTGATGTTCCAGTGCCTACGCTATGTTTAAATATTAAACTGCCTCCTTGAAAGAGTTGAACATCAGGTATAGGTTTTATACCTCTAAAACCGTTCAGTTCAGCTAATAAAGCCATATTATTTAAAGACTCATCAGTATCAAACTCAGAACTATACGACCCGATAGTTACTAGGTTCATCGCTAAGTATTGCGCTTTAAACCGTGTAATATTAGCGCGGGCATAAAGTAAAAAGGTAAAGCCAGATACCAAAATTCCTAGGAGCAAAAAGATCGCCCAGATAAGGATAAATCCTCGCTCATCTGTTTTATGTCGGCAGTTCATTAATTAACATGCCTCCTTGGAACGATAGTGTAGTAAGTAAGAAATCGACTAGATGTTCCAAAGCTATCAAGCTCAGAACATACAACAGCAAAAATTAATGGAAAAAGTGCCTCGTAACGACGAATCCGAACTCCTGCATTATCAATGTCATAAAGCTTAGAGCCAAATCGTCCTTTATTATCATCAATAGTGGCTGGTAAATTTGCCTGTGAAAATTCATAAGATCGAGTTAACCTAGAGTTGGAGTATCTCTTAAGCCAACCTGTAACTTGGATAGAATCACTTTCACAAGCACTGCCAGCGGCAGCATAATAGGTGAACGCTGGCTTAGCAAAAGGATCATCGACTGCAGTGATAGTTCCCTGCTCAGGATCCATATGTAAATGAGTGAGGTTTATAAAAAGAGCAAAGGAGGTACTTGGAGCACGTCGTCTAAAAAAATTGCCGATGGTATCCATAGCCTCTGTTAATGTGGGCACAGTTATACTAGATAGCTCAACCACCTCTCCTAATGTAGTATCAAATGCTAAAGTCCTCTCCTGAGGGCCCATTAATAATTCAGTAACAAGTGCCCGGTGCTCCATTTCACGAAGGGATTTTGTAAATTGCTGACCTAATCCGTATACGATTGTAATTAACAATCCAGCGACAAGCGCAAACTCAATAAAGAGAACTCCTTGCTCTGTAAATATTTTTCTTTGAGATTGATTTTGTTTCAGCTTATTCATGGAGCTATGTCTCCTGAATTATGGGCGGAGGCACTCTGAGTTACAGTATAGTAATCAGTGCCAGTTAATGGTGAGAATAAAGAGAGTCCTAAAAAGGGGATATCAGGATTTATATCAATCATAAATCCGTATCCAAGATTAAAAACCTTTAACTCTTTCTCAGTAAAATATGTAAGACCATGGTAAGTAGGCGCAGCGGGATCTAGCTGATCGGTCCAGAATCGCTTCCTTTCATTAACTACAGATTCTCCTGGGACTGATTTGATTATATCATACATATCTGGAATTGAGCTCTCTGGGAAAGAGGAAACAGCAAGCTTAGCCGTAGTTAAAACCACCTCTTTTGCATAAATTATAGTTAGAAAGATCCGAGAGAGATCAAATAAAACCATCATTACTGTAATCATTATCGGCAAAATAATTACTGCCGAAAGGACGGTAACTCCCGAATGGTTTTGAATTAACTTCCTCTTTACGTTCTTTTTAATATCCATTTAGCAAGCTTTATCAAAACTTCTTAAAAAATCACTAGAAACAATTATTAATATTTTTAAAACAGCTGTAAATTGATACTATTGCCAGGGCGAAGATCCTACTATGCGAAAAGTTTATAAACAGTGATAGTGATATTGTGAATTTCAAAATACTCAACATGCCTTTGATCCGCCCTTTGATAGCCCCTTTGATACGCCCTTTAATTCTCCAGTCTCGTGAGTCTCGTGGCGTAACTATTTTAGAATACGTGCTCGTCGTAGTCTTTCTTGGGTTTACTATCTATTTTGTCTCGCTCGAATTCAAACCTAAATCAGAAGCCTTTTATAATGATATAACTCCTGGCCTTGGAGTTGATTACCCTGTAGGTTTTACTGATCGCTCATGACATAAACCAACACCTACTGAGTTTAAAAAAAAGATCCTCTCATCAGAATCTCGAGGAGTTAAGGGCCTACAATAGCGACTGCTGTGGCCTCAGCAAGAGGTGTAGATGTAGTTGAAGTTGAACTAATAGTATAGAAAACCGCAGCAATGTGTAATCGTGCAGCAGTGGTTGCAGTGAGCGTAATGACAAGAGTCGCTGGTTGTAATACAAGCGCTTCTTCTGCTTCAGTACTTAGTTCTTGATAACCAGAGACCTTTCCTATTCCGATTAAATTTTTCACAATATTTTCTAATGTAACATCACAATAATATGTGGTCGCTCCCGCAACAGTCAATATCTCTGGGCATTGGGTATCAACAGTTGCATTCGCACTTTCACAAACAGCGATAAGAGAGAATAATGATAGTAGAGATATTTTTAGAAAATATGAGGAGCAGATTCTTAGATTAATTAATACGACTATAATAAGTAGAGGTAGCGATAAAGATAGAATAGATAATATCTGTCTTCATAATAACCCTTTTATTTTGCATCACTAGTCTGCTGGTTCCTGTTGATCCCTGTTGATCCCTGCTGGTTCCTGTGCTGATCACTCTGCTGACACATACTAGTTAGATGACAAAAAAACATCTTAGAGCAATAACAACCGTACGAAAGACACCTTATCCCTTTGCTTAGGTTTATACTCGACTTAATTGTCGCATCACTAGAACAAAATCGTACAATTTTGCTCAAAATAGAGCATTTTCTAGGAATTACAGAGGGCTATTAGGAAAACTACTTAGAATTACAGAGTAAACTTCATATGATCTGCCCCATTGATTAAGGAGAGTAAAGTACTTATGATTAGGTAGTTACCCTTATTGGCAAAGGTTTTCTCTTCTGATACCATTTGTCTGATACCATTTGATAGTGACACCATAAATGGCTCATGTTTTCGCCACCTTGGGTGGTATTTTTTTAGCAGTTTCAAGAGTAAAGCCAATTTTAAGTTAAAGGATAAAGATATGTTTAGTGGCCTTTTAGATCTCCCTTGGTGGGGCTACGTAGTAGTCACTCTATTAATGACCCATGTTACCTGCTTAGGTGTGACTATATATCTACACCGCTATCAGGCTCATAGATCTCTAGAGCTTCATCCAGCGATTAGTCACTTTTTTAGATTCTGGCTCTGGTTTACGACCGGCATGGTCACAAAGGAATGGACTGCGGTACACCGAAAGCATCACGCTGTTGTTGAAACTGAGGACGATCCACACAGCCCTCTCATTCACGGGATTTGGAAAGTTGTGTTTGGTGGAGTTGGTCTATACAGAGATGAGGTTAAAAAACCTGAGACCCTTAGAACTTTTGGTCGCGGTACTCCTGATGACTGGTTGGAGAATACTATCTACGCACCTCATCATGGCAAGGGACTGCTATTACTTGGCGTAATCGATGTCATTGTGTTTGGCTTTGTCCCTGGACTTTTAATCTGGGGTGTTCAGATGATTTGGATCCCACTTTGGGCTGCTGGAGTAATTAACGGCATTGGCCACTACTGGGGATATAGAAACTTTGCAACTAAAGATAACAGCACAAATATTGTGCCGTGGGGTATCTTAATTGCTGGTGAAGAGCTTCACAATAATCACCATGCTTATGCAAGCTCGGCTAGATTATCTAATAAGTGGTTCGAGTTTGATATCGGCTGGATGTATATCCGTATCTTTGAAATTTTGGGATTAGCAAAAGTTAAAAAGGTATCTCCAAAAGTTTGCTTTGATATGAGCAAAACTGTTTGTGATGTGGAGACTCTTAAAGCAGTTGTACTTCATAGACTTCATGTTATGGCGAACTTTAAAAAAGCGGCTCAGAAAGCATTCGCTGAAGAGATCAGGCGAGTTAAAGAAGGGAAAAACGATCCGTCAAAAGAGATCATGACCCTAAAGAGCATTAAGCCAGTTCTTTTTCAGGAAAATTTAGAGCTCCCAGCAGAAGTTGATGCTCAGCTTAATCAGGTGCTCTCAAAACACGCGGTGCTAAACAAGATGTATCAGATGAAAAAAAGTCTGGTCTCATTTTGGGACAGTGCATCAGGAACGCCAGAGCAGCTTGCTGAGAGACTAAATGATTGGTGCAAGCAGGCTGAGCAGTGCGGGATTGAGTCCATGGAGAGTTTCTCCAGAAGGCTCCGCGCTTATGCGTTAGCAAGATAAGTCTGGAAGATCCCCATTTACTAGTCCTATTTTCGGTACTCCCGCTCGCTTCGCTCGGGAGGTCCTCCAAAAATAGGACTAGTAAATGGGGATCTAAATACCCGCTAGCTAGCTCAAAGCCGGAGACTTCTTTCGAGTAGCGAGGTAAGTAATCAGATAGATTATCTACAGTGGAGGGTATAGGGGCTCTTTTTTCATAAATCCATTCTGCTCACTACACAATATCTAAAATTGTTTTTTCTAGGTCCGCATATTGTGGCAGATCTCTTAGCGATTGCTTCATCCGTCGGATACAACCAGGGATCAGATCTTTATAAAAATTTACTTTTTTCTTTTCTGATAGATAGGCAAATTGCCCAACCAGGCGCAGGCTCCTCTGCAAAAGGATCTCATTATACATTGGATTTAGATCTTTGATTTGGGCTCTCTCTTTAAAATAATCTAACAATCGATCTGTGAGCTCCTGACCTAAATCAAGATCAGTATCCCTATCAGTCAGCAAACAGACCAAATCATAAAGCTGTGGTGCCATTAACATGTCCTGAAAGTCAAGAATCGAGGCACTCCCGTCACTTAGAATATGAATGTTCCAAGCCATAAAATCCCAGTGACAAACCACTCGAGGATGTTTGGAAATTGAAATACACAGATCCTTTAATCCAGAATCAATAATCGCAATCTTTTTTTCATTAACTCCTTTAGGGATGGCATAGAAATCTATAAATCTCTTAGCTTCGATCAAAAATTCCTGCTCACCTTTAAAACGATTTAGGGGCAGAGCCTCTTTTTTTTGTAAGATCACATCGATTGCTTTGGTATAGGCTTTAAATAGATAATCAGGTCCAAGGACTTTAATTACCTCTTTTACATCGTTACTTTCCTTGTCACGACAAAGCCTCCAAAGAGCAACATCTCCGACATCCTCAACGATCAGAATTTTTTGCTGACTAAGATCGGCTATGATTTTTGGATGAGGAATATTATTTTCAGTTAAATATTTCTCAATTAGAATAAAGGTCTGATCTTGATTTAACGTAACGCCACCGCCTGTAATTGGTCCAGGCTCGCCAGCAAGCTCCATAATAATAACTGTTTTATATGGAGAGTTTTTAAGTATCGCCCTTGAGTATCTCCTACCAGAAGAGTCCCCTTTTAAGATAGCTAGATCTTGAATGACTGCGCCTTGAAGGTTTGGAATGGTACTAAAAATCAACTCTGTCTCTTGTAGATTCACTTAGACCTTTATTAGAGATCGAATATATATTCTATTCTTAAGGGTTTGAGTATAACTTAATGGATTAACTCAAAATTTACCATCTTCTTTTCCATCTGGCCAACTTTTCTAACACGGTTTACATTTCCTATGAGATGGGGTTCAGTGTAATAATGCTTTTTTGAGTTTCGACTTTCTTTAGTTTCAGCGAGCTGAGAAATAAGATACTCAGAATTTGATCTTTAGATAAACTATAAGGGCTATAAGAGAGGGACTATTATGTATCAGTTTTTTGTACTCGCTAGCTTTACTGATCATATTAGAGCAGATGCTGTCTGTGGTGCTCTAGAAGAGATGAAGATCCCTGTAATGATGGAGCATGTTGAAATTAATGAAGATCGAAAACACGCTTCGATGATCAGAGTTATGGTTCCATCCGAATTTATCCAACGAGCTGCGGCAATTATAAATAACTTTGATATGCCGATGGCAGCGAATATGCATTAGGCGAAGATGCACTAGGCAAATATATATTAGGCACAGAGATCAAGCAGCGTCCCCAATAAAAATATTACGCTTGCGATTCCATTCCTTACAAAAAAAGCTTCATTCACTCTAGATAAGTCATCTGCTTTTACAATTAAGTGCTGACTAAAAACAATTACTCCAAACAAAATAATAGTTCCCATATACCATGATCCTAACCCTATTACCTGGCCAAATTGATATAGAAAAATTAAAGATAAAACGTGCATCAACTTAGAAATCAATAGTGATCTGACAACCCCTACTCTAGTTGGAATCGAAAATAAGCCCTGTTTCTTATCAAAATCCACGTCTTGGCAGGAATAGATCACATCAAACCCTGCCACCCAAAAAACAACCCCAAGCATTAACCATAATGGTGTCATCTCAATGGTTCCTACCAGAGCATACCAAACTCCCCCTGGTGCCATCCCTAAACAGATACCTAGAACAAGGTGTGAGTACTGAGTAAACCGCTTAGTCCAGGAATAAAAACATAGTACCGCAATAACAAACGGAGCAAGTATAAGAGTATGAATCCCAAGCATACCTGCTCCAAAAATAAAAATTAAAGCGGAGCTTATAAAGAGATATTTAACACTAACAACTGTCACCTCTCCGCTAGGCAGCTCTCTACTCATCGTGCGTGGATTAAGAGCATCAATATCGTGATCTAATAAACGGTTACAAGCCATGGCCAGGGTACGGGCAGAGACTAAGCAGACAACAATCCAAAAAGTCTGGATTAGAGTGATCGGCTGCTTACTCGCAATTATAAATAAGATTGAAAGAGCAAAGGGAAGAGCAAAGATAGTATGAGAAAACTTAACTACTTTTGCCCACTTACAGAACTGCTTAAAAATATTGCGGTAAAGACCTATATCAGATGCCATAAAGATTAAAACGGTCAGTATAAGTTATATAGGCTCATCAAATACCCTTTTGCAGTTTGAAACACCGTGATAATATCTGGACACTATGAATTTAGACAAGCCTATAGGTAACCCAACATACGGTCCAATGTTTCTTAGATTAGCATTGGGTGGATTCTTTGTTTATTCCGGTCTTAATAAGATAGATGACCCTGGCATGCTGATAAGTCAGGTTAAGGGAACTAAGATGCTAGCTGATCAGTGGGCTACAGTTTATGCAATCCTACTCCCTTATATAGAAATTATTGGTGGTGGTCTTATCGTAAGTGGTTTTTGGACCACCCTTGGATCGGTATTGATAACTGCCTGCATAGGTTCTGTTATGTATATCTTTGGGCCTACTCTTGGTCAAACTGTTGCATCAGCTGGAGTCTTTAGACCTTACGGCATGATCAGCAAAGAAACGATCCTATTAGCAGCTTCAATTGCTATGATGTTTACTGGCCCTGGAGCATTTAGTATTGATGGGTTCAGGAAGACAAACTAGCGGAAAACAAGCTAGTTAAGAACCGGTTTTTGAGCTATTGGCCGCTCTACTTTCTCAAAATCCATTCCAAATTCCTTTAAACTACTTAGAAAACCTAAGGTCTGTTTTGCTAATTCTTGATTCTTAGATGATAGGTCAATTTTGACGCTACTAGAACCAAAAGAGAGATTTAACATGCCAATCACAGGCTGTGTAGTAATGCTTCTCTCCTGAAGATGGGTAATATTATCTAGGAATAATCGACTAATCATATTTGCTCGAAGTGGAGTTTCACTTCTCAAAAGAGAATCTCTCTCATTTGTAGAGGCAACTTGCATATAAAAATAACGAAACCCAGGGGTCTCATCTTGAAGCGATCTTATCTTTTGAAGATGTAAGAACCTCTCCTCCCAAGTATTAAATTCACTAATATTTAAAGTGGCACAGGACTTGGCTCCGAAACGGTGAAACCACTTCATAGCACTAATCCAGTCAGCAGCTTTATAAGAGCTCTTTTTAATACCATCTAAATATCTATCAAGCAGCAGCTCCCCACCATCAGCGGGAATAAAATCGATACCGGCAGTCACAAGCCTAGAAGCAATCTCTCTTATCGAGAGATTGTTCTGCTGTGCGTAGGATAAAACCTGTGGAATAGTAAAAGCCTCAATTCCAACTGCGAACTCCCTTCTTAATCGATCAATTAAATTTTCATAGAATGAAAGATCTGTTAACTCAGCATCTGAGATCTTAAGGGTTAACGGGCTCTGTGCCTCCTCCTCTAACAAAGAGAGAATATCTCTAAGAGGTTCAATCTCCTCTATCTCTACAGTTGTAATACCAAGAGTAAAGTTAAGAGTTCGAGAATCAAATGATCGTGTTCTAATAAGATCTGCAGCTAGTGCTAAATCAGCAAGTGAGGCGTCATTGGCCAACTTAATCCCATCAGCAACACTCATTCGTCGGCCGTTAGTGGAATCTTGTAGGATCTCTGGAATCGATTTTGGTTTTTTAGCAGTCGAGGAAATGCCTCCAATCATTGTATATCTAGCGGTGCGATACGGCTCATCAGGGATTAAATTATACTTAAATGCTCTCTTAAAAAACTCGCTCATTCCTCTTTGGCAATCAGCATCAAGGTGGTAAATCACAGTATTAGAGATATGTTTTGATGATTCTTCAAGTGGCAACCTTACTTCATTGCTTGATTCTACTGCTAGTGATTCTCTTGCCTTAATGGCTCTATAAAAAAGAGAATTAAGCTCTTTATCGGCATCTCTTGATAAAACTTCTGGACGAGCAGCCCAGACACAGAAAACAAATGGCAATCCGGTTAAAGAATTCCATTCCTTTGCCAGATCCAGTTCATAAGGATATTCCCTCCTGACATTCAATGCCATATCCCCAGTTACAAGAGCACCAACATCAGGGCCGATATTATCTAAAAGAAGTTCTCGCTCAACTCGAACAAACTTTGGAATTCTTCCCCATTTTTCTAAAAGAAGTAACCTTAAAAGATGTACTGAGGAATTGGAATTTACATCTAGGTATATTGTTTGAAGTCTCTGCATCGGCTCTTCACTGAACAGACAAACTGCATCAATCTTACTACATCCAGCTATCCCAAAATCTAAACCAACATATCCACCATGGATAGCGAATTCACTTACCGGAATTAAAGCAACATCAACCTCCCCTTCATTTAACATTCTAGCATTTTCAGCTGGGAAGCCTTCTCGGTAATCAACAAATTTTAGGGTAGAGAGGAGTCGATACGGTAGACTGGTGTAAGATTGAATGTTAGAGACTCGAAGCTTATTCATTCCTTACATTGCTCTTATCTTAATTAATTCTTGAGATACGCTTTAGATCTCCAAGGGGTTGAAGCCTTAAAGTTTCTTGGGTTAGCTGATCAAAAGCACCAAAACCGAGATCGTTAGCACCTAGATGTGCTGCCAGGTGAATTGTATCTAATGAGAAGTGAACACTAGAGGCTCTAATTAAAGGTACCTTTTCTAAAACCAGGGAACCTATCGCTAATATACGGAGTAAGTGAAAATCAGTTGCTGACTTTTCTAGCCATGTCTGAGATGAGCTATTCAATACTCCAGGGCTCCAACAATCTATTAGGCCTGGATTGCAGGAGAGCTCTCGAATTCGATATAGCTCATGGGACAAACTATGCTCATCATTAAATTGATCAACTGGGGTGACTAAGCAATTTGTCAGATTATGTCGCTTTGTATGATGTAAATACTTTGTTTGGTAGGTCGCCCGCAACCTTTTAAAATTAAGATCACATAATCTTTGAAGTACCCGATCTATATATTCATCTTTTTGAATTAAATCACCATGTGCGGATCTTTCAATCTCTTCAATACTTGGGCCAACTAGGATTAATCCATCTCTACAGTTAGCTATTTGTTTATAGAACTCTCCTTCTACACTCAAAAGCTCATCTAATGGTGTATCATCAAAGGCAACCTGAATATTACAATGTGGAATAGAACAGAGAAAATCTGTAGCTTGCTCAAGAATATCACTTATCGAAACACCAAAATTCATCCAGTTGCGAAGGGGCAATAATACAGCAGGAGACGCAGATAATGATTCTTTAGTCCGCTTTGATAATCCAATCAGCTTCATAAGGACTGGGAAACCTGCGTCACTAATAAGTGAATTAATCTCTTTTAAAAGCAACTCGTCTCCAGCAATGATCTTCTGGGCGATTCGTAGAAATCCAAATTGACTAAGTGCTTTAGATGAAAATTTATCTAATGTACTACTACGAAGAGAAGGAGCTACTAGTCCTTCAACCGGGACTTTTATTCCATTAGCGATGCCGAATCGTGCCAGTCCCATATTTATAAACCCCCTCCTTTGTTAGCAGGTTTGCTAAAAGGTTTGCTAACAGAAGGTGTCAATGGCAAAGAGGGAAATGACAAAACTGAGCCTCCACCTTGACGGGTGGTTTTGGCTATAGCTCCAGCCAAGGGCAGCTCTTTACTTTCATTTTGATTCTCAACTTTAGGATCGGTCCCCCAACGTTGCGACATCTCGTTAGAAACACCCATTGTATCAAGAATCTTCATCGCCATCATATCGATAAGATCTGATAAGGATACTGGCTTATGATAGAATCCTGGCATAGCTGGGACCATCTTTACTCCAAGATTCGTAAGGCGGAGCATGTTTTCAAGATGAATTGAACTAAGTGGAGTTTCGCGTGGAACTATAACTAGCTTTCGGCTCTCTTTAATACAGACGTCTGCGGCACGGTGGATCAGGTTATGGCCGCAACCATTAGCGATCATACCTAGCGTAGCCATGCTGCACGGTAATATTACCATCCCTTCAAATAGAGCAGATCCAGAAGCAAACCAAGCTCCAATATCCTTTGGATTATAAAAAGTAATATTATCTCTATCAGAGTGAAATAAATTTTTTGCTGAAAGGGTTGATTGAGAACATTTAATCTCCATCTCTTCATGGAGAACTCTTAATGCGGCCTCAGAGAATACCACATGGACTTGATATCCTTGGTCAGAAAGGAAATCTATAACCCGAAGGGCATATGGCATGCCGCTACTGCCTGACACCCCAACGATCCATTTTTTAGATAAATTTTGCTCACTCATACTAGTAAAAATCACCGCTTACTTTGAAGCTAATAAAGTTGTGTGACATCTGGTCCTCAACTAGCAAAGAATAAAGTAAAGGAAGACTACAAATAGTAAATTTTAAAGGGAAAGAGCAAAACAATATTAGTAAGATAAAATGACTGAGTAAGAAGCACCAGTCGGGTACATTTTGTATCACAGAGTATAGCAAAAAGGCAAGGGTGTTCGGTAACTTAGTAAAGATATTCACAGTATTGCATGCCATATGTAGTATTTCTATATTTATCCTCGTTTTCATCTAAATTGCACAGTATTCTCCCGCATATATTATGGACAAACGTATCGTTCTAGCAGTCATAGTCGCAGCACTTGGTTACTTTGTTGATGTCTATGATCTATTGCTTTTCAGTGTAGTTAGAGTAGCGAGCTTAAAAGATCTTGGGGTTCCTGAAGAGAATCTTCTTTCAAGTGGTGTATTCCTTATTAACTGTCAGATGGCTGGACTTCTGACCGGCGGAATCTTATGGGGAATCATTGGAGACAAAAAAGGAAGAATTTCTGTTCTATTCGGATCGATCCTTCTTTACTCAATAGGAAATATCTTAAATGGTTTTGTTACTGATGTAGAAACATATGCTGCTTTACGTTTTTTTACCGGGATCGGACTTGCTGGAGAGTTAGGCGCAGGAATTACCCTAGTAAGTGAGATTATGCCAGCTCGTACTCGTGGATACGGTACAACATTGATTGCTACAGTTGGGGTAGCGGGTGCAGTTGCGGCTGCTCTAGTTGGCGACACCTTTCATTGGCGCACTTCATATTTTATAGGTGGTGGCCTTGGCTTAATGCTCTTACTATTACGTATAGCAGTTACAGAATCAGGACTCTTTGATCAGATTAAGAATAAAGATTGTAAAAAAGGAGACATATTTCTTCTTTTTTCATCGAAACCTAGATTAGTTAGATATATTAGCTGTATCGCTATCGGGATCCCTATTTGGTATGCCATTGGGATTATCGTTACATTCTCTCCAGAGATCGGCAAAGCATTAGGCATGGTTGAGATTCCTACTGCTGCTCGATCTGTTTTTTATTCTTATATTGGACTCACTGTTGGGGATCTAACTAGCGGACTATTAAGTCAACTTGTAAAAAGTAGACGTAATTCAATTATCCTTTTTATTCTATTTACTGCGATCTCCTCAGGAGTAATCTTAAACAGTTACGGAATATCACTGGATCATTTCTATCTTTGGACCTGGGTTTTAGGTTTTTCAGTTGGGTATTGGGCTGTTTTTGTAACAACTGCGGCGGAACAATTTGGCACAAACTTGAGGGCAACAGTTGCAACAACTGTTCCTAATTTTGTGCGAGGGAGCGTTATCCCAGTGACATCTCTTTTTGATTACTTAAAAGATTCCCAAGGAGTACTCTCAAGTGCTCTTATAGTTGGTTGTATATGTATCTCTATTGCTCTCTTTGCCACACTAACTCTTAAGGAATCATACGGTACTGATCTTGATTTTATTGAAGAGTGACTATTGAGTTAACATCCTTGTTAAGGATAGCGCGCGCTCAGGATTCATCAAGGCCAAAATCTGTGCTATTCTTTTTTCAGGCATTCGCTGAAGTAATGAAAGTGAAATTGTGATATCTAGTTGCTCCATTAATTTTGCCGCTTCTTCAGGGGCCATTGAGCTATAAACTTTTGAAAGCTGCTCTAATTGTCCACTCTTTTTACGATCATTCTGATCCCGTTTAAGCCTTAATTCATCAGTCAGTGATTTAAGCTCTGTTAATCTAGCCGCCATCTCCATCTCTCTTCGGCCTAGATCTTGATCTCTCTCTGTAATTTTTTCACTTCTATTCTCTAACTCAGCTCTTCTTTTATCAAGCTGAGTAAGAATCTCGATCTCTTCTTTACTAAAATCTCCAGCAGGAGACATGTTAGCTAGGCGTCTTGATTCATATCCAGAGATCGAAGCTTCAGCGGTTTCAATTTGTGCAAAACCTGAAAATTCTAAAGCTGACAAAGAGATCTTTCCAATAGCAAAAGCAACTAAAAGAATTAGAGCTGCAGATTGTCCAGAAAATGAGAATTGTATACCTTTTCCAAGATTCATCCGCTTCATCTCAGTTGCTAGTCGAGCACCCGCACTACTAATAGAGCTTGTATTTTGTTGATTGAATAGACCAGTTTCAATCTCTTGTTTCTTCTCCTTTGTTTGGTTTAGAGTTTTTTGTAAATCCTTATATAGCTCTGCTGCTTGTTCTCTAGTGAGGCCTTTGCTTTTGCTTTTATTCATAACGATGCTCTCTATAATTGCTAACCAAAATTTCTAATTTTGCCTTTTTGTAATCAGACTTCGTCCTGCTTTCTGCACACTTAATTCATCCAAAAATTTTGCTTCTTCCTGCGAGACATGATCATTGTAGTCTGATAATTTCCTTGCTTTTAATACTTTCAATGACTCGTGCTCTTTGACTGCCTCAATATATTCATCTTTTGCCTGCTCAGCCTCAAACTTTAAAATTTCAAGAGAGTTTTTAGTCTCCTCTATTAATGCTTTAATCCGAGTTAGGTAGTCAGCTGATATATGCAACTCTTGTGCCTCTACCCCTCCTTCAAAAGCAGGTCTTTTTGTTAAAAGATCATTAGTTAATTGGGCAATTCGGTCCTCAGCATCAGATACAGCTTTGTTTTTAATATATAGCTCTTTCTTCTTTTCATTTCTAAGTACCTCTCGATACTCAAGAACTTTTTCTAACCTAAATTTAAACTTTTTTGCCATCTTAACCTGTTATCTAAATTCTATTTTACCACTACTTCTCAGTAGGCTTAGCCACAGGAGCCTGCGCCAAAATTTTGGCAAGATGTTGCCATGTTTCCTCTACAGTTGTTTTTTCATTTACCTTCTGTTTTAAAAAATCATTGACCTGATCAATAAGCTGCACAGCTTTATCTACGGCCAGATTTTGTCCTGGTTTATATGCTCCAATCGTAATCAGATCTTCAGCCTCTTTATAAGTTGCGAGGATGTCACGAGCTTGGTTAGCCATATCAACGATCTCAGGGGATACAATATCAGGCATTACTCTAGAAGCACTTTCTAGAACTTCAATAGCTGGAAAATGTCCTTTACCTGCAAGTCTTCTACTAAGCACTATGTGACCATCAAGAATACCACGTGTAGCATCTGCAATTGGCTCGTTCATATCATCACCCTCAACAAGTACTGTATAAAGACCGGTGATAGATCCATTACCTGCACATGTGCCTGCTCTCTCTAATAATTTTGGAAGCATTGAAAAAACTGAGGGGGTATACCCTTTAGTGCTTGGTGGTTCCCCGATTGCTAATCCAATTTCCCGTTGGGCCATCGCCAAACGAGTTACTGAATCAACCATCAAGACTACCTTTTTGCCCTGATCTCGAAAATATTCTGCGATAGACGTGGCGTAATATGCTGCTCTTATTCTTTTTAGCGCAGACTGATCACCAGTAGCTACAACGACTATAGATCTAGCCATTCCTTCTGGTCCTAAGTCCCTCTCTATAAATTCTCTAACCTCTCTACCTCGCTCACCAACTAATGCAATAACATTTATATCACTTTTAGAATGCTTAGAGATCATTCCTAAAAGAGTAGACTTACCAACACCCGAACCAGCCATAATTCCAATTCTCTGTCCTGATCCGACCGTAAGGAGCCCATTCAGTGCTCTTACTCCTAGATCAAGAGGCTCTTTAATCCGCTTTCTGGTAACAGGATTTGGAGGATTACAGTAAAGTGGCATCATCTGACCACCACCGATGCCACCCTTTCCATCTAGTGGATTTCCAAAGGCATCGATTACTCGCCCCAACTGAAGTTGTGACACATTTACTTTAGAAGATGTTCCAGTAACTTTAATAACTGCTCCTGGTCCGATCCCCTGAAGCTCTTCATAAGGCATCATCAACACACGATTGCTCTTAAAACCTACAACCTGTGCTGTAATTTTTTGCAATCCACTCTGTATTGCTACGTTAGTGCCAACAGGCACCGAGGGCCCATTGCCTTCAATAATCAAACCTGTGACATCTATTACAGTTCCTCGTAACTCATAGCGACTGCTACTATTGAGTTGAGAGATTGCTCTTTCAATTAGGGCTGTCATTAAATTACCCGTACAACATTACCAGCAACTCTTTCCCATGCCTGATCCAGCTGAAAATCAACTACACCAGCTGAAGTTTCTACGACACATCCTGATTTGATTCCTTCGTCAGCTTCAAACAACCATGTTCCATCATACTCTTTAAGCATTCGAGCAATCCCCATTACCTCGATAAACTCCATATCTTGAGGACTGACCTTAACTTTTGCTATGGAGGCACTGCCAGCTAGTCCTAAGGCTTGCTTTATAATTTCAACAATATATTCAGGATTGATTTCAACAGCCTGCTCAAGAATTTTCTTTGAAATATCAACTGCTAACTGAGCCGCTTTTTTTTCAATCTGTAGTAAAATATCTATGCCTTTTTGCTCGATATCCTTAAGAGTAACAGCGAAAGTCTCGCTCATCTTTTTAATCTCTTCCTCTCTAAGCACTTTAGCTTCTTCAAGCGCCTGTACTCTCCCTCTCTCTTCAGCTTCTTGGACTTTAATATTGAGCTCTTCTAGGGGGACGGTAGGTTTGACTGCCTCTTTATCAAGAACTTCACTGCTTCCGCTACTCCATCTTCTAATCCCCGCTGCTTCCTTGCCACTACCGTAATCTGCAAACATCGGATCAACAGCTAGGACAGCAGTCGAAAAAACCTCTATATCAATCGGGTCAAAGAAATATTCATCTGACATTTTTCCAACAACTTCCCAATCTGATTGACTAAACCCTGTTGGTCGGTAGCTTTGCTGGCTAAGTTTAGGCGATGGAACTTCCTTCGCTTCCTCTTCTGTAGTTGTCAGACCGTCAGACATAATATTTACTCCTTAGATCTGGTTAGATGCGTCCATCATTTAACCAGTAGCGGATCAACAGGGCTGCTTGAGCTGGATTTTCTTTAACGATTCTAGAATTTTCAGCCATTAATGCCTCTAATTGTTCGATATCAACTGTTGGCTCTGCGTCAATAGGAACCACTGCTTTTCGCTCCTGCTTTAATTCCTGCTCTAACTCCTCTACTCCTGTTGGCAGTAACCGGCTTAGATCAATCTCTGCTTCTGTTGGAGTTACCATAAACTTGATTAGAGGTCGCACCACCATCAAGAAAAATAATAAGACAAAAACAACTGGCACAACCCTAGAGACAACATTAAAAATGAAATCTTGCGATGCCTTCTCATCAAGTGCTTCTAACATCGATTCATCTTCAACATGAAACTGAATGTTCTCTACTGCTAATGTATCCCCGCGACCAGCATCGTACCCCACTGCACTCTTGGCTATATCTTCTAGCTGCCTAATCATCTCTGATGATAGGGGCTGATAAACCTTTGCTGCACCAATTGCTGTTCCGCCTGCGGCAGCTCCTTTCTTGACCTGTTTTTCATAAATTCCATCAACCAGGACTGCAACACTTAGTTTAACTAAGTTCCCTCTTGGTAAGGATGTTTTTGAAACAGCTCTAGATACTTCAAAATTCTTTACTGACTCTTTTCTTTTTAGAGTTGCTCCCTCTCCTTGTGTGGATGGAACATTTTGCAGATCTGTTAGGTTAGAAACTACGCCCGGAACTCCTCCTCGAGAACTTGTTCCACTTCCCTCTTCTATTGTTTTTTCAGAACGCGCAACTTGGCCCCCTGGATCAAAACTTTCCTCCTCTCTTTCACTCTGTGAGAAATCAAGCTCTGCTGACACTTTAGTAATAACCTTGCCTGCTCCTAATACCTTAGTTATCATCTGCTCAATTCTTTGAGCATAACCGTGTTCAATCTCATTTTGATATTTGATACGATCTGCATCAATGCCTAAGGAATCAGGCTTCATTTGAATCTTATCTGATAAAAGATTGCCGTGAATATCAACAATATTAACATTCTCTAACTTTAATCCCTCAACACTTCCAACCATGAGATGTGCGATACCACGGATCTGCTTTACATCTAACTCAGCATTTCCTCTTAGTTTAAGCATCACTGAAGCAGTTGGCTCATTACCACGTTTAGCAAATACTGTTTTCTCTGGTTGAGTTATATGGACACGTGCTGAAACAACTGCGTCAAGAGATGAGATCGTTCTTTCAAGCTCCCCTTGAGCTGCTCGAATAAATTTAAGTCTTTCAACAAATCCTGTTGTGCCGAGTGCATTAGTATCAAAAAGCTCATAACCGATCTTACCTCCCTTTGGCACGCCCTCTGATGCTAAAGACATTCTAATCTCTGGAACAACTTCAGGAGGAGATACAGCAATAGTACTTCCATTGCTACGAATCTCGTATTTAATTTTCTGGGACTTTAGTCTCTCTACAACCGCACCGGCGTCAGCTTGCTCTAAATCAGAAAATAACACCGCATAATCAGGCTGAGTTGCCCAACTAGAAACAAACACTATTCCCCAGATAGTTCCCACAATGATAATCGGGAAGAGAACCTTTTGGGATAGAGGAAGCTTCACAAAATTTGCGACAAACTGTGCTAATACAGCACTTGGATCAATAGCAGACGCCACAGTAACCTCCTAAAAAACCTTACTTAAAATAACCTTTCTTAAACTTGTGTTCTTAAAATCTCTTCATATGCACGAACAATCTTACTTCGAACAGAATTCATCAACTGAAAAGCGATATCAGCTTTTTCAAGTGCAATCATAGCTTCGTGATTTGTATAACCAGGTTTTTTGGTGATTAACCCTTCAACTCGATCTTCCGCAGTAGCTTGTACATTATTAACATCATGAATTGCATCTTTTAAAAATTGAGCGAATCCTTCCTTAGGTTGCCCCTTCACCGGAGCCTCTGTGGCTTGAGTCTCTTTAGGAGTGACTATCGACTGAATCTCTTTGTATGCCTTAAGTCCTGTTATATTCATGGCCATAAAATAAAACCTTAACTAAAATGTTGAAGATATTCTCCGACCTTCCCGTGACATCTCCATTAAACTCTTTGCAGCAGTAACGTTAGCTTGATAAAGCCTTGTCGCTGCCATCATATCTGTCATCGTTTGCACAACATTTATATTTGGATAGGCTACATATCCATCCGGATCTGCATCTGGATGACCTGGCTGATAAGCCTTTTTTGGTTCAGACTGATCTGCAATAACCCCAAGCACCTGTGGCTTGGCTAAAGTCATTTCATCTAAAGAGGACTGAAATGAAGTTGGGGCACTCTCTGCTGAAATTACTATGTCTCTACGTTTATAAGGTCCACCCTCAGGAGTCCTAGTTGTTTCAGCATTAGCGATATTAGATGCAATGATATTGATCCTCAACCGTGCGGCACTAAGTCCTGCTGTTACAACTTCTGATGCATCAAACATATCTATTACCTCTCTGCGCTTCTAATTGCCGTCATAAAAAACCTCAGCTTCTTTCGAAGGATTGATGCGGCATCAGTATATCTACCCTGATTTTGCTGCATCCTCGTCATCATGATATCAATGTCAACGTTATTGCCGTCTGCTTTTGTCGCACCAGCATTGTCAGCGACTAATCGGGCACCACTCTGAGAACTTACATCCATATGTCTTGGATCTGTCTTTTTAAGCTCTTGGCCTGATTGCCCATTAAATGCTCTTGCAAGTTCAGCTTTAAAATCAAGATCAACTGCTCGGTAGCCTGGCGTCTCTGCATTTGAGATATTACTTATAAGAGCCTGACTTCGCTGATGTGCAAGGTCCAAAGCTTTTTCAAGCCCTGTCTCTGTCTTATCAAATAATTTATCAATTAAACTCATTTCAAATCCTCAGCTATAAGTAGTTACTCATAGTAAAATCGTTCTATTTAAGGGGTGCAAACTCTATGCTCATTCTCTGCTGTTTAACCTTTAGTAATTATAAATAGATAGCTCATTAACAAACCGCCAAATGACAAACATTTGACATCACTCACTCCTCGCTCTGACGCCCCATTCCATACTCATTAAGCTTGTTCCTTAAAGTTCTGATACTAATTCCCAACATTTCAGCCGCCTTTGTACGGTTATTTCCTGTAGTTTTTAGTGTTTCTATAATAAGGTTTTTTTCCATCTCATAGACTGTAATGCCTGAGCGGATTCCTGAAACACTACTAATTTGGCCACTTTCAACATTCTCTACAGTTATCTGATCAACCAAAGATTTCCCTTGATCCTGAATCAGAAAGTGAGAAGTTGCTGGTGCTCCACCAGCGGCAAGGATACTTGCTCTTTGAACTGCATTTTGAAGCTCTCTTACATTTCCTGGCCATGAATGATTTTCTAGCGAACTTACCACCTCTTCAGTTAATTTTGGTGCTTTAGCACCAAGAAATTGTCTCATAAAATGCTCAACAAGCAATCTAACATCTCCACGTCGCTCTCTTAGTGGTGGTAAAGTAATCGGAATAACATTTAATCGGTAATATAGATCCTCTCTAAATTTTCCTTCTTTTACCATATCAGAGAGATTTCTGTTGGTTGTTGCTATAACTCTTACATCAACAGAGATTGGCTCACGACCACCGACCCGATCAATTTCACGCTCTTGAATTACTCGTAATAGCTTTGCTTGTAACCCAAGATCCATTTCAGAAATTTCATCAAGTAAAATTGTGCCGCCATGAGCCATTTCAAATTTACCTTGTTTGCTATTCTGAGCTCCGGTAAATGAACCTTTCTCATGTCCAAAAAGTTCACTTTCTAAAAGATTTTCTGGTAAGGCAGCGCAGTTAACAGCTATAAAAGCTTGCTTTGCCCGCGCGCTCATCGTGTGAACAAATCTGGAGATCCCTTCTTTACCAGTTCCGGATTCTCCTTGCACAAGAACAGTGGCTTCACTTTTAGCTACTGCCTCAGCAACTTCTAAAAGTTTAATCATCCTTGGATCTTTTGTTATAATTGTATTTTGACGACGGGTTCCCTCTTTACGAGCTAGCTCACGGTACTCCTGTGATTCCGGGCTCAATACGCGCTCTACTAATCTAAGTAAATCATCTACCGAGAAAGGCTTTGTTATAAAATCAGCTGCTCCAAGCTGCATCGCCTTGACAGCTTGATCTATCGTTCCATGAGCAGTGATCATTATAAAAGGAGGTTTTTCTTCCCGAGCTTGTATTGCTTCAAGAAGTTCCTGTCCTGACATCTCAGGCATCCGTTGGTCTGAGACTATGCAAGCATATGATTGAGTTTCAATCATCTTGAGTGCTTCTTTCCCATTAGGAGCAACATCAACAGCATATCCTTTACGACTTAATGCTGTATTTAATGCTAGCTGCATCTGTGGCTCATCATCAACTACCAGGATCTTATTTATCTCTCTCATAAACTGCACCCTTTTCATTAAACTTTAACAGGAAATTTAATTATAAATTCTGCACCATCTTGATTTGAAACTATAATCTGAGCTTTATGTTGATCTAAGATCTTTTTAACAATTGCCAAACCCAAACCTGTTCCTTCATCACGACCAGTAACAAACGGCTCAAAAATATTATCTATAATGTGATTTGGTATTCCTGGCCCTGTATCTTTTATAGAAATAGCCAGCCATTCTTCGGTCTCTCTTTTTATCGTGCTAGTCGAAACGGTAATAGTTCCTTTGTAATGCATCGCTTGAGCAGCATTTAAAAATAGATTGTAAAAGATCTGTCTTAGTAACTGCTCATTTCCTAGAATATATGAAGCCCCTGATAATGCAGTTACAAATCCTACTCCATCCTTCCTATCTAACTTTTTAAAGACAGTAATTTGGTCAGAGATAATGCTATTAATATTAATAGGCAAAAGATTACTCTCGTGCTCTTTTGCAAACTGAAGAACATTTGAGACAACACCGTCCAAAGCCCCAATACTTCTCTCTATCTCATCAACTAAGACAATAGATTTAGGAAGGGCTTTTAAATCTTCTCTTAGTAGTGAGGCAAATAACTTCATAGCCCCCAATGGATTTCTAACCTCGTGAGCCAAGGCCGCAGCAGTTTGTCCAAGAACGGCCATCCTTTCTGCTCTACGAACTTCTATCTCTTTTTTCTGTAACTCTTTCCGCAGATATTCAGCTTCTCCCCTAAGTGCAGAATACCGCTCTTCCAGTTTTGAACTAGCTTCCTTGAACTTTTCAAATGCTGCCATCAACATAGCTGGCGGCACCTCTGAATTATTTTCAGTTCTAATCACTTCTTTTCTATCAGCTATGCTCATCTTTACCTCTACTGCTTTAATTCCTTACTAACTTTCATGAACTCAGAGCTCCACAAATTCTCCTCTGCAACTGCTTGTAAGAGAATAAACCATGGATCTGAGGGTGGATATTTTTGCTGAGCCTGTGCATATGTGTCTTTTAATTCCTTAAGGCTATTCATCTCGCCATATGATTTAACTAGGGCATAATCAACCCAACTATCAAGAAATGATTCAGCGAACTCTTCTCGCCCCTTATTTAACCAAAATATCGCTTCTTCATATTTTCGAAGCTCAAATGCGATCGAGGCTAAAGATCTAATTGCTGTCACTCCTTTGTTGTGTCGCAAAGGAACAAGTTCAAAGTTATCTTTAGCTTCAGTGAGCTTCCCTAATTGCATCTGACAAGTGGCTAAGGTAAATCGAAGATCACCTTCACTTTCAGGCCTTACACCATCTAAGGCACTAACTAAATTCTTTTCTGCCAGGATCAATTTATTAAGCTTAATGTAGCTCTCTGCGATCAGCTGTTTAATCTCTGATAAAAGAGGTCCTTTTTGATCTATTAACTTTGATGCCTTTCCTGCAAAGACTAGAGTACTCTGGTAATTTTCCTCTTGAAATTCAATTACTCCTCTTGAGAAATATATTCTGGCTTTCTCTGTATCTGACAATTCATCACTAACTGAAGCTAAGTTGATAGCTCGATCAAATTCCTGTTTTGCTACTTCAGGTAGCCCTAATGCCCAAGCACTTTTCCCAGCTGCAACAGCTGAGGCAACAGTAGCTCTTCTCATAGGCATCTTTCTATACGTTGCCAGCGCAGCCATGTAATCACCACTTGCGGCCTTACGCTGCACCTCTACTGGATGCTGCGCGGAGACCAACGTAGCGCTGCCCAATAATATGAAGAGAATAATTAATTTCTCTGTCATGACTTTCCTTGAACCAACTAAATCTTTATTAACTTTCTATTAATTTTCTCGTATTACTTCAATCGAACCGACTAGCCCTTTCTTCTTGATTTTTTCAACCAAGGTCGTCCGATTTAAATTGAGAAGTTTTGCTGCTGCTTTTTTATTACCTGCAGTTTTTTCCATTGCGCTTGCGATAAGTCTTGTTTCAAAATCATCAACAAGCTTGTTAAAATCAATGCCACTATCTGGAATCTCTGTGAATGTATTTATTGTAGAGCAGGATCTCTCCCCACCTATACTTAGGTATTCTGGAAGATCGTTTATATAAATACTGTTGGCATCAGTAAGAATTGCTAGCCGTTCAATAAGATTCTCAAGTTCCCGTATATTTCCAGGCCAGGCATATGATAGAAATCTAGCCTCCACATCTGGAGAAAAGTTTATAGAGTTTTTTCCTAACTGTTGGCAGAATAGATCCATAAAATGTCTGGCCAAAAGCATCACGTCATGGCCACGATCAACTAATTTTGGTAGCTCAACTGGTACAACTTGAAGGCGATAATAGAGATCTTCTCTAAATCTTCCAGCCTTTACCTCTTTACGTAAATCTTTATTTGTTGCGGCGACAACTCGAACGTCAAGATCTATAGACTTTGTAGAACCAACCGGCTCAATCTTTCTCTCTTGCAAAACTCTTAAAAGTTTCACTTGAAGCTTTGGGCTCATATCTCCAATTTCATCTAGGAAGATCGTTCCGCCATGTGCTAATTGAAAGCGTCCCATCTTAGTGGCAATTGCACCTGTAAAGGATCCCTTTTCATGTCCAAAAAGCTCGCTCTCTAATATATCTTCTGGAATTGCGCCACAGTTGACTGGCACTAACCTACCAAGTCGACCACTAAGTTTATGAATAGCATTAGCAATCAGCTCTTTACCTGTTCCACTTTCACCAAGCACCAACACTGTCGAATTAGTACGAGCTACTTTTTTTATTAAATCAAAAGCTCGCAACATCTCGGCACAACCACTAACAATTCCCATAAAGGAATTTTTAGCGTTAGGCTGTGGCGTTCTGTTAAATGTTGTTGATACTTGAGTTGATTGTTGAGTTGAAATAATTTCAGAAATTATTGACTCAGAACCTTCTTGAAATGTACTCGCAAGACCACTATGCATAAGCTCTCCTTAGCCTAATATATAAAAACCTATCCTTGGTTTTCTTAGAAAGAATGCCGAAGTGGCAATCAATCCCTCGCAACTCGCTAACAAACGATAAGACGCTCTGAGTAAAAACTGGGGCTACAACCTAATACTCACTGACTTAAAACCGGTGACTCAAAGCGCCCCTCAGTTCACATTTTTAACTGGGTCAATTTGTAAACACAGTCAAAACATGCCCTGTCATATCATTGGCAAATTACGTACCAATTTTTTAGCATGTGCTAGGAATTTGACTCCCATTTAGGTCATTTGGTTCCGTTCTTTATAAAGAATTGAAATAATTGAGGTAATTTTTACAAAAAAGAGACAAGATCCATCAGGACTTCCCTTAGAAGATGAATTTTTTAGGAGATAGGTGAAAAAAATAGCACAAAAGTGTACAGTTTTGCCGAAAGATGACCGATAAAGGTTGCGCACTTTAAGCTACCTTTGTCAGATTTGTTGACGCCAAACATACGACAGAGAGGGCGGAATCTCCCCTTTGATCATGTCAACGATGTGACAAAAACTATATTCATCAGATTGCTGTTAGATATTGAGTATCATAAGCATCTTTCTAAGCGTAATTAATAATCACTTGAGCACATAAACTACATTTGTATATGGAAAATAGAACTGATTCACTTAAAGATTTAAGCACTTCAAGAATTAAAGAGTTGGATACTCTAATCTCTAAAAATTCCTCTGATAAGAAAATTAATGCTATCCCCGACCTCTCTATTCAAAAACTTACAACTGCGCTTTTTGAGCGAGCCTCTACAGCTTTTATCGCTACTTCTACTGTCCAAAGCTTAGCAATAATTGCCCAAGAAACATTTTCGATATGTAATGACTATTTTACTAAAAAGCACACTGTTCTTATAAAATCAGGGCAGAGAGGTGAGAATTCATATCTAATGCTAGCCATAGGCGATCGCCCTTTTATAATTAACACTACGATCCTTTGTGTGAGAGAATGCGGTTCTGATATTCAAACTTTGCTCCACCCACTTGTTAGCCTACCTAATGGCAAGAGGTTATCATTACTTTATGTTGAGATAGATCAATTAAACAATGATGCTCTTAACCTTTTGCAAGACAGACTTTGTAACTCTTTAGAAGATTTAGTTTTAGTAACAGACGATCATCCTTTAACACTTGGTCAAATAGAAACATCAGCTCGTCTTTTAATGGAGCGAGTCCCTAGTCAGAGATCTACAGAGGATGAACGTATAGAAGCAGCTGAATTTTTGCGTTGGCTATCGGATGGAGGCCTTGTCTTTTTGGGATCTGCCGAATGGAAGTTAAGTCAAGCTTCAGAAAACGGAATTGATCAGATAACTTTTATAGAGGATGATCCTAAGCAAGCTTTTGGACTCTTTAAAAGTTCAAATCATTGGGGAAGAGAACTAGAAGATGAGTGTCGTAAGGACGCGGTAAATGTCTTTAAAAATAAAGATTTATTATATATCTCTAAACTGTTATTTCGTAGCGTAGTTCATAGAGCTGAAAGAATCAGCCATATTGTTTTTCCACTTTATTCTAGTGATGGCTCTGTTACCTCGCTAATCTCAATAGTAGGATTATTTACATCAAAAACATTAGCTCAAGAATCATCAACTATTCCTACAATACGAAATAAGGTAAAAAAGTTAATCTCTTTTGAGAAGGCAATCCCTAACTCTTTTTCTTATAAAAATATTATTAAGATAATTGATAGTATGCCTAAGGAGCTCCTACTCCGCTCCGATATAGATGCTCTTAGTCAGCATCTACAAATGATAACAAGCATACAAAGAGAATCAGAGAGCGCCTCACTAGTCCACCTTGATTCATCTGGTAAGGGAGCTAGCATAACTGTTGCCATGCCACGAAAAAGGTTTAGTGAGCATGTCAGATTAAGACTTCAAAAACACATTGAGTATAACTTTGGAGCAGCTCCTGGTTCTGGAGACATCCATGTTGCACTCAATGTAAAACCACTTGTGCTATTCTATTATCACATCCCTCTTTCAAACTCTGAGACTTTTAGTTTGGAGATAAAAAAGCTTGAGGCAGATCTCGTGGATCTGACCAAGACGTGGATCGACAACCTCTATGATCAACTAATGCTAACCGACAAGTTCTCTGATCCTGACAGTATCTGGTTACGATATAGAAATTCTTTCTCTGAAGAGTATCAAGCTAGTTACCTTCCAGAAGAATGCCTTCGTGATCTTCAGATGATTGAGGCACTAAATGAAGAAAATCCTATTAAGGTTGATATTCAACCAAGTGTTAGCGCTACTGATGGTCTTTTTCAATTAACACTTTACTGTTGGAAAAAAGAGATCGCTGTAAGCCATGCTCTACCTATACTTGAGCATGCTGGACTTCATATTCTCAGAGAGCAGGCTCATCAGCTTATCGTACAGGACTCGACTACTGCTTTTATTCACCGAGTAACTGCTATAACCAAGGATAAAAATATTATCAACATCGAGCTTTTTAGAGAGAACCTTTGTGCTGGACTAGAGCAAGTTCTCCGTAATGAGGCTGACAGTGATATTCTAAATTCACTTCTCATCTCAGCAAACCTTACCCTCCGCTCTATTACATTACTGCGCTCTTATTGCTCCTATCTTTGGCAAATAAGCACTTCAACAGCCAAAAGTACAATTCGTAATACGCTAGCTGCTATCCCTTCATCTGCAACACTTCTTTTGAATATGTTTGAGATAAAATTTAACCCTGATCTTGAAATTAGTACTAGTAAAAGGTTAGAGAAGCTTGATGTCCTGAAAAAAAACTTTCTCCTTGCCCTTAGAGATGTCCCTGATATCGCTCAAGATAGAATATTGAGGATACTTGCTAACTTAATAGAAAGTACAGTTCGAACAAATTTCTATACTGGTCGTGAGACCATTACCTTGAAAATTGATCCTAGCAAAACAGAGGTAATTCCTGCACCACATCCTTTTTTCGAGATATTTGTTCGTGGATTTAAAGTCGAAGGAATTCATATTCGATTTGGCCCAATTGCACGGGGTGGCATCAGATGGAGCGATCGTAGTGTTGATTTTAGAAATGAAGTACTAGGACTTGCCCGAACACAAAAAGTTAAGAACGTAGTAATAGTGCCTACTGGCTCCAAAGGTGGGTTTGTCCTTCGTCATCCAACAGAGAATCAAGAACAACTCCGTCAACAGGTGAAAGATTGCTACAGTGAGTATATCCGGTCCCTTCTCTCTATAACCGACAATCGAGTACAGGGCAAAATCGTCAGGCCAGATCGTGTGATTGCATATGATCAAGATGATCCATATTTAGTAGTTGCAGCAGACAAAGGCACAGCAACTTTTAGTGATACTGCAAATAATATTGCAGTAAAAGAATTTAATTTTTGGTTAGGGGATGCTTTTGCCTCTGGTGGTTCTCAAGGATATGACCACAAGTTATACGCCATAACAGCGAATGGTGCTTGGGAATGTGTTAAGCGTCATTTTAAGGACATTGGTCTAGATTATGAGAATGATCCTTTCACAGTGGCTGGGATTGGGGATATGTCGGGGGACGTTTTTGGCAACGGTCTTCTTTTCTCTAATAAGATAAAGCTACTTGCTGCATTTAACCACAAGCATATCTTTATTGATCCAGATCCAGATCCAGGATCCTCATTTAATGAGAGAAAACGACTGTTTGAATTACCTCGTTCACAATGGAGTGACTACAATCCAAAACTTATCTCACATGGCGGAGGGGTTTTCGGAAGATTTGATAAAGAGATAACAATTTCTAATGAGGTTAAAAAAGCTCTATCTATTCCTACCTCTTCGCCAAGCATAGTGAACGGGGAGCAGCTGATTTCATTAATTTTAAAATCCAAAGTCGACCTTATCTGGAATGGGGGCATTGGCACCTACTTTAAAGCTAGTAGCGAATCAAATGTAGAGGTAAATGACGGAACTAATGACGAAGTTCGAGTTGACGCAAAAGATATGGCAGCTAAAGTGGTAGCAGAAGGTGGCAATTTAGGATTTACTCAACGTGGCCGAATTGAATTTGAAAGATCTGGTGGACGGTTAAATACTGATGCAATTGACAACTCTGGTGGAGTTGATCTCTCTGATCATGAGGTAAACTATAAGATATTCTTTGCCAAGTTATTAGAAGAGAAGAAGCTTACAATTGAAGATCGAAATAAAGTTCTCAAAGATATCTCCTCATTTGTCTGCGCTGATGTGTTAAAAAATAACGCCCGACATGCTTTACTTTTAACCCAAGGAAGCCTGAGATCTACAAAGAGAATTGATTATTTAAAAAGTATGACCCGTGACCTAGTAAGAGAAGGATATGTTAATCGAACCATTGATTGCTTACCTGATGATGAGGGATTTAGTAAGCTTGCTAAATCTAATTCTGGCCTGACTCGACCAGAGCTCTCTCGTGTATATGCTGGTGTAAAGATGCAACTTAAAGAGATCATGTTGCAATCTGACCTTCCTTCTGATCAAGAGCTTGATCATTACTTGATCGATTACTTTCCAAGCGAAATACGCAAAAATTGGAATAAAGAATTGCTTGCTCATCCTTTAAGAAAAGAGCTAATTACAACAAGAATTATCAACGAACTCGTTGATTCAATGGGAGCTACGTTTGTCTATCGAACTTGCAAGCAGTATCTAACAACTCAGATTAACACAATAACTACTTACTTAGCCGCTGCTAGCATTGTTAAATTGTCTTGCCTTAGAGAAAATCTTAACTTACTAGATACAGTTCAGGACGCAAAACGTTTCATTGAGATATGCCACAATGTTAATTCTGTGATGGCTGGAGTGGTAGGATCTATAATCCAGAATTGTGGTCAAGTTAAATCAATTTCTGAAATTAGAAAAAAATATGAAAATATCTTTAATGAGATATTCTCTGATCCATCGCTCATTTTAAAGAATCAATCTTATCTGGCTTTTAGTACGGAGAAACAACACCTTAAAGATATTGGCTTATCTGAACAAAGTGCTACATTACTAGCTCTAGAACCATATATTAGTGCTATCTTCGAGATTATCTGGATTAGTAATCAGTCAAAACTCTCTGCTGAGAAAGTAGCAGGCCTTTATAATGATGTGGTCACAGAGTTAGGAATTGATGAATTTATGCGTCATCTAGAAAACATTCCAACTTTAAGTAAATGGGATCAGGATCTATTAACTAAGTCGCGTGGATCGATCAAAAAAGGTATCTGTAATATAGTTCTTAACCTAACTAAACAGAAAATCTCTGCCAAAGAGCACTTTGCAAACAATGAAGCTGCTCACCAAGCGCGTGCAATTATGGGAGAGCTAGCGACCCAAGGATATAATATCTCTGCAGTAACACTTTTATCCAATTGTATTGAGGAAATTGTAGGATTGGAATCGCTAACCTAGTGGTCTGGAAAATCTTAGCAGCCATAGACGAAATTAATATCTTTTTTAGATAATTTCATGTCTAAGATCTTTCTTACAACAATTTCAGAAGACTCAAAAACCAAATTATCCTCGATACCTAAGCCTTGAACTAACTCAAGGGCTTTATCTCTTTCTCCGGCATTAAGATAACCGCGGATCGTACTCATTCTAAAGATATGTGAATTTGGATAAGCATCACACAAATGTCGCAAAAGTTTTAACCCAGTATTATTATTCATTATCCGATCAAACTCCATACAAGATAAAACAGCATAGAGTGTTAAAAAATCTGTTATAGGTTCTTGATCTACAAGTGCTCGTTCAATTAACTTACATGCTGAAGTTACACAAAGAGCTGAATGTGGTGCACTAATTTTTTCATATCGAACACTGGCACATACGTAGGCCATCATCCCAGCATATGACCTATATGGAGCAGTAGTTTTCTCAAGGTTAGTAACCATTTTTAAAACATCATTGGCGCGGTGTTCGGCGGTATGTTTTTTTAATGTCTCATCTCGGCCCGCTGCTCCTATTTCTCTACATAATTTTAAATTGCTTAAGTATTTATTAATAAGATCAGCGGCCTCTTCTACATTATTTTTTTCGTATAAGACTAAATGTTGACCATCATTAAATAGATCAGGTAATCCGTTCCCACTTTTTTCGGTTAGCAACATGGATCCGCTAATAAGACTCTCAAAAACTCTAAAATTTAGATCTCCTTTTACAGTTTGATTTAATACAATCTGAGCATGTGGATAGATCTTCCAAAACTCTCCAGTTAAAACCTCTACTGGTGCTATTTGTTTTAATTTCTCAAAAAAAACAACTCGTTCAGGATTCAATTCAGGATCCATAGTTCCAACAAACACTGCTTGGTGCCGCTTATCATCACTCGGTTCCATTTTACGTGAAGCCCAGAGCGGTAACCACTCGGCTGAGACACCCTCTTTAGTGAAATGCTCGACATAATCCTTATGGGCGACCAATGTTTTATCAGTTAATAGAGCGAAATGCTTATGCCAGTATGCATGGTGATGTGAATCAACAGAATAAAACAGAACAGGAATTTCCGTATCTTCAATTCCAAGAACGGAGAGTGGCATGCTGTTATCATGATAGACTATTAGATCTGGGCTACCACTTAACCCAGATTGATTAATTATCTCATCAATATGTGATAATGGTGTGGGCAATTTATGATCAAACTGATCTCCATTTCCACACGACATTACCTCGTGGCCAGCTTCACGCCACTCCTGTGCAAACCAATCTTGGTTAAGAAGCAAAATCCTCATTCATAACCTCTACTTATTCTATCGCTATTGAGAAGCACCCGACTGTGCTCCAACTTTTGTTAGAATAAGGTTACGTAACTCAATAGCATGCTCATTTGCTGGTTCAAATAAAAGAACCTTCTCCAGCTCTTCTAAGGCCTCACTATATTTCTCCTGAGCAAAGTAACATCCGGCTAAGGAATATATGAAGTTCACATCGGCTGGATGAAGATCTAGATATCCTTTAACAGCAGCTTCAACTTCAGCTAATCTTTTCATAGGATAGCCAAGCTCTATTATCCCTAGAAGTGCTCTTAGATTCTCCTTATTTAACTGCAAGGCTTTGTTGTATAGATCCCATGCTTTCATAGGATTTTTAGCATTGAATGTGCACATTCCTAATCCAGCAATGGCAATATCACTATTTGGATCAATCTCAGAGGCCTTTGTAAACAAGACTTCTGCACCGACCCAGTCACCGCCGTTAGCTTTTATTGCGGCTTGCCCACAAAGAGCCCTGGCACAGCGTGGGTTTATCTCACTAATTTGCTGATATATGGCTGCAGCTTGATCAATATCTCCCTCCAAAATGGCAACCTCTGCCTTTAGAATCATGGCATATTCTTTCTGATCACCTGTCGCCTCACCACGATATAAGATTCTCTCGCAACCTTGTTTGACTACATCAAGGTTTCTTTTTCTCTTATCTTCATTTAGCTCTGCTAATTGAAGATCGATATCGTGATTTCTCTTTATTGACACATCAGCTCCCGCACTTGGAACTACCGGTACAAAATCTACAGGAGCAACGGTCTCAGTTTTTCGCTCCTCAGAAAATGTTACTGGACTAAACGAGGATACACCTGTTACTCCGGTTGCAATCGGTATTGATGTTGAAAATGCTTCATTTTTATTTTCATCCATGTGCTTTTTGAGTTCTTGGGCACCTGGATGAGTAGGCATCTTAGCTAAGACCCAATTTACCTGAGTTTGTGCTGCTGTAATATTTCTTGATTTGAAGTAACAACCAGCTAAGCAAAAACGCATCTCCAGATCATTAGGATTTGCAATCAGATATGTCTCAAGTGCTGACTTTATGTCATCATATCTTCCAAGAGCGAATGAACACTCTAAAAGTTGATGCAGTGCAACCAATTGATCAGGCGCTATCCTAAGAGCCTGAACGAAGTAATTATATGCAGTTGCGTGTGATTTCTTCATCATATCACACATTCCGCGACCGATAAGACTCTTCGCATCCCGTCCATCTGAGTTGATCGCGCGATCAAAATATTTTTCTGATTCAAAAATATTACTCATCGACATATACAGTGCTCCAAGAGCTCTTAGTAGCCGAGTTGAGTTCGGGTTAATCCTCTCTGCTTTACTAAGCAAAGACAGAGCATCCTCAGTCTTCTGATCCATTGTTGCCTGTTCTCCACGCTCCAACAGATCTTGAAAATCCGTGTGCCCAGTATCCATATCGTATGTAGGTGCCATACTTTCTCCTTTCTTTGTGAAAATTTTAGATGTTAAAGTTGGTGCATAAGTTTGAGTTTCTTTCGAAATCCCCAAAATTTCGTTATAGGCATTTAATGCCTTTGCTCCTAAGTCATCCCAAGTATTTGCCATTACAGCTTCTTTTAGTCCTTGAGGGTAAGGAGCCCTGTATGCTTGTAAAACAGCATGCCGAATTGAATCTTCATCAGATGGATCACAATAAAAGGCTAGGTCTCCAAAATAATCTACTGGTGTACCAGCCTTAGCTGTCACAATATTGCACCCATAATATGCAGCTTCTAGTGATACGAGCCCTGGAAGCTCATACCAGCTTGGTAAAGCATGCACCTTAGCTGCACAGTAAGCACTAGCTAACATTTCAGGTTCTAATCGAGACAAGAAATGGGTTGGTCCCTTTCGTTTAAATGCTTTAACTGCCTGGTCATACTCAGACTGATAGGTAAAGCCACTTCCTGCGATCACGACTGGGATCTCTACATCTTCAAGAGCCTTTAACAACATCAACTGATTTTTGCGACTTTCTATTCGACCAACGCAAAGAATAAAATCCTTGATGCCATATTTATTCACAAACATCTCAGAAGTTGCATTAGCAGTAACTTCACAACCGAGCATCATCTCAAAGATCTTTCCAGTTTGTCCATAATCCCGGATTAGAGTTTTTCCTTCCTCTGCGCCAGTGACAAACAAGCCTGAAGCATGCGTGGCTATCCAACCGTTCTCAAAACGGTTGGCTTTCCGAACTGTCTCTAGATTTGGCTTATTCTGTCTAAACCAATCTCTATTCTGTCCATTTGAAACATACAATCTAAGCAACTCTGCTATTACATGAGACTGATTATGAAAATTTGGAACATCTTCATACAACGTTGTTGCAACAAACGGGACCTTAGCATTATACGCTCGCTCAGCCAAAATTTTTGTGTAGTCAGGAGTTGCAAAATTAAATAAATGTACTAAATCATAGTTGCGAGGATCCTCTTTTGCTTCTACATCTACTGTTACAGAAACCCCTCTTTTTAAAAGTCCTTCCCGTGTCTTCTCCATTACAACGGTGTCACCACCAGGCTGCGTATAAGCATTCGGTCTATTTTGCATCAGAATGCGGAGACCTTTTTTAGTTGTAACTTTACCTTCAGTTGATTCAATCTTCTCTAGCTCATTAACTGCAACACATTCCAAAACCTGTATTTCCTCTTTGACTTGCTCCTGTATCAGCCTTGGTAACGATTGCGGAGAAAAACCTAGCTGTTGATATATCGAAATAGTTTTATCTCTAATTTTACTCCAAGAGTTGGCTCCTCTAAATTTTTCAATATTATTTTTTATCTCACTACGAAGCACATTATTTGTTAATAGAGCTTCCAATGACAAAGAAATTGGATACCCTGAGGTTATATTCCAAACGGCATCTCCATAGGCGGTAAAAGCTGGGGCAAGCGAGGTAGCGACAATTGCTCCCTGACTTAACGCTTCAAGACAGGCGGCAGAAGATTCATGATGTTGTGAAAGATAATTCATCACTATCACATCAGAAGCAGCGATATATTTTCTAAGCACTTGGTCTTCAACGAAACCATTTATAAAAGTGATGCGATCAGCAACTCCAACTTTTGTTGCATAGGTTTTAAGTGCTGCCAAGTATTGAGGGCTCCCTGGATCAGATCTGTTGACTCCGCCTACTATATAAC
>CAZFXN010000009.1:0-12789 GCA_964523015.1 uncultured Bdellovibrionales bacterium | reverse complement strand
ATATAACCACGGGCAGGTATTCCTCTGTCATAGAGATACTTAATGCCATCAATGACTGACTCCATCCCTTTATGCGGTTGAACAAAACCAAAGGTAGATACTATTTTTTCATTTTCTGGGATGGCTAGTTCTTTACGTGCTTCTTTTTGATCTATTACTACTTCATTATCTGAAACTCCAAGTGGAACAACTGATATATTGTTCGGCTCGCCACCATTAACTATAAGTTGTAGTTTATTTTGCTCTGTATGCACAATTACACGATCAACCGCAGCAGCAAATGCTACAGTCCTTGGATCGGTTGTAAACGTAGTATGTAATTGAGCTACTACCTTAATTCCTGATGATCGTAGCTCACTCAGAAAGGCAACAAATTCATTAGTGGGAAAAACACCTGCCTCATGGAGATTAATATGAAGTAGTTTTATGTTATGTTTAAATATTGCTGCTTTAACTTTCGAGAAGTCTCCACTTCTTTTCTGCCAACACCTAACTACATAAGGCTCATCTGGTTGAGAGATCTCTTCTGGTGAATCTTCAGCAAGAACTATATATGAATCTTGATCAAATTTTTCTAATGCCAACCTTGCATAATTAGCGATTCCACATCGCTGATTCCAGGTACTAAGATAGCCAAAGACTCCACTTGCATAGACAGCCTCATCACTATCAGAAATTTTTATTTTTGCATCAATTGTATTTTTTACATTTAATGCCGTATCTTTCCAAGATGGGATAGTCGCTACAGCTGTCTCCGTTGATCTCCATAGTTTTTCTAACTTTTCTTTATTCCCCATCAGATCACTAATCCCATTAGTAAGAGTATCAAGCCCAATCTCTTTAATAATAACTCCACTCACTCCATCTTTTACTGCTTCTGGAATACCTCCAATATCAAAGCCTAGGACCGGACATCCTGATGCTTGGGCTTCAACAGCAGTTAATGGATATGAATCAAACCAAATTGATGGCAGCACACACAGGCCAGCTTTCTTATAAGCTTCTGCTACGATTTTTTGGCTTACTCCACCATGAAACTTAATTCCAGGGACTTGGGACTCTACCTGTCGCTCATCAAAGAGTGGCTTTCTTCCCCACATATTTGAACTACCATATACATCAAGCGACAAAGCAGGGTATTTCCGTTTCAATTCGATAAAGGAATTAATCAGGAGTTCGATTCCCTTATCTCTAACTAGTGCACCAACAAAAATAAGCTTGTTTGGATCTCTTGTAATTGCTCCATTTATATTAAAAATTGCTCGATCGATGCCATTGTTTATGACGGTGATCTTTTCAACAGGAAAGCCTGCATCTACTATTAGTTTTTTCTGAGCTTCGGATACCGAAATAACTTGGTCACAGATACAACTTAAGGTTTCAGAGGATACTCCGGTAGCATTCCCTGATGGATCGTGACAGATAAGAGTCCGACTAAGACATTCTTGCTCCCCTCTTGAGGACAATATTGGAAGAGCGCGACCGGCAGAGATAAGGTGATATGAACCAAGACTTTGCGCCCGCTTAAGAGCACTCTTTACATCGTATTCTTTTCCGAGATCCCAGTATGTAATCTTATTGTCTTTCTTATTGTCTTTCCTAATATCTTCGATCTCACTGTTTGTCTTGTCTGTACCTTTCTTCTCTGTACCGTCGCTTTTTTGACTACTATCTTTTAGTTTAGCTGCCACGACAACTTTTAACCCTAGCTCAGCCAACCCTTGTGCCAGGCAGAGTGTCGCTCTTTCGGCACCACTATTGACGCCGCTAATAGAGAGCGGATGATCAGTATGAAAAATTAAGTACCAAGAACCATTCATTAAAATACCTAAACCTTGTGCCATAGCACCTTGTGCGAGCACTCCTTAAACACAAAACAGTTAGAGTGATGGTGCAAGGATCATACAAATAATGTTATTTATATAACCTATTGATATACCTGATTAATTTTCGATCTTACTGATCACTAACGCTAACTAAGCGTCAATAAAATGACTTTTACAAAAGTATTACAAGATCAAGCACTTCGATCCTTTGAAGCTTTGCATCTTAACTGCATACCCGATCTCTTAAGAGGTATGAGATTACGATAGTAGTTAAGTTGCTTTTTAGAGATTGGGTGAGACAGAAAGGTTAAAGGTTTGTTTTGGTTTGTAAATAAAAAATACACCCGGATTTAATAGCGTTATTGGTTAATTTCTTTTTTTGGCTTTAGGTTGATCTCTGTTTTTGCTTGTTCATTTTGGTTTTTAAAGCCAGCTCGGTTCTAAAGTCTCACTCAGTCTAAGATTTCAGCTCTTCTGCTGCTTTACCATCTGCATAATTCCCTATCCTTACTCAGAAAATAAAATAGTATACTGTGGCAGATAGGAAAGCTCATGACTAAAGAATTATTTATAAAAAAAACTGATAGGATCATATCCGTAAACGATCTGAACTCTTTACAGTGTCTCTCCCTAAATACTCTCTGGAATGGTAACAAAGCCACTAGTCAGATCAAGATTCTACTTGCCCATAACTCAACCCACTTTTTTTTTGGGGGTATATGTCTACACAAACCTTATGGTCTAACTGAGCATCCACCAGGTTCATATCTTGAAAGGCTATGGGAAAAGGATGTAATTGAACTGTTTTTATTTTCAAAAGATCAGAATATTTATCAGGAATTTCAACTAGCTCCAAACAAATTATGGTGGTCCCATGCTTTTGATGATATTCGAAAACGGATAACAAAATTTCAAAAACCTAGGATAGCTATTCAATATGAGGAGGATCTCTTTAGTTGGAGAGCACTTTTAATTATAGAGAAATCCTCTCTTAGTATACCTAGCAACAATTTTACCCATGGCAATTTAACTGCCTGCATTGGCAAAGAGGAAGGAAGCACTCCTAGAGAATTCTTAAGCACTGCGATATTGCCTGGGGAGAAACCAAATTTTCATCAGCCTCAAGAATTTTTACCTATTAATACGAATGAAGAACTGGAATCAGTTTAGAGATTGATACTTGAGCCAGAGTCCAAAACTCCCCTAACTGTCTTTAGAAAATCAACAATAGAGAAGGGCTTACTTAATTTAGCATCAATCATAGCCTCAGAACCATTACTTAATGAAGATCCGGGATCATACCCAGTGCACAGTATAATTTTTAAATCCGGGCGAATTTTTTTTACTCTTCTAGCTAACTCTTCGCCACTCATAGATGGCATCGCCAAATCAGTAACCAGCAGACTATAATCGGCGTTAGCAATTATAAATTCACAGGCTATTTTTGGATCTGTAAAAGAGGCAACCTGATAACCATTTTGCTCTAGTACATCTTTACCAAGGGAGGTAACCATCTCCTCATCATCAACAAATATAATTTTTTCAGTTCCCTTAGTTTCTGCTATCTCTAACGTCATCTCGTCCATCAGATCCTCCTTTATTGCTTCAGGCTGTGCCAATGGCAACAGAACTTCAAAAGTTGTTCCAATATCTAATTCACTAGTGACACTTATCATGCCTCCATGATTATTCACGACACCCTGCACAACTGATAAGCCTAGGCCAGTTCCTTCTCCTATAGGCTTAGTAGTAAAAAAAGGATCAAATATCTTATCAAGAACATGGTCTGGAATACCGTGGCCCTGATCTTTGACAGTAACACGTGCAAAATACTTATTAACTCTATGATCCTTATGAACATCAAGAGTGATTAAGATCTCTCCCTGTCGTTCTCTCATAGCATACACTGCATTAGCACATAAATTCATATAAACTTGGTAGATCTGATTTTGATCAGCCAATACTTTACAATCAGATTTAATATCCAGTTTCAAAAAGATGTTATCAGGCAAGGATACCTTCATTAATCTAATCACTTCCTCGATGACATCACCTATCTTCACTACTTCAAATTCTGTTTCAGTTTGTCGTGTATACGTTAATATTTGCCTGATAAGATCCTTAGCTCTATAGGCTCCTGAAAGTACGATTTCAACCTTACTAGATAGGGTAGGATCTTTAGTGAGTTGATCTCTTAGTAACTCACTGTATCCAATAATTGAACCAAGAATATTATTAAAATCATGGGCTATGCCTCCAGCCAACTCACCCAACGCCTCCATCTTCTGTGATTGTTGTAACTGATCCTCTATCTCTGACCTTCTCTCCTCAGCGTACTTCTTTTCTGTAATATCTTCAGCTATTCCAGCTATTCGATATATCTCCCCATCCTCATTACGAATTGGAAAAGCACGATCTCTTATCCACCTAATAGAATTATCAGGTCTTAGAATTCTAAATTCAATATCGTAGTGACCAGATATCTGATCTGGTAAGAATTTTTTTACATGTGCTAAATCATCTTTATGGACTGAGGCTAACCAAGCTAATGGATCATTATAATGATCGCGACATGATCTACCCCACACTTCTTCAAATGCAGGACTAATATAATATACAATTTTCTTATCGGTTGAGCTTAACCAGAATACTTCGCGGATATTTTCAGTAAGCTGCCGAAACATCTGTTCACTATACTTTAACGCATCATCAGCTTCTTTCCTTTCTTGATTAATAAAAGCTAAAGTCATCTGATCAGCCATCTCAGCGGCAAAAGAAATCTCTTCGGTACTCCACCGTCTAAACTCACTGACAGATTCGTTACATACTACTCCGATAACTTTTCCGCGAAGGCGAATCGCAGCATCGAGCATAGAAACAATCTGATATTTTTCAAGATAATGTTCAGTGAACTCAGAGGTTCGAGGATCTTTCTTGGCATCTTCTGCCTCCACGACTCGACCACTATAAAGAGCTTGAAAATACCGTGGATAATCTTCTGACCTTAGGATTGTCCCACTACTATGCTCATTAGATTCACTTTGATATAAATTTATGCAAACCAACTCTTGACCATTATTTTGAAGAAGCCATATGCTTGCTCGTTGAATACCTAGTGCTTTTACAGCAGCCTCACATACCATTTTTGCTGACTGATCAACGTCGCCATTAATAATCGCTGGATCTGTCATCAATTTAACCAGGACCGATTGCTCTAGTCTTGCTTTTTCTCTTACCTCCCCTCGTTCTTGCGGCCAAACTCTAAATAATAGGTAGGATAAAAGAATCGCGACACAAAAGTAGAGATAACTTTGATTCACTTCAAAAAATGGATGGATAGTACTATCTAAAACTGAAAAATTTGAGAAGATGGCAAGTAAGTAAAATAAACAAAAGATAGATAGGCAGAATAGAATCGCTACTGTTAAAGCAGATAACTCATGTCGCTCTTTGAAATTAAGTAACCTGTTTTCAAACATAGAGATGAGCCTGCTTTGCTTTCCATCCGGTATATCACAAATCTATACTTAAATAGGCTATATTTCTGTAAGTACTTCTTTCTAGGAAGAAATTTGGTACCCTTATTAGGTCAAAACGGTCAATTGTTACATGATGTTAGTGTTACTTATTGGACCCAAGGATAAATCCAATATCCAAAAAAGTTTCAAATATTTTCGCAGCCTCAATCATGATTTTCTCACTCTCAATCAAGCCAGCACTACGCATCGCTTCTTTAACAGCCTCGAGTCCAGTACAATTTAATCTGGTAAGAGCATCAAGAGCTAAAAGAGAGAAAGAACTAAGTTCAGTGTAATGCACTTTATCAGTAAGTGGATCCCTAAATGTTAACAAAAAATAATTCCCTGCATGGAGCTTAGGATCGCCTTCAATCTTTTTAATTTGTTCCAAAGGCAATCGAAAAACAGGATAAGTAAGTTCTACGACCTTGTGTTCCAAATTAACAACTAGCCTCTCCCTTAAAACATCCTGCACTGGCAAATTCACCTTAGCTATATCTCCTGATTTATTAAGATCAGGCATCATCTGTACTTCAATCTCTACCCATTCAAATTCAAGAAGATCCCTAAGATAAGGAAAACGATCTAAGCTATATCTACTTTGCTCTACAAATTGCAAAAGATCGTGTGGCATCTTCCATAACTGTGGAGAACCTGATGGAAATTCTGAACAAAATTTATTTACTAGAACCGAAAATTCTTTCTCTCCTAAGACTTTAAAAGTAATCGGATAAGCTTTTCTTAGGGTATCATCAAAGCCATTAAAAATTAATCTTCGGTAGGTTCTAACCCTCTCCTCGGAAGTGACTCCCGGGAGTTCGTGATACTGATCGGTTCGGCAATAATCAGCTAAAAGCTCCTGATACTTTTGAAACTGCCTCTCAGGCTGCATTTTGAATACTCCAGCGAGAATCGACTAAAGCTTGTAATCGTCCAAGCTCTCCTTCTAATTCTTTAGCGTTTGGAAAATTAAAATCTCTTTCAAGAAGAACTGGAACTTCTCTGATTTTTGTTAGAGTCCAATCAAATAAGTCAAATACCGGCTCAATAATTGGCTGGCCATGGGTATCAATTATAAGGTCGGGGGCTCGCTGTTCATGTCCAGCCATATGAATATATACGACTTTATCAAGTGGAAGGGCCTGAATGAAACTTTTGGGATCATAGCCATGATTAAAAGCGTTAACATATACATTATTAACATCTAGTAACAAGTTGCAGTCTGACTCTTCGACTATAGATCTAATAAAAGTTGCTTCGTCAATTTCAGGGGCAATCGGGGTGTAGTAAGAAACATTCTCAATTGCAATTTTTCGACCTAAAAAATCTTGAGTCTCTCTTATCCTTTGAGAGACATGCTTAACTGCATCTTCACAAAATGGGATCGGTAAGAGATCATAAAGATGAGCATTACCACACTTATTAAAGCTTAAATGCTCAGAATATATCTGGACGTTGTATGATTTTAGGAACTTTTTGACACCTGAAAGAAACTCTTTATCAATTGGTTCAGGGCTCCCTAATGAAAGAGAGAGCCCGTGGCTGGTGATTGGATATCGCTCAGCCACGGCTCTTAGTACCTTACCCCACTTGCCACCTATCTCCATCCAGTTTTCTGGAGCAAGCTCAACAAAACGTGGTGCATTAGTTTTAGAATCTAAAAAGTAATCCGCCAGATCCCTTCTAAATCCCAATCCTACACCACTTAACTTATTCTCTGTTGTTCTCATAAGATGACCTATCAGGATAATGTGTCAGTTATACTGATAACCTAGGCTTACTCATCTCCACTCTCGCCTTCACCACATTTGCCTTCGCCGCATTTTCCTTCTCCGGCTTTTTTCTCTTCATCTCCACATTTTCCCTCTCCACATTTACCCTCTCCACATTTACCCTCACCTTCTTTTGCTTCAGATCCAGCATAAGGTGATGACTGATTCATATCTGAGATTAACGAAGAGCGTAATTTAGCTGCAGATCCAAGATCTCTTATCGCTATATTTTCTGTTGCACTCGCTGCACTTGCAATTAACGAAGCACTCGCTATCGCTACGATGGTACCTTTATTTAATCTAATATTCATAATGCTCTCCTACTCCATCTTAAGATTAGGAAAAATTGATTTGTTTAAGCCTGTCTCATGTGAGATCTACTCTCACATGAGACAGGCTTCTATTCTAACTAGGCTAGGACGAATCTTAACTGCGTTGATTCGTTCCAATAGGTATAAAAGTTACATTTTAATTTAGTGAGTGCCAATTAAAAATTGCATCAAACGATGTTTTGCCTCAGCTCAGCCCCAAATCAATAAAGAGATTGTGACCTTTATATCTTACTTAGCATCAAAACATTGAAGATACTCAACCATAGATACAATAATACCTAAGATTTAATTATGACTAACTCTACTTTAGAATTATCTCAGTATGAAATTGATCCTATTAGAGGATTTTTACCTCCGCAGGATCCACTAAAAGTGTTACCTAGTAAATTTTCTGCTTGGGAGATGGCAGCATACGATCTACCAAAACTTCTAGTAACCGATCAAATTAGAAAAATCCTTCATGAGCTTCCTTTAATTGATTCTTCATCTCTTACTACCCGTCCTGAAGTTGAGAGAGGAATGATGATCCTTTCCTACTTAGGACATGCTTATGTGTGGGGTGAGCCAAGCTCAATTGAAACTCTTCCTCAGTGCTTAGCAGTCCCTTGGTATGAGCTATCAAAAAGACTTGGTCGTCCGCCTGTCCTCTCCTATGCTTCATATGCATTATGGAATTGGAGACGGATTGATCCAATAGGCCCATTAGCTTTAGGAAACATCGCGTTACTTCAGAATTTCTTAGGTGGCATTGATGAGGAATGGTTTATCCTTATACATATTGATATTGAGGCGAAAGCTGCTGAAGCTATAAATACTATACCTAAAGTACTTTCTGCGCATGACTCCGAAGATATAGAATCTTTTACTAGTGAACTAGCTAAAGTATTAAGTAGTTTATCTGCAATTAATAAAATAATGGATCGAATGACTGAGCATTGCGATCCTTATATTTATTATAATCGAGTACGACCTTATATTCATGGCTGGAAGGACAATCCAGCACTCCCAAATGGTCTAATATATGAGGGAGTAGATGAATACGAAGGAAAGCCTCAAAAGTTCCGTGGGGAAACTGGGGCACAGAGTTCAATTGTTCCGGCGCTTGATGCATTTCTAGGAATATCCCATGAGGACGATCCGCTAAGAGAGTATTTAAATGAAATGCGAAGTTATATGCCACCTGGTCATAACGCATTTATTAACGCACTTGAAGCACGAAGTTCAATTCGAGATTTTGTTGTGAAGGTCTCTCAAAATGATCCCAAAATTAAAGAGTTATATAATAACTGTATAACTGAGGTTCAAACTTTTCGTTCTACTCATCTTAGATATGCTGCAAATTATATTAACAAGCAAAAAGAGACGAGCTTAGCGAACCCAACTCAGGTAGGAACTGGAGGTACTCCTTTTATGACCTACCTTGCAAAACATAGAGATGAAAGCACTAAGCATCTGCTTTAGGTGAAATAACCTTTGTTACAGGAATTGAAGAGAGAATCCTTTCATTATGAAAGAATTCCTGTTGCTTTTTGATATAAAGATCCCTGAGCGCCATTGGGCTAAGAAATCCTACTTCAGTAAGAATACTTGTAAATAGCGTGTCCTGAACTACATCATGAGAGAAAACTTCTTTTTGATAATTAATTGATCCAAGCTTTTTTTGCCTTGTTTCTTGAAAAGATGGGGAAGTCTCTTGCTCCCAAAAACTGAACTTATTACTACCTAAAAAAAGATAAACTGGAATGTTGGCCATTTTTAACTGAGAGATAAGGGCTGTTGATCCAGGGGCTAAAACCACTTCATGCTTAGGAGTTAACATTAATCCACCAAAAATTGCCCCCTTTAAATTCGGTACGATATGACAAGCCGCAAATTCAGATATAACTTCAAATGGGATCTTAAGTTGATCAAACAACTTGATAAACCTAGCCGACTTAGCAGGCTCTTGATCCGCGATAAAAACATTGGGAATTTTAATAGAAGATGGTCCTGGCAAAGCAGATCCAATATTTCGTGATGTGCCTTGTCCAGCATGTGCAACAAACTCAAAAGCGCGTTGAATCGGCAAACTTAGAGAGTGTACTAAAAGTGATTGTTCAGTATTAAAAAAATCTGGAATGAAGCTCATCATAGCCTGAACTCGCTTTTCATTATCATCAAGAATATCTTTAATTAATGTTCTCAGCTCATCTGTGCCAGCATTTTCATTTTGATGTAAACAAAAGATCAATCGCTGTAAATCTGATACGATATGTGGCATTCTAGGCCGACAATCTAAAAACGTATGATACAGATCAAATAGCTCAATCAATATATTTTGCCTTGATCTATCACCAAAAAATTCCTCGATCGTATTATCGAGTGCCAAATTTACATCAGTCGCTAAAGCAGATGCCCCATTAAGCCTATCAAGCTCAATAAGTTGGCGATTTAAAATCTCAATTAAGGCTGGCACACAAATAATCTCCTAATAAAAAATTTTAAAAATGAAGTAAATTCATTAATAATAATAAAGCACGGTAAGATAAACTGATGAGATAACTATACTTATAATAGTGATCGGAAATGCTTCTCGAACAAATTCCTTAAATGTAATTTCAATTCCGCGACTTTTGGCAAGCGCACAGGAGACTACATTTGCTGACGCACCAATCATGGATCCGTTACCACCAAAACATGCTCCCAATGATAACGCCCACCATAATAGGTAAGCTTTTGGCTCTTCAGCAAATGGCCCACTAGCTTGAAGTTGCTTAATTATAGGAATCATAACAGCAACAAAAGGAATATTATCAACTAGGGCCGACAATACTGCCGATGCCCATAGAACAATCAATATCAAAATTAAAAGATCATCTGTCAGAGATATTAATGCATGAGAGATCGTATCAAGTACCCCTACATGCTCCATAGCGCCAACCAAGATGAACAATCCTGCAAAAAACAGCAACGTCGGCCATTCTACTTTTGCTATTAGATGATGCAGATCGATATCTTTATGAAAAGCAAGTAACATGATCACGGCACCACCCAATGCCACAACAGCTGGCTCAATATGAGTTATCGAATGTGAAAAAAATCCAACCATTACGATCAAAAAGATTGTGGTCGCTTTATATTTAGTTGCATTTGAAATAGTAAGGTCTGAATATTCTCTTTTAATCTGCTGCAACATCAGGCTGCTCATAAAAAGCCAGGGGAAATTCGTAGCTCGAGACTTGACATCCTCACGATGCCTTAAGGCCATATACCCTACAACTACGGCAGTAGAGATCACTACAGGAATAATAAGGAATTGAATAAAGGATCCAAAGGTTAACTCAGGCACCTGAGATCCAATAAGGATATTCGGAGGATCACCGATTAGAGTTGCTGTTCCACCAATATTAGATAGAAAAATAAGGGTAAAGATATAAGTTTTTGAATTTAGTCCAATCTGTGAAGTAATTGAGATAACAAGGGGCACCATGATTAACACAGTAGTTACATTATCTAGAAATGCTGAGGCTACGGCAGTAGCTAACCCGAACATCAAAAAAATTAATATCGGATTTCCCTTGGTAACTATTCCAAGTTTTAAAGCTAGCCAATCAAATAAGTGAACACTTCTGAGAGCTTCAACTAAAAGCATCATCCCTAAAAGAAGACCAATAGTATCAAAATCTATGGAATTAACGGCCTTATCAAAGGATATAAAACCTGAAAATATAACAATCATTGCTCCACAAAGAGCAATCAGTGTCTTATCAACCTTCTCCATGACAATTGCAATAAAAACTGCAAGGAAGATTACACTAACGATAATTTGATCGATCATTATGAAACCTTTCTTGCTACCCCATCTAAAATCGCAGCCTCTCTAACTAAGGTTGCTACCCGTTCAGGAACTGCCAAATTAAAGGGATCTGGGATAATGTTTTCCTCATTTAATTCTGAATCCGGAATACCCTCGGCAATCGCTCGAGCTGCTGCCAGTTTCATATTCTCGGTAATCCGAGTGGCCCGGCAAGCAAGCGCTCCTTTAAATATTCCTGGAAAACAGAGCACATTATTTACCTGATTAGCAAAATCACTTCTTCCAGTTGCTATAATTCTAGCCAAACCCTTTGCTTGATCGGGCATAATCTCAGGTGTCGGATTAGCTAGGGCAAAGACAATTGAGTCTTTTGCCATCATTTTTAGATCTTCTGGTTCAATTACGCCTGGTCTAGAAACTCCAACAAAAACATTTGCTCCCCTTAAGGCATCATGAATACTTCCCTTTTCATTCTCTTTATTAGCGAATAATAAGATCTCCTCTTTCATCGAGTTCATCCCTGATTTTCTACCTTTATAAATTATCCCTTCGCTATCGCATGGGATAATATTTCCGGCACCAGCACTATGAAGGGTTTTTGCAATCGCAACCCCACCTGCCCCTACTCCACTAATAACTACTTTAAGATTAGGCATCTTCAGGCCAACAACTTTCAAAGCATTAATAAGGCCAGCTAATACCACACATGCTGTGCCATGTTGGTCATCATGAAATACTGGGATATCAAGTCGCTTTTGAAGCTCCGTTTCAATTTCAAAGCATCTTGGTGCTGAGATATCTTCAAGATTAATTCCTCCAAAACTAGGAGCTAAGTAGGTGACTGTATCTATTATCTGTTGTGCATCTTGCGTATCTAGACAGATTGGAACAGCGTTGAGGCCACCAAACTGTTTAAAGAGCATCGCTTTACCTTCCATTACGGGCAGACCTGCCTTTGGTCCAATATTACCAAGTCCTAAAACTGCAGAACCATCTGTAACAACTGCCACCGTATTTCCACGCATCGTATATTCAAAAGTGGAATCAGGATATTCAGCTATATGAGTACAGATTCGTGCCACTCCTGGGGTATAGGCCTGAGAGAGATGATCCCTTGTTTTAAGATACATTTTTGGTTCAATAGAGAGCTTGCCACCTACGTGCATAGCAAATACATCATCTCGAGATTCTTCAAAGACAATATCATCCATGTTTTTTAGAAGTTCGACTATGCGCAAAGAATGTTCCTGACTTTTACAATGCATAGTTATCTCACGATGCTTGTAATGAAAATCTGTTGCTAAGAGTGCTAGCTCTGACAGATTAATCCCTTCACTTGCCAAGAGATTTACAACTTTAGCAAGTTGCCCAGGTTTATTTGTGATTTTTAATTTAACTGTAATTGAATATGCAGCAGATGCTTTTTCGTTAGCTTTATTAACTCTGTTCGCATTGTGTGACATAATGATACGAAATAATTTAAGTAAAAAAACTGATCTTCCCCCACTTTAGTGGACACTTATTCCACTAAGCTGCGACCTTGAA
>CAZFXN010000008.1:0-67359 GCA_964523015.1 uncultured Bdellovibrionales bacterium | reverse complement strand
TAATACCTATACATCTCAGGCTTAAACGGTCCCTCAATTGGCACGCCGATATAATCAGCTTGTTCCTTTGATAGGGTGGTTAGTTTAACGCCGAGTTTGCTAAGGTGTAATCGAGCGACCTTCTCATCAAGTTTCTTTGGCAGGGTGTATACGTCAACTTTGTACTCTCCCTTTTTGGTGAAGAGTTCAATCTGAGCCAATACTTGATTAGTAAAAGAGCTCGACATAACAAAGCTTGGATGTCCGGTAGCGCAACCAAGATTTACTAACCGTCCACGAGCGAGCACAACTAGAGCATTACCATTTGGTAGGATGAATTTATCTACCTGTGGTTTAATGTTGATCTCCTTTACCTCTGGATTTTTCTCAAGCCAGTTAATATTAATCTCATTATCAAAGTGGCCGATGTTGCAAAGGATCGCTTCATCTTTCATCTTTACAAAGTGAGTTTCATTAATGATGTTTAAGTTTCCAGTAGCAGTAACAAAGATATCAGCCTTTGAAGCGGCTTCCTCCATAGTAACGACCTCAAAACCCTCCATAGCGGCTTGAAGTGCGCATATTGGATCAATTTCAGTAATTAATACTCGTGCACCGAATCCGTCCATTGAACGGGCGCAGCCTTTACCTACATCGCCGTATCCAGCAATGCAGACAACTTTACCAGCGATCATAACATCGGTCGCTCTTTTGATTCCGTCGGCTAATGATTCGCGACAACCATAAAGATTATCGAACTTTGATTTTGTTACTGAGTCGTTAACGTTAAATGCTGGCATCTTAAGTTTGCCTTGCTCTTTCATAACGTAGAGACGGTGTACGCCAGTTGTTGTTTCTTCTGAAACACCGAGAATCTCTTTTAACATATGAGGGAATTTCTCATGCACCATAACAGTGAGATCCCCACCATCATCAAGAAGCATGTTTGGACCCTTATCACCAAATTTTAAACTCTGCTCAATACACCAGTCATACTCCTCATCGGTTTCGCCTTTCCAAGCGAATACTGCGATCCCTTCTTTCGCGATTGCAGCAGCAGCATGATCTTGTGTTGAGTAGATATTACAACTTGACCAACGAACTTCTGCGCCAAGTTCCATTAAGGTTTCAATAAGGACAGCTGTTTGAATCGTCATATGAAGACAGCCAGCTATACGGGCACCTTTTAGTGGTTTAGCTTTGCCGTATTCCGTACGGAGAGCCATAAGACCAGGCATCTCTTTTTCCGCAATCTCGATCTCTTTTCTTCCCCAATCAGCAAGTGAAAGATCTTTCACTTTGTAGTCGGTATTCTCAGTTTTCATTATCGTTCTCCTATTTTTCTGCTTTAAATAAAAATGCTTCTTTATTTTCTCCTAAGTGAGAAATCTTTATCTTTTTAAAACCAGCTTCTTTGGCCCACTTTTCAAACTCCGCTGGATCAAATCCTAGCCAACGATCGGCGTATAACTCCCGCATCTTTTCGTTTTGGTGGCTTGTTAGATCTACTACTATTAAAGATCCATGTGGGTTTAGTACTCTGTGAGCATCCTTAAGAGCTTCTATTGGGGCAGTTAAATGATGAAGCACCATATGACATAAAGCGATATCGATAGATGAGTCAGGCACTGGGAGATGCTCAAGATAGCCAAGACGTAAATCTATACTTAAATTTACAAGATTTCCTTTTGCCTCATCAAGCATAGCTTGAGAGTAATCTACTCCGATAGTAGTGCCTTTTCTTGGTAGGAGCTCTTTTAAAAGAATTCCAGAGCCGCACCCTAGTTCTAAAAGAGTGCCATCGGTAGGGATCGCAGATTTTAGTGTATTAAGATATGATCTTGAATCGATCATTTCATCTCTAAGCTCTTTCCATTTTGGAGCAACAGAATCAAAGAATGCACGAGCCTCTTCGCGGCGTTTCTCAATTAATTTAGTGAGAGATTGTTTGTCATTAAGAAAAGTTCTGGTCTGTCCATTAAGATTGTTAGCGATAAGGGAAACGAAATTTTGGGTAATTAAAGAGGGGAGAGAGGTTTCATTTGAGAGGCTATAAAAGTTCCAGGTTCCCTCGCTTCGGCGTTTAATAACACCTGATTGCTCAAGGATACGTAGGTGGTGGCTTATGTTTGATTGGGCACCCCCGATAATCTTTTGTAGCTCTTGGACATTAAGGCTGGCTTCACTAAGGGCATGAACGATTCTGAGCCTCGTTTCATCGGCCATTGCCTTATAAATCTGGGTGATATCCATAAGGGGTAGTATCGGCTATCTATATAAACATATCAATATGTATCGATATAATAAAGAATCATAGTAAAATAAGCCAGTTAATACGGTTAAAGGCGATAATTTTGGGAGATCGGTATATTTTGACTGTACCTTTTAAGTATTACTTTGCACCGAAGAGGGCGTAGATAGGGATACAGCGAACCTCTCCTATATTTCGATATGCCTCTCCAAAGTGAACTAGAAAAGGGCGAACTTTATGTGATGTCGTATTTTGTGAAAAGTTTATTAGGTTACTGACATCACGCGGTGATGGAGATTTTACAGACTTTATCTCTACAGCATAAAGATCTTTTCCTTGTTCAAAAATTAGATCAACTTCGGCACCACCTGTGCTTTTGTAATAGTAGAACTGATCTGATTTGATGAACCCTAATTTTCTTCTTTTCTCTAGTTCTGAGATTACAAAGTTCTCTACAGACTGTCCCATCGAAATGGGTGTTTTAAGTGCAGAGAGAATTCCATTGTCTGCAAAATATAACTTAGATGCTTTTAGGTATCGTTTAGCAGGACCATACTGATATCCGTATAATTTAAATGCGAGGTCTGATTGAGTTAGTACGTTCAAATATTTTTTTGCTGTGGGATGACTTAATCCAGACTCTTGGGCAAAGCTAGAGACATCTAGGTGCGAACCGATTGACCTTGCTGCATGGTTAAGAATCGCTAAAAGGCCCTCAATATTTTCTATGTTAGATAATTGGGCTAGGTCACGGGTAAAGTAAGTATCTCGATAAAGTTTTAAGATATCCTCTTTTGCTTCGTTTGTTTTTTGACTAAGCACTTCAGGAAACCCACCAAATTGCAGATATGATTCAAGTGCTCTTTTTCCTTTGGCGATTTCTGGAGGTGAGAGGGTATCTTCAAAAAAATTATGTGTAGGTGGACCTACATCTTCGCCCCAGCAGGCAGTAGGAAAATGATGTATCTTTATGCGACCAGCTAGAGTATCAGCTGATGAATCAAGTAGGCCAATACTGCTTGAACCAGTCATAATTCCAGTAAAACCCAAGTTATCAATTGCATACTTAATTGCGATGGTTAACTCAGGAACACGTTGAACCTCATCGATAATAGAAGTTGGTAGAAGTGACTCAATAAATCCCTTTCCATCGCTTCGAGCCCACTTTAAGTAATCTAGGTCATCAAGTGTTATGTATTTGATATTAGGAAAAGCATTTTTTAGAAAAGTAGTCTTACCAGACCGACGAGGTCCGATAACTAGTTGATTTGATTGATCTAGAGTAATCCAGCGTTTAAACATACTTTCATTATATCCTGGATATTATTAAAGTCAATATTAAAAATAACCATAATTTTGGGAACCAGGTACCTTTTTGCCTTTCAAAAAGAACCTGGTACCTTTCACAGATGATTTATGTGGTGGCGACGGCGATTGGGAATAGGGGGGATCTCTCTGAGAGGGCACGGACAGTGTTGGCTGAGGCGTCGGTTATTTTATGTGAGGATACCCGGCGAACTGGAATGTTACTCCAAGAGATCGGAATAAAGAAAAGATTAATAAGCTATCACGATCATAATGAGGCCGGGCGTGTTGATAAGGTAATTGAACTTTTAAAAGAAGGCGAAGTTGTTGCTCTTGTAACTGATGCAGGCACTCCGTGTATCAGCGATCCTGGATATAGAATTGTAAGAGCTTGCCATGATGCGGGGATTAAAGTTTCAACTGTGCCTGGGCCTAGTGCTGTAATCGGTGCGTTATCAATTTCAGGACTGCCAACAGATCGATTTACCTTTGAGGGATTTTTACCACCTAAGGGAGCAAAGAGAACAAAGCGGATTCTTTCAATTTTAGAATCTAATTGTACTTCGGTGATTTACGAATCAACCCATAAGATAGAAAAATTATTTCAAGAGTTAGCTGAGCATGCACCGGATCGAGAAATAGTAATTGTAAGGGAGTTAACAAAAACATACGAAGAGATTTTGCGGGGCAATTCAAAAGATCTTTATGCGACTATTAAAGAACGCGCTGGTTTAAAAGGGGAGATGGTTGTTTTAGTTAGTCGATCTGAAGAGAAAAAAATAAATAAGAAAGATAAATCTAAATTTCGAAAAGATTACGAATCTGAGAATTCAGATGAAGAATGAGGCAAAAAAAAGAGGAGACAGCGGTTAAGCTGCCTCCTCTTGTGGCTTGTCCGCTGAACCTTCGATCTTTTCTGTCAGGCATGAACCCAGGCGGGAACCCGCAGAAAAGAACCAACCTCATCCATGCTCAAGATCCGACCAGTTGAGCGCGCTCGAGCCAAGATCTCAGAGATCTGTTCAGTTGAAGGGATGATCAATCCGTTCGCCTCACAGAACCCAGTGACGTTCGACTTGCCCGACATGGGCCCGACTACGACATCTTGACGTCGACCGATGACTCCAGCAGGAACACCTGAGTAGACCGAATCGGTCAACCAGGTGTCCCCAGTCTTTCGTGCTTTCTCGACTGCTGCAGCGTGCACACCGGTTTGAGTGGTGAACACGCCTGAACCGAATCCCGGATAGTTGACCGGGATCGGCAACCCCAAGATCTCTGAAGCATACCGAACGTAGTTCGGCAGATCTTTCAGATCTCGACCATCCATCTTTTCCAGAAGCATGTTCACAAGGAACAGCTCCGTCGGCACGTTGCCTGCACGCTCTCCGACACCGAGCGCAGTGGTGTGAATGCGATTCACTCCCGCTGCTACTGCTGTCAGTGCGTTGATCAGACCGAGTCCGCGATCGTTGTGACCATGCCAGTCGATCTCGATGTGATGCCAACCCTTCCAGGCGATAAGACTGAGGATGCTTTCGACCAGCTTTGTGACAGTTGCCGGGTTTGCACTCCCAACAGTGTCACAGAGGATCAGTCGAGTTGCCCCGGCCTCCACCGCCACATCGAACATCTCGTAGAGCCGGTCCGGGTGTGCCCGGGCCGTATCTTCGGTGACGAAAGAAACGTTGAGCTTCTCTCCGACACCAAACGAGACCGCGTCTCGAATGGAGGTGAGGATCCTCTGCCAATCCCATCCTTCTGCGTAGTGACGGATGGTGGAGCTTCCGATAAAGGCACAGACCTCTACCGGACGACCAGTTGCTTGAACGATTCCAGCAACTGGTTCGATATCTGAAACGACTGTGCGGCAGGCCACGTTCGCTTCGATCTGAAGACCCTCAACGTCGACTTCTTTGAGCAGGGCGGTGATCATTGCAACGTTGGGTCCGGTAACCGGCAACCCAACATTGAATGTATCAACCCCAAGGCTTGTCATGTGTCGAACCAGTTGGAGGCGTTCCTCTACTGTCGGTGCTCTCTGCACATAAGCGGCTTGCAGGCCGTCACGCAGAGTTTCATCATCGATTTGAATACGACGATGAGGTGTAGACGTTTCTCCTCTTGGAGTTGGATCCCAAGAGTACAATAGATCCGCGTGGGACATGGACATCCGAATTCTGTCTTCTCCTTGTTTTGAGCAAGGCGTTCGGGGTGATTGGAGCGATGATGGAGCGACGCGCCGCGGATTCAATGGTGTCAAGCAGGATGTGTATTCAACCTCTGGAACAACCAGAAGCGGAACATAGGAAAGCTAAACAAAGCCATCAGATGTTACGCTTTAGTGGACAAGCTCTACCGTTATTAAAAGTGTCTTTAGCTAGAGATTATAGTTCAATAGGTCGAATTAACAAAAAATAATAAAAAACATAATCAATATATGCTTAAAACTATTTTTAGTTAAAGTTTAAGCTCTTTAGGCTCTCTCTATAATAGTTGCTATTCCCATACCTAGCCCTATGCACATTGTAATCAAACCATATCGCTTATCGGTTCGCTCAAGTTCATCAAGTGCAGTGCCAATAAGCATAGCACCGGTTGCGCCAAGAGGGTGACCAAGAGCAATACCTCCACCATTAACATTTACTTTTGATGGATCAATCTCTAGCCCACGAATTGTAAATATTGGCACGGGCGCAAACGCCTCGTTAATTTCCCAGACATCAATTTTATCAGCAGTTAAGCCAGCAAGTTTTAGTGCTTTTTGGGACGCTGCTACAGGACCAGTTAACATTATTTTTGGATCAGATCCGATTGCAGCCATCGAGACAATTCTTGCTCGTGGTTTAAGATTCATTTCTTTTGCAGTGGTACTATTTGCCAATAGTATAGCAGCAGCACCATCAACGATCGCAGAAGCATTTCCAGCAGTGATAACACCATCCTCTTTAAACACAGTTTTTAATGCGGAAAGAGTTGTGACAGTTGTTTCAGGTCTAATGTTATCATCCATGTCTAATATTTTTTCCTGTCCTGCTTCATCTTTGTAATTTACAGCACAGAGACTTTTCTTAAACCGTCCCTCATCCTGAGCTTTTTTTGCTTTCATGTGTGATTGATAAGCAAATTCATCTAATTCAGCTCTTGAGATCTTATATTCAGAAGCAAGAATTTCAGCTGATAATCCTTGATGAACTAGATCTGGGTAATTTTTCTTAAGAAAAGAGCTAGTTTCTCCACCGCAATCACTAAACATCGGCACCCTTGTCATGTGTTCTAATCCACCAGTGACTACAAGATTAATATTACCGGCAATAATTCCCTGGGCTCCAAAATTAGTGGCTTGCTGCCCTGATCCACAAAGGCGATTTACAGTAGTGCCGGGTACAGTGATTGGCCAACCTGCTGCTAAGGCACCTGCTCTAGCTACGCACCAGCTCTGCTCATTCACTTGAGTAACGCAGCCCATAATTACATCTTCAATTTTATCTGGGGCAATATTATTTCGTTTAACTAAACTATTAAGTGGATAAGTCAAAAGATCGACTGGGTGAACTGATTGAAATTTTCCCTTTCGTCGAGCACGTGGCGTGCGAACATGATCGATAATAAATGCGTCAGTAGTCATCTCAAATCCACTAAAAAATTAAGTAACAGATTTCTTCAGTATATTGGAAATAGACACATAGCTCAATGGGATAGGGGAAGTAAGGGGGTCTAAAGTCTGTAAGTAAGAATAACATTTTTAGATGTTTCTCGAAGATAGGAGGAAACTTTAAGGATAAAACACGGAAAATATGTTGCTACCACTGCAATTGTAATGAGACAGGGCATTTGGACGAGTATTCTCCCTCTAGGTGCTAATTCTTCGTTGACCGTTATTAGTTTATAAACTACAATATCCATGAGTGATCAAGTAATAGAAAATAACTTAAAGATCTACCAAACGAGTACGGGCATTGTTCCATTTTTTATTTGGTTGTCTAAACTCAGAGATGAAAGAGCAAAGGCAAAGATCTTGGTTCGGCTTGGTAGGGTACGACTTGGAAATCTGGGAAATCGTAGATCTGTTGGAGGAGGAGTTTTTGAAATGAAGATTGATTACGGCCCAGGTTATAGGATCTATTTTGCGGAAATTAGAGTTAAGGAAATTCTGATTCTAATTGGAGGAGATAAGAAGACTCAAAGGCTAGATATACGTACTGCTAATAAATATTTCAGCAGTTTTAAAAAGGAAAGAAACTATGCCCATTATTGAATATAAGGCCCTCTTATTTGAAGAACTGAAGGATCTTGATTTTGCAGCAGAGTATCTTGCTTCTGCTGTGGAAGAGGGTGATCAGGTATTTTTGTTGGCAGTTCGTGATGTTGTTGAAGCGCAAGGTGGAGTGGGAGCGTTATCTAAAACCACTAAATTAAATAGAGAGAATCTATATAGTATGCTTTCAAAGAGGGGGAATCCGCGGCTATCTAGTATTACAACAATTCTCGATAAGCTCGGTTTTGAGTTGACGATTAGACGAAGAACTAAAAAGAATAAAGGAATTCGGAAGCCAACATCGAAAGCTGCCTAATCACTCCCGATATCTCAATGAGTAATAAATATATCAACGCGGCGGTTTAATTGACGTCCGGTCTCTGTGATATTAGATGCAATTGGGCGTTTTGCACCAAAGCTAGATATTTCAATCTGATCAGCAGCCAGTCCTTTTGCGGCCAATGATGCAGCAACACTGCGAGCGCGTGATTCTGCTAATCGATCGTTATATTCTGGATTCCCGGCATCATCACTATGGCCAAGAACATTTACCTTGTAAGCATAGGGGCTAGCCTTTATTGAATTTGCTATTGCGTCCAAGTTAGCAAGTGATCCTACTTTTAGTTCTGTTACATCAACATCAAAAAATACCTGATACATTCCACCAAAGATATCTGAGGAAAGGGCTTGATCAAGTTTTGATTGTAAGCGAGCAAGCTGATGAGTGTTTGAATCATTTTGTACTCGCAAGATATCAAGCTCACGATTTTGAGAGATCATCCTCTTTTCAACAGTGTCAAACATTAGACCTGATGAAAATCCACTCAGAAGCCCAGCGGCAGCACCAATTCCTGCACCTGCACCAACGTTGCCTACCTGGTTACCAACGATTGCTCCAGCTCCGGCACCTATTCCAGCACCCATGGTAGAGCTAATGACTGTTTTATCACTTCCTTCATTTGGAACACTGCACCCTACGGTTGTGATAATAAAAATTGCACTTAGAACAAATCTCATACTATTACTGCCTCGCAAAAACTTTTCTATTTCGTTGTTTGATACTACTTTTCATTTCTAACTCGTGCTAGTGATTTCTCTTTGAAGGCCGTCCAAATTGCATAGCTCAAAGAGAGGATTGATAGGATCCACCACGGCAAATCCCCTAGATATTTAGTATAAATAGAGAGTTCATAACGTGGCGTTATCTCAGAAGATAAAACCCCCTGAGAGAAGGCTCTAAGTTGAGACGCTGTTTTGCCAGTGGGATCTATAATCGAGCTTACCCCAGTATTGGCAGCTCTGATTAAATATCTTCGATTTTCAATCGAGCGAAAAACAGCCAGCAAGTTATGCTGATAGGGAGCCACTGTTTCCCCAAACCAGGCATCATTAGTAATATTCACCAAAAGATCCGCTCCTTTAAGTACAGAGTTTCGCGCTAGATCTGAAACTATATCTTCATAGCAAACAAGGGTAGCGATATTTAATTCAGGTGTAGTGGTGGTTTCAGGATAAGTTAAGACATTTACCCCTTCTCCAGGAGTAATTTCCCCCTCCATATGAGCTAACTCTAATAACCAGGGAAAACTTTTTGAAAATGGAACGTACTCACCAAATGGCATTAAGATAAGTTTATGATAAACATCAAAAGCAAGAGAGCCTTCATTAACTGCAATTGCACTGTTGAATAAATTTCCCTTCATATCACTTGTTAAAGATCCAACTAGCCATTTTGGAGTTGGAGAGAGAAAGGGAAGTGGTCTAGGTTTTGAGAAATTAGAGGGTAGGGCGGCCATGACTACAGTTTCTGGCCAGATAATTAAATTGTCTTTTTCTTCATATGCACTGCCGAGAGATTTGTAAGTTTCAATGTTTTCACGGAATAAACTGCTTGAGTGCTTATCTCCTATCGGAATATTGCCCTGCACAACTACAACTTTATGACTTGGGCTATCAGAGTTCGAGAAGTAATTTATCTGAAATTGACCGTAAATAAGGGTTAAAACGAGAAATATGATGGGAAATAAGACGGGGGGGCTTAAATTAAGTAGTGTCTTTCTCGAGGATTTTTCTCCATGATCTCGTGCGCCACTAAAATTAAAAAAGCTCTCAACTAAACTTCCTACCCAGAAAAGTAAGAAGGTAACTAAGAGTGCCCCAGCAATATCAGCGATCTGAACAAATTGTAGAAAGGCTAATTGAGTGTGAGCATAGTGCCAAGGAAAAATTCTAATTGATAAAAATTCAGCAATAGTCCAGGCGATAGGTAATGTAAGAAAATAGCTATTTAGTTTTGTTGGTAAGTTTCTAAGTAGAAAGGGAACGACCAATATGTAAAGTGAATTGGTAAGCGTAAAAAGTATATAGATAAGGCAAGCTGCCCAGTAAGGAAAATTGCCGAAAATAGAGATCGTATCTATCAACCAATAAAAACCGATAGCATGGGCGATGACAATTGAAAGGTAGATAAATTTATAAGAGTTATTCGAGATTCTAGCTAACCGTGCAATTAAAACGACAGACAACCAACCTAAAAGGACTGCCTGGATAGTTTCAGGAAGCAGAAAAGCTAAAGCAGTACTAACTCCGACAAGTAAGCTCTGAATCCAGAGATGCGACGGGAGATGCGACGGTTTGGCTGACATTTAGCTTCCAAATGGGTTTGTAATTGTTGCGTTCTTTCCAAGGAAGTTTTCAATCCAGAGAAGTCGATTATATTTGGCGGTACGTTCGCCACGACAAACGGACCCAGTTTTAATCTGTCCAGCACTAACCGCTACGGCAAGATCGGCAATAGTTGTATCCTCAGTTTCACCCGAGCGGTGAGAAATCACAGTTGTATAGTTATTTTTAAAAGCAAGATTAATTGTATCTAATGTTTCAGTCACAGAGCCAATCTGATTTAGTTTAACTAAAATTGAATTCCCTACATTCTCATCGATTCCACGGGATAAGTGCTTTTTGTCTGTTACAAAAAGATCATCGCCAACTAGTTGTAGCTTGTCTCCAAGTTTTTTAGTTAATGATTTCCATCCAGCCCAGTCATTTTCATCAAGGCCGTCTTCAATACTTACAAGTGGATATTTCTTTGACCAATCATCATAGAGTGAGATCAGATCATCTGCACTTAACTTATCTCCACTACTTTTTTTAAGGATGTAGCATTTCTCCTCATCATTATATAATTCGCTTGCAGCTACATCTAAAGCAATAGAAATATCTTTGCCGGGTTGATAGCCAGCTGTGTTAATCGCGCTCATTAGTAGATCTAATGCTTCATCAAATGACTTTAAACTAGGGGCAAATCCTCCTTCATCGCCAAGACCGGTTGAATATCCTTTCTTTACTAAGCTTTTCTTAAGGGTATGAAAGACCTCTGTCGATGCTCTTAGTGAATCAGAGAAGTTTTTAAATGAATGTGGTACCAACATAAATTCTTGAAAATCAAGTGAGTTATCGGCGTGAGCACCACCGTTAATTACGTTAACCATTGGGACAGGCAGCATCGTTGCTTGCTGTCCACCTAAGTGTTGAAAGAGAGGAACTTTTTTAAAGTTTGCACCAGCATGTATTGCGGCTAGACTGACACCTAAAATAGCATTTGCTCCGAGATTTTTTTTATTAGGGCTGCCATCAAGATCAATCATCGCTCTATCTAGTGCATGAAAATCGAGGACATCACGACCAATTAGGATAGGCGCGATCTTTTCTAGAATATTTTTAATTGCATTAGTTGTTCCTTTTCCAAGATATCTTGCTCCACCATCTCTAAGCTCTAAAGCTTCGTGCTCACCAGTTGATGCACCGGAAGGAACCATTGCCGATCCCACTGTTCCGTCTTCAAGGTGAATCTCTGCATAGACAGTTGGGTTACCTCGAGAATCAAGGCATTCAAAGGCAAGGATTTTTTTTATTTTACTTGAGGATGACATCGGATCTTCTCCTGTTTATCTTCTCTTATTTATCTTCTCTTATTTATCTTTTCTTATCGTTATCGTGCGGATTGTAGATTGAGCCCCATACTAATGTCAAAGTTACTTAGAGGTACTGCTTTGGTATCGACCTTTCGGTTATTTGGAGGTATTATCCGGTCATGAAAGGCGTTATTCCATTTGCCATAATTGTTTTTTTTCTAGTACTGGCCGTAGTCTCTATCTTTGGAGAGGGAGGGTACTCACATCTGACTGCTCTTAGAGAGAGCTTGGGGCGACAGGATCAGAGGAATACCGACCGCCAAGAATACGTTGATTCTCTTCGTCGTGAAGTTTATGAACTAGAGAAAGATGATCGAGTTTTAGAGAAAGCAGCACGTGAACATTTAGGAATGGCTCGTGCTAATGAGCAGATCTTCTTTTTTGAGGAACAGCCAAGTGGAGCTCAAAATAAATGAGGGACATTAATACTTCATTTCGACACAGACGACCGCCACCAGAGAGACCGGTCCATAAAAAATCCCCGGAGAAAATTCAGAAAGTATTAGAGATGGCTCTTGGACGTTTTGGCCTTCGCGATAAGTTAAACAAATACCAGTTTGTACTTCATTGGGCTGAGATAGTGGGAGAGGATATCGCCAAGAGATCCAAACCAGAGTACATAAAAAACAAAACCCTTGTTGTTAGAGCTCAGGACTCTACCTGGTCTCAAGAGTTGAGCTTTCATAAAAAAGTTATAATCAATCGTCTTAATAAATTCCTAGGTGAAGATTTGATCTCTGATGTCTTGTTTATTGTCGGGTAGTTGGTAGTTGGGGACGGCGTCTAGGTAGCGTCCCCATGTGACTGTGTAAGCTTAGGCAGCGTACCCAAGCTAGTTATAGCGACCACTCGACCTGTCGACGGCCGAGAACTTCAAGATTATCTATGTGATTGACCTTGATATCCAAGCAACGAATCTCTTCACTGCCTATAAGTCTGACTGAACCGCAGTTTTCATCGTATACAGTTATAGTTCCTTCATAAGATCGACCATCTTTTAGGTCTAATCTTGATATATAATCAACAAGGTTGGTGGATTTAAGGGCATTTGCTAGTTCTATGTTCATAAATATCTCCAAAAGCACAGTTAAATTAGCAAGTAAGTTAATGGTGCTCTTTTTACTCCCCTTTAATTAGTAAATTATAAGCTGATTATTAGATGATCATTATTTCACCTTATTCAAAGCAGAGGTGAAAATTCTTTTTTGAAAATTAAATTTAAGATTAGTTACGAATTCTTCTGAAAGAAAAGAAGGAGAGTTTTTCCGTACTTGCGTGCTGAAACTTCTGTAAAAGTTGAAAAATTTAATTTCTCATATTCTTTAGGATCGATTTGAGCAATTACTAAGCCAGTGTTTGAAAGGAGGTGAGATCTCTCAGAGATTGCACGGAGAGCCTCAATCCAAATTCCTTTATATTGAGGTGGCGCAACATAAATAAGATCATAAGTTTTTTTAGCGCGTCTTAAAAATTGAAATGCATCAGAGTTAAAGACTTCAGATTGTTTAGAGAAATCAGTGTTTTCAATGTTCTTTTTTATTACTGAAACAGCTTTTGGTTCTAAGTCTACAAAGGTACAAAAGGAAGCGCCTTCGCTCAGTGCCTCTATGCCAACGGATCCGCTACCAGCAAATAAATCAAGGACGACCATTTCAGTTATTTGTGGGCGAAGAATATCGAACAGTGGTTTTTTTACGCGATCTAAAATAGGACGAGTCGTATCGCCAGGAACAGCCAAAAGTGACCTACCTCGTGCCGTTCCTCCAATTACTCTCATATGCTGTTAGTGCTGTTAGTGCTGTTAGTTTAATATAGACTCTTTTCAACGTCCCAAGACTCAAGGTACTCACGAATAAAGGCAAGGAATGAGCCACCAAGGGATCCATCAACTACTCGATGATCGTAAGAAAGAGTAAGATAACACATCTCTCTAATTGCAATGGCATCATTGATAACCATTGGACGTTTTTTAATTGCACCGAGACTTAGGATCGCAATTTGCGGTTGATTAATAATCGGATAACCGATCACTGTTCCAAAGACCCCTGGATTAGTAACGGTAAATGTACCACCACGTACATCATCTGGTGAAAGTTTCTTTGTACGAGCCTTATCAGCTAGTTCGGTAAGACCGCGGGCAATGCCTACAAAGTTTCGCTCTTCAGCACGTTTAATTACCGGAACGATAAGTCCCTTAGTGCCAAGGGCCACGGCACAACCAAGATTTACATTTCTTTTAAGAATTACTTTTTTCCCATCAACTGAAGCGTTAACTTCAGGGAATTGAACAAGGGCACGAACCGCAGCATCTAAAAAGAAAGGGGTAAAGCTAAGCTTAACACCCTCTTTATCTAAAAATGCTTTCTGATTTTTTGCGCGACACTTAGAGATGTTTGTTACGTCAACTTCAGTTACTGAGTAAACGTGAGGACTCGTGCGTTTTGACATGACCATATGGTCAGCAATCGCTTGTCGCATGTTGTCCATGACAACAACTTTGGTACCTTCAGCGCTCCAGCTACCAATCGGAGTTGAGTCTTGCTTAGTGGAAGTCTGTGCTGAAGAAGTAGCTGGGGAAGGAGCTGATACTGGAGTAGAAGCTGGTGCAGAAACTGGTGCAGAAACTGGAGCAGGAGAGGCTGTCATCATCGCAACAGATCCTCCACCGGCAGACATTCCGCCTAGTGAAGCACCACTACCGCTGCCGCTACTACTACCGCGAGATCCTGCGTAACTGAAGAAATCCTCTTTTGTAAGTCGTCCACCATGACCAGTACCAGGTATCTTTTCAAGTTCAGAAAGAGGTATGCCATGTTGCTCAGCTAAACCTTTAACTAAAGGAGAGAAAAATTTGTCGGAAAATTTATCAGAATCATGATCAGCACTATGACCATTCGTATGACTAGGGTGATTTGGAGTTGGTACTGGGGGTGATTGCGGTGCTGATTGCGGTGCTGCTTGAGGAGCAGATTGAGGAGCAGATTGAGGAGCAGATTGAGATGGAGTTGCCTGAACTGGCACAGCTACCGCTCCCGAAGCATCCGAATCAATTACCGCGATCTTTTGCTTAACAGGTACAACATCTCCCTCTTTGAAAAGTAATTCAACGAGTACGCCGGCTGATGGAGCAGGGATCTCTGAGTCAACTTTGTCAGTTGAGATTTCTAAAATTATTTCATCTTTTTGAATAGAATCGCCGGGTTGTTTTAACCATTTTACGATGGTTGCTTCAGTAATTGATTCTCCCATCTGCGGCATTACCATGTCGACTTTCATATCTATTCTCTTTTTTTTATTTTTATCAAAAATAATTATTCTAAAATTCTTTTTGAAGCATACTCATGCTTAATCAGCAGGTGTACTTTACCTTAAGTGCCGCAAAACTACCACTGACGTATTAAAAAGCGAGAAGCTCTCTTAATCCGTTAAGAACATCGTGATTTTGAGGCAAAACGGCATCTTCAAGAGCGCTGGCATGACCAACTGCAGCAGCGAATTTCATACCAACCCGTTTTACCGGAGCATCAAGTTCTGTGAAGCATGTATCAGCGATCTGTGCGGCAATCTCAGCACCAAAGCCCATAAACTTTACATCTTCATGTGCAATCATTACCCGATTCGTTTTTCTTACACTGTTAAAAATTGCTTCAGTATCTAGTGGTGAGATTGTTCTGACATCAAGTACTTCAACACTTACTCCCTCTTTAGCCATCGCCTCGGCAGCTAGTAAGCTTTTTTGAACTAATGCACCCCAGGTTACGATCGTTGCTTGTGTGCCTTCCCGTACAATTCGAGCTTTTCCAATAGGAGTTAAGTAGTCAGCATCGCCCTCAGGCCCTTTTGCATAAACTTGTCGGTAGAGTCCTTTATGCTCAAGGAATAATACTGGATCATTGGAGCGAATTGCAGACTTTAAGAGTCCCTTTGCATCAGTTGCATTTGATGGATAGATCACTATCAATCCAGGAAAATGAGAGAAGGTGGCTTCGATGTTTTGAGAATGATAAGCCGCTCCGTGAATGTATCCTCCAACTGGAACACGAAGAACTGCTGGACAGGTAAAATCACCACCAGATCGGTAGTTCATCATCGCTAACTCATTTCGGATCTGCATCATAGCGGTCCAGATGTAATCACCGAACTGTATCTCAGCTACTGGCTTTAGACCGCGCGTGGCTAGTCCTATTGCAACTCCGGCAATAGAGCTTTCAGCTAGTGGCGCATTAAAGCATCGCTTAACTCCAAACTTTGCAGTTAGTCCTGAAGTAACTGTAAACACTCCGCCTTTGCCATGAGCAACATCTTGGCCGAATATGTACATCTCAGGATTTCTATCCATCTCTTCATGCAGGGCATGGTTGATCGCATCAACTATATAGACATCCTCCGCAGTTGGTCGCGCTGGCTCAGTAACATCAGCAGGATATTCATCAACAAGGTTAAACTTTAGAGCATCCTCTGGGGATGGATCGGCTTGTTTCTCTGCCCATTCAGCATCTTCATTGATCTGCTTTTTAAGAGCTGCTTCCAACTGCGCAAGCTTATCTAAAGAGAGGATCTTATTTTTAACAATATACCGCTTAAGCTGAGGGATCGGATCACGATCTTGATCGCTAGAAATATCCTCCTCTGATCTATATTTTTTATGATTGTCAGAGATTGAGTGACTTTGAAGGCGTGGCACATGAGCTTCAATTATAGTTGGACCGTCACCTTTAAGTGCTCTTTTGTAAGCTTCTTGTAGTGCTTCATAGGAAGCAAAGAAATCAGTACCATCAATTGTGTATCTTTCTAGATTTTCATATCCAGCACTGATTGTGTAGGCACTTCCAGCTAGTTGCTCTGATACTGGAACTGAGATTGCATAACCGTTATTTTGTACAAGAATTACAACAGGTAGTTTCTCACGAGCTGCCCAATTTAGCGCTTCATGAAAATCTCCTTGTGAGCAGGTGCCTTCACCAAGAGAAACATAAACGACTTCTTTTTGCTTATTTAACTTTGCGCCCATAGCACAACCAACGGCTTGTAAAAGCTGAGTGCCGGTAGGGGAGCTTTGATTAACAATTCTAAGATCTTTATGCCCATAATGCATCGGCATCTGTCGGCCATGTGAATTTGGATCATCCTGTTTGTTAAGAGCGTTTAATAATAACTCCCGAGGAGTCATTCCTAAGCCGACACAGATGGCCATATCTCTATAGTATGGGTAGAACCAATCCTTAGCTGGTTTAAAAACTTGAGCAGCCGCAACTTGTACCGCCTCATGTCCTGCACACCCAATCTGAAAGTGACATTTATTTTGCTTGTAAAGTATGATCGTTTTTTCATCGACCCAACGTGAGGTCAGCATGTCCATATATCCTTTAGTGATATCTTTAGCTGACAGCTTTAGTTCAGGTTGTTTTTTACTTACGACCTTAAGTTGGGTCATTTTCTTAGGCATGCGCGCTCTCCATTATGAGTAGCAAAAAATTGTTTTAAATTTCTCCTCAAAGATTAGGCCGACATCCTCCACAGTAGTGGTGATGCCCTCCTGCTCTAAGGAGGTGATCACAATATCTTTAAATCCACAGGGATTGATAAGATTAAATCCAGAGGTGCAGTTCCGGACATTGATTGAAAGACCATGCATAGTGCACCAACGAGAGATTCTAACACCGATCGAAGCAATCTTCCTTAGCGGAATTTGTGTCACCGTCGGATGGTTATCTCGTGGACCATTATTATTATCTTTCTCTGGGGGGTTAGTCCAGACTCCGGTTTTCCCTTCAATTGTCCCCGATTTAAGGTCAAAATGTGAAAGGGTATCTATTATTACTTGCTCAAGATTTCTTAAATACCAAGCAACATCTCTTTTATGATTATTGAGATTTATAATTGGATATACGACTAGTTGCCCTGGCCCATGATAGGTGACATCTCCACCGCGTTCTATTTTAAATAGTTCTACCCCTTGATTTTTTAAGCCGGATTCATCGACAAGGATATTTTCATCTTTAGAGCTAGTTCCTAGGGTTATTACTGGAGAGTGCTCGCAGATTAGTAGTGTCTCAGTTCCAGTACCCTTAATTAGATCATGCTGAAGTTTTTTTTGTTGCTCCCATGTCTCTTTGAACGATGTTTGGCCCAAATAGAGTGTAGCGATAAGTGCAGGGTTAAGAGCAGAGATCATGGCTACAACTTATAGAAATTGGGTATTAAACTTAACCTTAGAAGTTAATCGGTCGACCAAGTGCAATCGCCATTGCCTCCATCATACTTTCAGACAACGTTGGGTGCGGATGAACTGTATCAACTACGCTTGCCGCAATTCCTTCATGAGAGCGAATTATTGCAGCTTCTGAGATTAGTTCGGTTGCTTCAGAGTGAAGGATGTGAACACCTAAGACTTCACCGATTTGATCGTCGATGATAACCTTAGTCATACCGTCAGCTTCTCCGATTGCAACGGCTTTACCGACAGCACTAAATGGCATCTTGCCAACTCGGTACTTGATTCCTTTTTCTTTGCAAGCTTGTTCTGTTAATCCAACTGAGGCAACCTGAGGTTGGCAGTAAGTACATCCAGGAATATTATCATACCTCATTGCATGAGGATTCTTACCACAAGCAGATTCAGCAGCGATAATGCCCTCATGACTCGCTTTGTGAGCTAACATCTGTTGCCCAGTAACATCACCAATTGCGTAATGATTCGGTGCGGATGTTTTTAGATACCCATCAACTTTAATAAATCCACGATCGGTAACTGTAATTCCAGCATTCTCTAATCCGATTCCTTGGGAATTTGGGTTTACACCAATTGAGACAAGGCAGGTATCACCAGTCCATTTCTCCACACCTTTCTCTCCACCTTTATCTGTCATAATAGAAGCTGAGAGAGTTTTACCGGAAACTTTAAGATCTTCTAACTTTGCTTTAGTTCTAATAGTCATTCCATTTTTAACCATTATTTTTTCTAGCGCATTTGCTATCTCAGTATCTTCAACTGGCAAAATCTGAGGCAACATTTCAACAACTGTTACCTTAGTTCCAAAGCTATTAAAGAAGTAGGCAAACTCCATTCCAATTGCTCCAGCTCCGATAACTAAAAGCTTTTGCGGGAGAATCCTATGGTTTAAAATAGTGCGAGCCGTATGAACTACTTTACCGTCAACCTCTAAGTTTGGGATCTCTTTAGCGCGTGCACCGGTCGCGATAATAATATCTTTGTAGGAGTAGGGAGTTTTTTTACCACTAGCATCAGTAACAGAGAGGATCTTTCCTTTCTCAATAAAGCCGGTGCCCTTAACAACCTCTACTTTATTTTTCTTCATTAGGAAGGCGACCCCGCCCTCCATCTTAGTAGCAACGTCACGTGATCTTTGAATAACACTTGGAAAATCTAGTTTAACATTACCAACCTCAAATCCGTACTCACCACCTCGTTTGATGTCATGAAAGAGTTGGGCAGCGCGAAGGAGTGCTTTGCTAGGAATACATCCCCAATTAAGACAGACGCCCCCTAATTCAGCTTTTTCTACTAGGGTAACTTTTCGACCGAGCTGAGAAGCTCTGATTGCGGCTACATAGCCTCCAGGTCCAGATCCAAGAACAATAAGGTCGCGCACTTCAGTTGCCATAATATTTGGTATCCTAAATAAATTCTGCCCTAAGCTTCAAAAAAACGAATTCACCACTAAATTCATAGCATTAAAATTTAAAGAATGAAATTGAGAGCTTTGCACGTTAAAACTGAATTTGCCAATATCTTTAGGACATTATATATCCCCATTATCTTTAAAAGCATTCCTTATGACTATCTACATGTACATAGCAACTCTAGCCTGGCTCTCTATGATCTACGGCTACATTAAGAGGTTCAATAGAAAATCTCATGTGCCTTTTGTGCTGACCGGAATTACTTTGGATATCCTCTTAGTTCTTTATCTGCAAATTACCCGTGATGCAGTCGGCACTGCAATGGAGTTTAGTCTTAAGCCACTTGAGCAGATCCATATTCTTTTCTCGACGATCGCACTGCTCTGTTATTTTCCAACACTTTATTTTGGATTTAAGCTTTTATTTGGGTTAGGTACTGGGAGTGCGAAAAGTACTACAAAAAAAAGGCATATGCAGATCGCTCAAACCGCGCTTTTCTTTAGAACCCTCGGTTTCTTTTTTATGTTCTCGATGTGGAAATAATGATTGATTACGAAATCGATGACCTAGATAGCTCTATTGATGATGAGCAGGAACCTTGGATCATTGAGCCAGAGACACCGAAGTATAATTTAAAGCCAAATACTTTTCTGCTAGAGAATGATTCTATCGTTGCCATTAATAAGCCAGCCGGACTTTTAACTACACCGGATCGGTATGCTGCAGCCCTGCCAAACCTTTATGGTATTTTAAAGGAAAAGTATGGCGAGATCTTTATTGTTCACCGGATAGATAAAGAGACAAGTGGAGTTGTACTATTTTCAAAAACTGAGGATGCTCACAAAGATCTCTCACAACAGTTTGAGAATCGAGAAGTCGAGAAGACCTATTTAGCCCTAGTTGATGGGCGTTTAGAGAATAAAGAGGGGGAGATCGACTCCGCTATTACTGAGGATAGTAGAAAGGCGGGTAGGGTAACTATTGATCCAGTTGCTGGAAAACCCTCTGTTACTAGGTATAAAGTTATACAGGAATTTAAGAAGTTTTCCCTGGTTGAGGTTATGCCCCTAACAGGGAGACAGCATCAGATTCGGATCCATTTTAAATCTATTGGGCATTCCTTAGCTGTTGATCCATTTTATGGACAAAGAAAGGCTTTGATGGTCTCTGAGTTTAAGAAAAAATACCGTGGCAAAGAGGAAGTGGCTGAGCGTGGTATCATTAGCCGCTTAACGTTACATGCGTTTCGGCTGGTGTTTAACGATCCAAATGGTAGCCCAAATGGTAGCCCAAATGGTGGCCCTAATGGTAGCGGTAGGGTGACTTTAGAAGCTCCCTTGCCAAAAGACTTTAGGGCTACGATTAATCAATTACAGAGGCATAATTGTATTTAGTTACGAATTGTTGTTAAATTGAGAGTGAAATTGATGGGCAGATGCTAAAAGCACAAAGCCATCAATTGTTAATTTTTTATATTCAGGATTATAGATCATGGGCAAGGGAGATAGACGTTCAACTAAGGGGAAAATTTTCGCAGGTTCATTTGGAAAAACACGTAACCGTACCAAAATTAAAGCACGTCTAAAAAGAACAGAAGAAAGTGCTAGAACTGCCAAAGTAGCCGCTAAGAAAAAGCCAGGGAAAACCGTAGAGAAAAAAGTAGAAAAAAAAGTAGAGAAAAAATAGGGGAAAAAGTAGCTAAAGAGATAAGTTTCTACCTACTTACAGCCTTATTAGTTGCTCTGGTTCTCCAGCGGAATTTAGATTACTGATCTGGTAAGCGATGCTGTTGTGTCTATTCCTCCAGCCAGTGAGATATTTTTCAAATTTTGAATTCTCCCCGAGAGCTTTGTAATGGGTTTCTTCAATGGCAAGATAAGATTTGATAAGGTCGGGAACTAATCCCTGCTCCATGCAAGTTTGAACGGCATTTAAACAGGTATTATCAAAAGATCTTTTGATTGGCAGATCTCCTACTCCAGTTATATCTATATTATTAATGGCTCTTCTTAAAAATTCATGTGCTCGACCAGTTCCATAATTTATTGAACCATTAGCTATTACAACAGCTAACGATGATGTATTTGAAAGTTTTGAATCCAATTGATCTTTTACCGGGCATAATCGGTAAACATTTGCGACATCATAGCACCGTGCACCCTGCCATGTATTTTTATAGTAAATAGATATTGCATCATTAAGTGTAAGGTCGCAGATAGGTTTAGCGCTACTTGGATCTATACCAGCTGACTTTAGGTATTGATCGTAAAATGGACGAGTAATGCCGATCATGGTATCTCCGGCATGATCCACCGTAAATCCTCCCTCCCATTTCACTACGAACATCATTGATTGACGAAAGGGGAGATCGTTAGGAGCAATCGCAGTGCATGATGATCGGATCGCTTCTCGATCTGCTTTAGGTAGAAAGAGGTTATCCTCTTTCTCATTTGTAGGTTCAAGAACTATACTTTTTGCAGAGGCTTTTGGCTGAGGGGTAGTAGAGGGAGTAACGGAAGCACCACTAGTATACTCTGGGGTTAATTTACTCCAAGTTGCAAGACCAACGATACCATCCTTTTTTAACCCTGTTATTGATTGAAAATTTCTGACAGCAGCATCAGTTTTTGGACCAAAATCACCATCGGGATTTAGTTGATATCCGTACCGATTGAGATTCTCTTGTAGAAATCTAACCCACTCTGGACTTAGTTGCTTACAATTTTCTAATGATAAAACTGGAAAGGAGGCAGTTGTTACAACTTCTCTGTTTGATAAAGATGCATGACTTAAATCATCTAATCCTGTGTTCGTAGAGGTATGAGGATTCGGTTCTTTTGATGTGGCATGGCTATGTTCGGTTGTAGCTGATGCAGAGCCTGCAATAGCAACCGCAGCTATTAAACTGTTAGCTAGGAAGCCGCCACTTGAGATGGAGCCTGATATGGAGCCTGATATGCCACCACCTGAGCTGGAGCCCCCTGAAACGGCATCACCTGAATTTTTTGTCTCTGTTTCTGTCTCTGTTTTTACCATTCGATATTAAGATCTAGTTGAGCCAATGCGTTATGGCTCTGTTATGGCAGGTTTTTAGGAAAATGTGATGGGGAATATAAAATCACTTTATAGTGAATTTCAAAAGCTTTTGCCGAAAAGCGAGGCCGAAAAGAGGGAGAGAAAGGGAAAGAGGGAGGGGCACTGGCACGAAGACAGTATAGTGCCATCGCCCTCTTTCCCTTTCTCTTTGTTTTACTTCCAACATTGGAAGTAGATCCATCGAATAGTAAACCAATAAAATAAATTAAAAAAATATCAAAATATCCATCAAAAACCTTGACAAGGTTTTTTCTTGTATATCGTTAAATGATCACGATTCGCTCAAAGATACCGATTAAAGAGCCACAAATCGCCTATAAAAATTCATTTAAAAATGCCACCTCGTTTTTTGGTTTTAGGGTGAGATCTGCGTATGGTGATGGCCTACCGTTCGCCGAAAAACCTCATGTTATAAGGATTAAATAATTTATTAATGGTGGCGATTTAAATAGATCGTTTAAGGAGATGGATTATGGAGATTAAAGAGTTAACTGATTTAGAATTAACTGAAAGGATTGAAACTCTAAGAAGTAAAGAGAGAGTGATTACACTTAAATTTCTACTTCACTTAGGTGAGTTTGATATTAGAAAATTATACCTTGAACTTGGATACTCTAGTCTATTTGATTACTGTGTTAGGAAATTAGGGTATTCAGAGAGCTCGGCTTATCGAAGAATAGAGAGCGCTAGATGCTTAAGAGATAATCCAGAGCTATCAGAGAGTTTTTTAAAAGATACTAGATATATTCCAGCAGTAACGAAACGATCTGTCCTTAAACAGAACGGGTATCAGTGCTCTTATATATCTAAAGACGGAGTTCGTTGTGGAGAAAAGCATTATCTAAATTTCGATCACATCCAGCCATATGCTTTAGGTGGTAAATCATCGAGCAATAACCTAAGAGTTTTATACAGTGCTCACAATCAGATGCTTAATAGGATGACTTTTGGAGAGAGGTAAAGGAGCTGTGGAAACAGAGAAGACCAATTTTAAATTCAGACTTTCACATCCAACGTTGAAAGTGACTCTATTAAAATATCTCCCTGTTTACTATCTGCTTACCCCAGCGCGCTCTAAAAGGTTATTTAGTAGCCAAGCGCGGCCAGCCTCGAATTGTGCATGCTCAGCATAGATTTCTTTAGATTGGGGGGACTGAACTGGGAGAGAATCTAAGGTAAATTCAGGATGAACACCTGATAGTATCGCTCTGCCCTCTCCAACAGTACATTCAATAATTGCTGCTGGTTTGCCTGGAATATCATCATAACGAGCTAAGACCTTTACCCCTTGATACTTCTCTGCTTCAAGAAAAATGCATCCACCGTTATAGTAAATCTTTAAAGGTGGAACATCCTGCCCCACCTCTTCCTCCTCCCAGCACCATTTAAGCGGAACCATGCGAGCACCATTATCAGAGCCATAGAAATATGTGCCCACCCCGTACGCTGGCCCTTTCGTTACACCAGGGAAAAATTTCAATTCTCGCTCTCCTAAAACTTCGAGCTCCCCTCCACGATCAAAATCAATAAAAGCTGAGGCATAGTATGCTCCGGCACAAAATCCAAGGTAACTGCCACCTTTGGTAACGTAATCTCGTATCTCATCGTTATAGTGACCAGAAAGATGTCTTAGGTACGGCAGGTCTGATCCTCCTGGCATTATTAAAACTGCCACCTTTTCCATCCAGTCAGGATCATTAAAAGCTGAGGCATTGACTAGGTAAGTCTCATATCCAGATGAGGCAAGTAGAGATTCTAAAAGAACAGGAGTCTCTCGGCGTGAACGCTCGGCTACTCCTGCACCAGAGTAAATAAAGATCTCGCGTGGTCGTAGTTGAGGTTGTAGTTGCGGCATAATATTGTTGAAGAGTATATCATCTCTCCTTAAAGAGCGTGAAAGATCATTTGCCTCAGTCAAGGGAATGCTCTGCTGAGGGGTACATCCACTCCCTATAGCTAGAGCTATGAGAGTAACTATTTCAGAAGGTTGCTTTAATAAATCAACTTGCTTTGTTAATTCCAAATAAGATCAGTATGTTAGCTAAGTTATCTGATGCCTCTGATCTTATAGAATTTTGTAACATAACATTAAAACAACTGCATAACATTAAAAGAATAGTTTCTCTATATTTTCCCGTACTTATCTTAGGTTTTAATAGTGGTGGCTCGTCAAGATATTGATCTTAAAAATACCAACTCTAATGAGCAGGGGACGGATCTAGCAAACGCTTCTGCAACTACCTCTTTATCTACCTCTTCATCTAAAAATCAGGATCCCAAATCTGCTGAAGCAGTTCAGAAACAGGAGGTTGAGAGCTTAAGAAGGCATCAAGCTGAATACGAGCAGGATTTAAATAAAACAAAACCTGCCTACGTTTCAAATTTGCTTAATGTTACGGATACACAAAGAGCTCAAAGTCTTCAAGATGAAATTGGGATAGAACGGGAAGTTCACCTTCAAGAAAAAAGAAAGCGTGAAGAACTAGAAAAACAGAGAGTGGCTGAACATCAAGATCTTATGAGTAGCCCTGTATTATCTCGTGCATTTGCAGAGCAGGAACTAGCAGAAAGGGAATTTCGTAAAGTTGAAAAAATCTGGGCATTAAGTTTAGACCAGATTGAGGAACGAATCGATAAAGTTGAAACTGAGTATGTTACTCTTTATGGACAAGAGCTTTACGATAATAGGCTTTTAGCAATTGACCTATATTTTGCTCGGATTGATAAAATTAAAAAAGAGGGGAAAGAGCTAGATAAATATGATCTAGATAATACTGCCCAAGCTGTAACTGATGCAGTTTTAGCAGCGGAAGATCATAAACTTCCACTGCCAATCGATGGAATTAAAAAATTTGCTGAGATGGGAATAGCCCAAGGGTTAGATTCTGATCTTAAACCAGAGATTAGACTCCGTGCACTTGAACACTCAGTCGGTCTCTTTGATGATCTGTTAAAGGCGCATAAAGCGGAACTTCCTTTTGAGCAAAGTCGAGAGATAACTTTAAAAAATTGCGAACTAAGAGTGATCGTAGCTGAGGAATCAGCTTCCTTAGTTTATGAAGGAAGAGATGAGAGTCGAATTCGTGGAAAGGCAATTGCCGCAGCAAACACACTTTCAGAATATTTAGAAAAAAATCCTCAAGACCAAGATGCCAAGGCTCTTTATTTAAGAGCAATTTTGGAAGCAAGAAAAATCGAATCGATCTCTTTTAAAGAATATGCCTGGCCTGAAGTAAAACAGATCGAGGCAGAAACAGGGGTATCTAAGGCCAATCTTACAACTTTGATACCTGTTGCGGAGGAGCGATTAATCGGAAAACTTGCAAAAGAGTTGATCGAGCTTGAAAGGATTGATGTTAATGGCCGAGATCTTAGCACAAAGAGAGCATTAGGTTTTACTGCATTAGCAGAGCTAGCAACATTAAAAGGTAAAACTGATGAAGCTAAGTTACTAGCACAAGAAGCTCAAAAGTTAGAGCGTGATGGTGAAACCTCACTTAGATTAATTAGAGTTTTCTCAGATCTTGGTGAGTTAAATGAAGCTAGAAAAATATCTTTAGAATTAGGTGGTAATGTTTCAAAGAGTGATGTTTCAAAGAGTCATATTGCAGATACGGCTGATAAGCTAGTTACTGATGCAACCTTAAGTCATGATCCAACTCTCAGAGCTTATGCTGAGAGGGCCGATGGGATTAGGAGTGTTCTCTCTGATGTAAGAAATGAACTTTTTAATAGAGTAACTCTTCAAAATAGAGGAATTAATTATAGTCTTAATCATGATGCTGAAAATGTTGCAGTTCTAACAGAAGAGAGATCCGTTATAGCTGTTACTGCTGCACTTTTTGATATTCCAAGAGATAATGTTACTTCACTTCATCTAAAACTTTTAGCTCAAAGCAATCCAGAAATAGCAGAGGTTCTTCTTAAAGGGGAAGGATTCTTACCACAGGGTACTGAAATTTCACTGTCACTGACACCAAATGGCAGTAAGTTTGAAAGAGTAAAATTAGAGGGTCAGATCTTAGCCCTTGAGATGGTTTTAGATCCTGAAGTGGAAAAGAGTCTTAAAAGCGATACTCCTATGACCATAGAGGGTCGAGCGAAAGCTGAAGAGATGCTAAATGCCATGAGAGCACAGTACGTTAAGCTCTCAGAAAATGAAGAGATGCTTGGAATATTAAAGAGCGTTAATACCTTTGAAAAAACATCCGAACAGAATTTAAAAGCACAAAATTTAGAAGCACGGAATTTAATTGTAGCAACTTTGGATCTAAATGGATTAAGCGATTCAGAGAAGAGGATTGCAGACCTTTTAAATAGTAGTGATCCAAGAGTTCGTGACATGGGTGCTCAGCTCTTTGTTGAAGTAAAATTAACTGAAGCTAAAATTTTAGCGAATCACGCTGAATATCATCTCTCTCAATACAAACCTGAAATATTTGAAAGCAGCATTAATCAAAGTATTAAAGTATTAAAAGAAGCTCTTAGAGAGCAATCCTTAACCGGGATGCAACAACTTGAATTAATGCAAAAGATGACTGGGCTTAGTTTATATAAAGTAAGAGCAATTAGAAATTATGCTGTTCATGAGGAATTAGCTTATGAAAGATCTCTGCCAAATGGAGTAAGAGATCCAGCCCTAGTTAAAAAATTTGAAAAAGAACATGAGCGGTGTCTTACTGAAGTGAAAGAAACATTGGACGGAGTAAAGGTACAGCTTCAAGCAGTTTATGAAAGTACCGGTAATGTTGAAGATATCGCTGGAACATTAAGGCAGATTGATGTTGAGAAGCACTCAATTTTAGGAGCGATTTATTCTCAATCAGGGAGAGATGACTTAGCTAAGGTAGAATATATTTCTGAGGTTGCCGCTTCATTAGGAGTTGCTGGAAGTTCTCTCACGCCAACTGAGAAAAGAAATATTTCACCAGAAAATAGAGAGTTTAACGAACTAGTAAGTTTCTTTAGAAGTGATACTCAGGTTTTATTTTTAAAAGAGAGTGATCTAAAGAGAGTTCTTACTCAATTTGAGACATTAAATATTGAGCAGCAGAATCAGTTTATAAATCGATCTTCAAAATTTGCAGATTATGCAGCAACTCACGGCGATGTTAACTCATTAAATGCCATGAGACAGGTTTTAGAGAGTGTATCTAAAAGAGCGTCAGAAAAATTAAGTGAAGTAAAAAATCAGGTTGAATTAGAAGTTTTACTCTCTCAGATCGTTCAATCAGATATCGCCAAAGGAAATTATTTAGTCGCAATTGGGGATTATAATAGTGCCCTCGTAGCTATGAGTAGTGCTAGTGATTTAGCAGAAGAGTTAGTAACTATTCCATATGGTCAAAGTTTATATAAGGAAGCGGTTTTTAGTAAGGCGGCTACTCTATCAGCAATAGCTATTTCAGGAGACTATGATTTACAACTCGAAACAGCTCTTAAAATAAGATCTCTTAGGTATGCAGAGGAAGCAAAGATTGCTCGTGGCAGAGATATGTCATTATCTCAGGAAGAGATCGGAGCGCTAGCTATTATTGAGGCAAATACACTCCTAAGAATTAAAGCCCCATCATTAGCTAAGGAAACATTTGATCAATTGGAAAGTCAGAGAGAGTACTATAAAGGTGTCGATTTTATTGAGCGTGCACTTGATTCATTTAAAGAAAATAAAGAGGGGAATTTAGCTTCGGCCTTGCAAGTCGCACTTTCAGAAACCAACAGTGAATCATTAGGAGAGGCAGTTGGTTTCGGATTAGGAGGTGCAGTTGGTGGTGCTGCTGCAGGTGCTGTAATAGGCGTTTGGTTCTTTGGAGTTGGCGCTCTTCCTGGAGCTGCTGTGGGTGGATTAGTTGGTGTAGCTGCTGGAACTGGATATCTTAAAGTTAGAAACGTCGCTCGAGGTTGGGATCGGATAGATGATGCGTATGCAACCGGCATTAATGATATTTCAGCAAAGCAAACCCTCTTTGACATGATTTTTTTAGCAGCAGATGTCGTTAGCATCTTTGCTCCGCTAAAAGGTGTTGGATTTACTATGAAAGCAGGAGGCAGGATTACTACTGATGCCTTAGCCGATCTCTCAAAAGAGGATGCCAAGCTGATTATGCGGCAACAGTTTGCAAAAGATTTTGTTGGAAACACCACAGCCTTTGGCGGTAAGGCCGTTACTGCACTTACTGTAGCAGGAATAACCTTGCCACTAGCAGATGCAGCGTATTCAATTTCGCAGATGGATCTCTCTGCCGAAGAAAAAACAAAACTTTTTGAAACACTTCAAAGAGAAGCCGGAGCTGCTGTAGCAGTTGCTGTAGTTTATGCTGGAGCTAACTATACGATAGGAAAATTAGTAGATGATCCGATAAAGACATTAAGAGATCTTAGAAAAAACATTACAGCCAGTGATCCTCATGAAACTTCTATTAAGTTTGACTTAGATGAAGGAAAGTTTGCCGCTCCTGAGCTACGTATATCCCAAGACGGACCATCAAAAAGTAACGAGATAGATATCTCATGGGCCGAGGATGCATTTAAAAACTCTAAAGAGCCAACAAGAACTATTCTTAAAGATGGAGAGGGGAATGGTGGAAAGAATAGTAGCGGAGATAGTAGCGGTGGTCGTGATAGTAATGGTGGCGGTAGTTACAAAGATACGAAAGGGGATTCTAGTGAATATGAGCTATCTTTAGAGCTTAAAGAGAAAGAGGTTGGTGTTGCTGTGCTCGATAAGCCTGAGCCAATTACAAAACCAAAGGTCGACCTCACTTCTAAAGAAAAACCACCATCTTTTGATGAAGGAATCGAAGCGCTTCAGAAAAATAAACTTGAAACAGAGAAAAAGCTAGCTGTAGAACAAAAGAAACTAGATCAACTACAAAAGAAGGTATCTGATCTTACATATTCAGATGCGGCTAAGGAGATCATTAAAGAAGAGATCGTAAAACTTGAAGAATCCAAAACCAAGATTGAAAAAGACTTAGCTAGAGTAAATGAGGATCTCTCTTTATTTGGGGTAGAATTATCTCCTAAAGAGAAACCAGCAGAAACAAAAGTAGACCTTAAACCAGAACTTAGTACAAGACCGCAACCTCAAGTAGAGCCAGTAACCAAAGCAAAATTAAAACTTCATCCGGAGCCTTTTCTATCTCCAGAACCGTATCCAGAACTATATAAGGTACCAGAATCCAATCCTTCAAAAAATAAAACAGGAACAGAGGAGCAAACTAAACGTCGTAGAAGAATGGGTTTTGGACTTAACATTGATGAGAATCCATATAAGTCTTCGATAAGGAATCCTAGTGGAATTAAATATGAAGAGAGCGAGTTTAGTCCTAGCCCAATTTCACTTCCAGGCAAAGAGCGAAGGAAGCGAAACGTATTACAAAAAGAATATGTGGCAGTAGAGAGAGTTGTTAAGGAAAAAGAAACAACCACAAGCTCCTCTATCTATTCTCTTAAAAAACGCCCTACAGATAAGATCTTTTATGTTGATTCAGGGACAGAGGTTGAGAAAAATAAAGATGTGGTTGATTACGAATCTCGCTTAACTTCAGTTGAAAAGTTTGTATTTGTGGTAGATGATGACGGGTAGATGATTACTCAAAATATAGCCATAGTTACCTCAACACTTTTTAAACATGTCTCTAAGGGAGATATGTTAAGAGCGGATCTCGCTCTTAGGGCTGCTAGTGAGGCAAAGGATCTTCTCATTAAAGTTATTTCAGTTGATGGGGGCTCTGACCTAACATTTAACCGTGCGTTGAAGGATCAGGGTGTTGAGGTTATTGTGCAGCGTGGCTCAACGATGGGTGCTGCTAGGAGAGAAGCTATCGAGCACGCTGTTAATTCTGGCTTTACCACAATTGTATATACTGAGCTTGAAAAGAAAGGGTTTATTCCTGATATCCCTAAATTATGTCAACCAATTGAGGAGGGGCAGGCCTCGATTGTGATCCCTCACAGAAAAGATCTCTCCTCATATCCTGAATTTCAGCAGCATGTTGAATCTTTAGGGAATGAATTTTGGCGTGAACTAACAGGACTGAAGCTCGATCTCTTTTTTGGTCCAAGAATATTTTCAAGTAGGGTAGCCGGATATTTTTTGAATTATAAAGGGGAGTATGGCGATACCTGGGATAGTATCTTTATTCCCATTTTAAGAGCATTTTTAAATAAAGAAACGATCTGCTCTAGCCCAACTAGTTTTAACTATCCAGAAAACCAAAAAGTGCATGAAGCTGGAAGTTTTATATATCTTAAAAAGAGAATTACTCAGCTATCTCAGATAACTAAAGCCCTTGAAGATGAATGGAATAAGATTCAGGGTTCTAAGCAGTCTTTTTCTTGAGCCTTTTCCCTGTGCCTTTTTCCTAAGCCTTCTTTCTAAAAAAGATCACCCCATGATCTTTCCAGGCAATATCATACAGATTCATTGAGTTTTTATAATTTCGTTTATAACTTTTGACTTCAAGTATCACAGATGAGGGAACTCCATTTTGAATAAGTTTTTTAATCTCATCTCGTGAGATTATCTTATATTTCCTACGTAACTCAGGAGAGATCTTATGTCCGACTTTCCAGCCAAAATTATTCTCTAAACCAGGAACCGGCTTAGCTGTGCTATTAATTAAGAATCCTGGCCATTCGGCTAAGACCTCTTCGTTTGGATTAATTGACTGAGAGATCTTTTCTCCAATCTCACTAACTGCAGAGATTGTTTTATTAGGAGCATCACCTGGTCCTATTCCAATTACACCGATACCATTTTTCATATACTTTTGAAGATCTTCATAAGATCCTGTGATGAAAATTGCAGAGAATAGTAAGATAGAGATAAAAGCCAGACTTTTTTTAGGACGATAAGTGTTTTGTAAGTAAAACTTATAAAGAGAGTACAGCGATGAAACTGCACCAATAATCAGAAATGGCATTAAGGTAGAAAAATACTGAACATAAGAGGGGCTCGGTATGAAGTTTAAAATAAAGAGACCGAGAGCAACTATAAATGCACTATCAATCTTTGTCTTTGAAAATATGGATCCAAAAGCATAAAAGCCAGATAAAACTAAAAGTGTTGGTAATTGATATCCTGTAATTTGATGAGAATCTCGTAATCCTAAAACAGTATTAAGAATAGTTAGTTTTGCCCGCATCATTGCGTCATCACCTCGATCTGATCGAATAAGGTGATACCCAAGATTATTAAAGTAGAAGATATCAAAGTTTGAAATTGCTAGATAGATCGAGGGAAAGAGTGCAATTGTGCATCCAAGAGAGAATAAAAGGGCCGATTTCAAGAATCCGGTCATAGGGTCGGGGCGAATGAAAATCAGAAGTAAGAAGATCGGATATAATCCAGCAAAGAAAAGGCGTGTCTCAACAGAGAGCCCAAACAGAATCCCAGCCAATACTAGTTTTATCCAACTATTAAGAGAGGACTTTTTATCGAGTAGATAGTAAGAGCTAAACAGAAATAAAATTGAGATAGAAAAAGTTTTTACTGTGCCATACCAGGCAAATACTAAGGTTGAAGTAACAAATAGAAAAATTCCAAAGATTGCCCACCTTCGATTAAAAGCTAAAAGATGGAGGTAAATTAAGTATCCAATTAGGGCACTGAATATTCCGGCAAGAATTCTTACTGATTCCCAGGTAGGACCAAACATGCGCATCCAGGTTCCGTAGATCCATGGCAATAGCGGCATCTGAGGATAGAAGAAATCAGAGTAAAGTCGATCGCCAGAGGCAACTAACTTTGCTGCCAAAACATAGAATCCCTCATCCCCGGCGATAAGTCGATTAAGGGAGATAGGGATAAAGATGCACAATAATATAGTGAGCACTAAAGCTCTTTCAAAAAAACGGGTCCACATATGGGTACGATTATGTCAGGTCTTTGTGAATGTTCAAGGGTATCTGATAACTCCATTGCGGCATCATTTCCTGGGGTATTTTAAAATCAATCTCAACACCGGTAATGGGGCGTTTAAACTTAAGTTGATAACTTAATAGGTGAACGGTTGAGGCATAGTTTCCATCATCGTCATAGCCATCCTCATGGCCGTAAAATCTATCACCGATAATTGGAAATCCTAAATGAGCGGCATGGATCCTTATCTGGTGAGTTCTACCTGTAATTGGTTTTGCTTTAATAAGGGAGGCTTCGATGATGGCATCGTTTTGTGTTTTAAATTCTCCTGTACCAAGAAGCTCAAATTCTGTGATAGCTGCTTTTCCGGTGTCAGTAACTTTACGAAGAACAGCGTGTCTCATATCACGCCCGATCGGCGCATCTACAGTTATCTTATCCCAAGTAGGCCGCCCTTTTACGAGTAGGAGATAGTGTTTTGTCATCATCCTTTTTTCATACATACGTTGTAGCTGATCATGAAAACGATCTTTTAAACTTATCGCCATGAGTCCTGACACTGAAGTATCAAGACGGGAAGGCATGTGAATCGGGCATTGAAAATACTCTTCTAACTGAGCCTTAAAATTAATTTTTCGCTGCTCTCTGGCCGGGACGCAAGGAATACCGGAAGGTTTGAAAATAAAAGCCAACTCACCATCAGTAAAAAGAACATATTCGGATCTAAATGGTGGAAATTGATCTTCAGGATTTAAATAATCGTATCTCGGTTCGTAATATTCGACGCGACACGGCGGAGTCAGAGGCACATTTTCTAAAGCGGCATGGCCATTAATAAAAACGCCACCCCAAGCAAAACGATCTGGCCAGGAGGTAAGGGGAATATGTGAAAGTTCTTTTGCAAAAAGGGCATAAAGATCAATTGGACAATCGCCACCTTCAAGATACTTAAAGGACCAATACTTACTTGATAGCGAATCAACGACACGCTTTATATGAGCTTGCTCATCAATCATTCATTTAACATTTATTTAACCGGGTTAATATTAGGAAGGTTTATGACAAGTACTAGGGATAATGTAAACCCTTAATCCCCAAATCCTTCTCATAATATTAAAAGGTTATCATGTGTCAATTTTGATGAGTTCTTACCATTGAAGTGGCACGCATCATTAAGCATTATGCTTCGAGCCATGCTTGCACCATAATCACATCCCAAAGATAATGTTGCCAATCTCGAGCTCCGCTCATGTGCTCCTTCCATTTTTTTCTAATTGGTTCTGAATGAAATAACCCCTGGTCCTTGAGTTTTCGCTCTGAAATCAGATTTTCAGCCCATTCGCGAAGTTCTCCTCTCAACCAACGGTCAATCGGTATTGCAAAACCCATCTTCGGTCGATCAATAAGCGTTTTAGGGATATGACGATAAAGAAGACGGCGCAGGACTCGCTTGGTTATGCCTCCATTTATCTTTAAGTGAGAAGGCAGAGCCAGAGAAAATTCAATTAACCTATGATCAAGAAATGGTGCCCTAGTTTCAAGTGACGCGGCCATGCTCGCTCTATCAACTTTTACTAGTATGTCATCTGGCAAATAACTAATCATATCGGTAGACATCATGTCGGATAAATAATCATGCGAAGCAGTGGAATCTGAATACTTATCAAATGTAGTTGGTAACCTTTCATAGTCAATGACGAGTTCATCAACACCAGACCAGTGAGACATAAGGTTTTGATAAAGCTGCTGCTTGCTTTCAGCTTTCAACACGCTGGCAAGAGTTTGCATTTTTTGACCTACTTTGGTCCGATAACTTTTGACTTCAGAATTTCCCAGATTTTGAAAACCTGAAAGAAATTCAATCGCCCTACTAGAGTGCTGTCTTACATTGAGTGGAACCTTCCCTATAACAGGCCACATTTTATTCGCCCAACTATACCGTTCGTACCCTCCAAAAAGTTCGTCACCTCCATCCCCTGATAAACTTACGGTTACTTTATCACTACAAAGCTTGGAAACGAGATATGTGGGAATCTGACTAGAATCTGAGAATGGTTCATCGAACATTGTCGGCAGAAACGGGATAACATTAAGTGCATCTTGTGGATCTACATACAATTCTGTGTGCTCCGTACCTAAGTGGTTAGCTACTTGTCGGGCATATACAGATTCATCATATTCATTTTCGCGAAAGCCAATTGAGAAAGTTCTCACTGGGCGTGTGCTTTGTGCTTGCATTAGCGCAACTATCGCCGATGAATCAATGCCTCCTGATAGAAATGCCCCTAGTGGAACGTCTGCGACCATTCGAATTCCTACTGAATCGTAAAGCAACTTCTCTAGTTCATGCGAGGCCAGTTCTTCATCTCCAACAAATGGATCAAGACGGCCTTTATTTAATGCATTTTCAACGCTCCAAAAAGTAATTGGAGAAAGTCCATTGCCTGATTTGTCTGGGAACGGCGAGAAGTCAGAAGGACAATCCCGACATTGATTAACCTTGATTGATAAAATAGATCCTGGAATTAATTTGAAAATTTTTCGGTATATACTCCAAGGAGTTGGTACATAGCTATGTCTTAGCGTTAGTGCTAATGCACCTTTGCTAATAGCAGCTTGGAATTTTGGATGTGCTTTCAGTGCTTTTAATTCTGAACCAAATAAAAATGCTCCCCCAGACCAACCATAGTAGAGAGGTTTTTCGCCAATCCGATCACGGGCAAGATGTAGAAGTTCAGTTTTACTATCCCACAAAGCAAACGCAAACATTCCATTAAACTTTTGGATTGCTTCATTCAAACCCCATTCCTCGATCGCTGCTAACATTACTTCTGTATCACTGCGACCTTTGAAATGATGTCCATTTTTTTCTAGTTCGAGACGAATCAGCTGATAATTATAAATTTCTCCATTAAAAATAATTACGTAGCGGCGACTTTGTGATAACATGGGTTGATGGCCATCTGGTGAAACATCTAGAATAGAAAGGCGGCGATGTCCAAATGCTATGCCAAGACTAGAATTCTCCCAATAACCACTATCATTAGGGCCACGATGAGTGATGGTGTTTGTCATCGCCTTAATAGCATCAGGAAACGGCACGTTTGAGCTCGTATCTATGTAACCAGTTATACCACACATGAGATGCGAATTTAGTTTATCCTTCAGCAGGCCAGTATGATCTTGCTTATACTCAATGTGAAAATATACCTATAATATTAACCTTTTAAATGTCAGGAATGACTTGAAAGCAGTTGCCATCTCAACTATTGAGGAACTCAAACGAGTTGCTCAACACATTAACGAATTAGCAACTGAGGTAATATCAGAAAATGTATTCTACGAGAGTGGAATGTTGCTTCCTGCTTTTGAGCTTCTAAGGAGTGAAAAAGTACTGATCGTGATGGTCTGGTCTTCTGATGAAAAATCCCTGGTGGGAGTTTTTCCACTTGAAGAAAAACACGGCTATCATCATCTGCCCATTCATTATTACAGTTTATGGCGACATATACATTGCTTTCTTTGTACACCTCTCATTCGTGTCGGCTGCGAACAAGAGTGTTTGAGTACATTCTTTGCTTGGCTTTCACAGCAGTCGCAGGGACGTTTTGTCTTTCGGTTTGAACACATTGCGTCTGAAGGTCCATTTTATGTTCAATTGAAACGCTTTGCCGAAGAGAATAATTTAGAGATCGAAGTTCTAGAGCAATATGAGCGTCCAGTTTTGAAATCAAATGGCGACGGCGAAGGATATCTCAGAAGGGCAATATCATCGAAACATCTCAAAGACATTAAGAAAAAAAGCGCAAAACTCGCAATGATCGGTGCAGTTCAATATCGCAAGTTTACTAAGAGTGATGGCTTATCGGAATGGATTGATAGTTTTCTTAAGTTAGAAGAAAGTGGATGGAAAGGTGTCGAGGGTACGGCAATGGCTCACCGAGGAAATGAGAAACATTTTTTTCAAAAAATTACAGAGAATGCAGCGAATGCTGAAACCCTCATGCTTTTTATGATGACCTTAGATAATAAACCTATTGCCATGCGTTGCGGTTTTAAAAGTGGCGACGGAGTATTCTCATTTAAAATAGCTTACGATGAGGCTTACGCACAATACTCGCCCGGCGTACTCCTGGAGATTGAGCATCTTCGTCAAATTCAAGTTCAGACAGATATCCATTGGGTTGATTCTTTTGCCCAGCCCGAACACACAATGTTAAAACGTTTGTGGATAGAGCGACGCCAGATCACGTCTATAGCTATGAGCTTGGATAATCTCATGGGAAAATCTTTAGTATCAACAGTTATTAAATTAAAAAATATTCGATCAATGATCACTGCTGAGCCTAGTATCTTACTGAACAACAATGCTTCTTAATGAAGAGTCGGTAATGAACGCCACTTAATATAGTCAAAGCTCCAGCGGTAGTTTTGATTAAACTGCTTGCCATTAACTAACCAAGCTCCAACTATTCCACCGGCAAAGATCTGATCGGCTCTGTCGCGATAAATAGGATTCCCAGTTTGATGCCATAACCAGGCATAAACAGGAGCAATAAGCAGGTTCAGATCAGGAGCCGGAGAGGTATCCCCAGATGGAACATTATGATCTGTATACATAAAAGCTTGACTTGCCGGCTGCCAGGTATGATCCCAAATCCAGTTGGCTCCATTTTCTAGAGCAGGAAGAATCTGTGCATTGCCACCTATTTGGGCATCGTAACTAATTAAAGCTTGTGCAGTTAGTGCAAACATAAAAGGCCTTACATAATCTGCAGTTTGTGACACAAACCATTGATCAAGGTGATTGAGTGACTGATCCACTAATTGTTCACATCTAGGCCGATGAGCTTCCCCAACTTTTTCCGCATTTAGATAACTCATAATGGCATAAGCAACTTCTCGACTCATGTTGGCATTTTGAGTCCAACTGAGGGGTGTCCAGTCTGGTGCATATGCTTGGTTCTGGGAAAGTAACACAACCGTATCATGAGACTCAGTATCTTGGGTTGTAAGGTAATCTTTGGTTACTCCGTGACTAAATCCCCAATATCCAGGTACGGTTCCGTTGTTTGGAGCAACATAGTTATCGCGGTAAACAGATTCAGCAGCTTGGGCACAATTGTACCAAGTATTATCTCCTGTGTAGTCACCGATCTGGTAGAAAACCCATTCTGCATCATAGTACGTAGCTGCTAAGTGAGTATCAAAATTAATATTTGGATTATTGAGATTCTGACAATGAAGACTTCCATAACTTGTCATCTGTGCTTCCCATTGTGCTAGTTCAGGAATTGGAACCAGCGAAGGCGAAGGTGACGGACTTACTGAGGGCGAGGCTGATGGACTCGCAGAGGGAGAAGGCGATGGACTCATTGAGGGAGATGGCGTAACTGTCGGGCTAGGAGACGGACTCGGAGTGGGAGTCAATGATGGAGTTGGTGTTGGGCAGGCGCGTTTACATTTACGTGCTGCTACTTTTGCCGCCGCTTTACATTTATGTGCTGCTGCTTTTATAGTCTGAGCTATTTCAACTTTCAAAATCTTATTTTTATTTGAGAGATAAGAAATATTTTTCGATAATTGTGATTTTACAGGCCTAATAAAATAATGGCCGCGTATTACGCCTAGCATCGCCGTGGCTTTTTTCTGAAAACAAGCTCCGTTAAGATTAAAGGCGTTTAAATCTGAGATAGTAGTAATGCGATCAATATTTTTCTGCGTGATTCTTATCCGCTTCTGGGGCATACCCCAGCTCGACTGTACAGCAGATAGCTGAAAAATAAAAAGACCGCATGTAAATAATGACGTAATGAAAAACCGCATCTTTCCCTCTTAAAACCGCAAGGCAAATTTTTATTATCTCTATCGATGTGAACTTAGCACCGGTGTCAGTGCAATTGTCATGCCGGATAATCACTGAATTTTGAAAGAGAAGAATGCGCGTGCTGAACTCAGACTATGCTGGATATGTTGGATATATTTTCAAGCACGGGTTACGCGGATACTCTTTATGTCTTATTTATGCCCCCATTAGGTGGCAACATTGACCCAATACTAAGAAGAAACTTGCATAGAAATCAGCCGACCATGATTCTTCGGCCTTGCTGGCGGAACATCGAATAAATTCCGCTTAACTTCCAGGCAAAGCTCTCAATAGAATCTTCATAGTTGATTGAAATTCGGGGAAGAGCACAGAGATGTTCCTGATGTTGTTGATAAAGATGCCCATGTTGGGTTGTAACAGCTGAAATGAAGCCACTCTCCCGTGCTGCCTCGAATTCACGCTTCCCAACTTCACTTTTACCGCCAAATGGATAAGCCAAATGACCAATCGGGTGTCCGAGTTTCACTTCAAGTCGCTCTTTGGATTCGCACAATTCATTCAACAAATCATCCTTATCCAAAAGGCTCAAGGCTGGATGATTAGTGGTGTGGGCACCAATGGTGATAAGCGGATGACGATCAAGCTTTTCTACTTCAGACCAGGTTAAAATCTCATCATTATAGGAATATGTGTGAGATGATTGAGCTCTCAATACTTGCATAAAACTTTTTTGCTGAGAAAGCGACAATCTTTTAAATAATTTATTGAAATCATAGATAGCTACATGCTTTTCACGAAGCGATTGAAGAGATCGTTTGAAGACTTTCCCGTTCCATTTAAAATCGAGCTTTGTAGAATTTAGTATTATAAAGTTCTGCTCGTACCACCATAATTCAGAGGTCCGATCAACAAGCCCCGTCGTGATATAACATGTTGCAGGTAGTTCATATTTCTCAAGAATTGGAAGAGCTGTAGTTAAATTATCCTTGTAGCCATCATCAAATGTTATTACCAAACTCCGAGCTGGTAGTGCCCCGATGCTCAAAAGCTCGACCGCCTTTGAGAGAGAAAGGCAATTAAAATTATTCTTAACGTAATACATCTGTTCATCAAAACTTTCAGACGAAACAGTAAGCCCAGAATATGGATTCGATTGATCCGGCTGGAATTTTGCAGGTCCAACACGATGGTACAAAAGACAACTACATAAGCCGGAGTAGTACTCACTTAATACTCCTCGAGAGATATTCTCTAACATAGATCTTATCCCACGCCTTAGTTGGCGCGGAATAATATTTGTCATGTTAAAAACATTGTCATAAGATTGGATCACATCGAATGATGTTACATCTTTTCCTTTCAGTGAATGCGCTACATCATGCATTGACGTTTTTCTCCATCTGCAATTGCCTGCATCAGCTCAATTTCGCCAGAAATTGAGCCAAACAATAAATACCAAAGCATTATTAAAAATTCTGCCAAGCCGAAGGCTTGTCAAGAAATCAGCAAAATCTGTTTTGCTTTGGTACATTCTTCCAAAGGCGGCTCCAAAGGGTGTAGAGCAAATAAGCGCTGGGGTATAATGAGGAGTTCTCCAAACCTGATTAGTTGGAAACTTATGCATGAGATGCCTCGCTTCCTGCCACTTTCCCCAAAAACCGAGAACACATGCAGTTTTGAGTGCTCGAATAGCTAGCACCTGCTCGAGCAGACTTCGCAACTCGAGTGGACAACTTTCTCTTATTTTTTCAGGGAACAGGAGAAATGGTTCTACTGGATGTGGTGCAACTAGGGATTGACTAAGGCTCGATGCTTCACGATGATAGTTAACTCGGGGGGTAAGACTAAATCTAACTCGTTCATTTAAAAGAATTTTAAGCCAGAGAAAAGAATCCTCTGCGTATGTACAGTGATCATCACTATAAAATCCACCCCAACGCTCAAGAACAGAACGTTTGGTAAGAGTCGACCAAGAGGACATATAAGCAAGAAAATATACGACTGTCAGAGGAGACATGTAAGCTGACAAAAGAAATTCTCTATTTCGAATTCCGCGTTTAAGCCACATGGCAGTACGCGACTTTCCTCGAGGATACTCGACATAGCCCGATGTAACTGATGCTGTTTCTGGTGAAGACATGTCAAGCAATGCCACACTCTCCTCGAGATAATTAGGATGCCATTCATCATCTCCATCCAAAAAGGCTATCAACTCTCCTTGGGCTTGTCGTAGGCCGCTATTTCTAGCAGCGCCTGGGCCAGCATTTGGTTGAGAAATAATTTTGACTTTTGCATCTTGGTAACGTGCTGCAATCTCGGAACTACCATCTGTAGATCCGTCATCAACAATAATCAATTCAAAATCGGAAAAACTTTGGTTAAGAATCGAATCAATGGCGCGGGCTATATATTTTGCTTTATTGAAAAGAGGAAGAATAACGGTAACACGACTCATATTGTGTTTACCTCTGCTGTATTAAGATATGTTCCAATCTTGTCTCTCAGTTTCTGATAATTTGAATAGTCACGAGACCAAGCTGTGGTTGATCTGACCAGGTCATTAAATTCTGAGGTCCACCAGTTGGGTTTCGTTTTTAGTTTCTCCATCCAGTTAATATACTCAGCATCATAAGAACTCTCTCGCCAAAGTTTTAGTCGTAATGAGGCAATTGGAATATGATCTTGGAGACCATGCTCGCCTGGTCGACCTGGATAAAAAAGTGTGCCATCACCATTGCCAGAAAAATCCCACAAACTATTCCACGGATCGCGCTTTGGAAAATACTGGTACCCGTTATTGACACTGTAATAAAGAAAACCATCTATCTTGTATTTCATAGATAGCCATCCAATAACGCGAACGTATGCCGAAGAGCGATCCAACACCATATCGGGTACACCAGTATCAGCAAGTGCCTCACAACCATGACTCATACAGCTTACATACCACCAAACTTCATGTCCTTTTTTTTGAAACTCTTGATAAATAGTTGGGGAGGGGAAACCTGGGACATCAAAATGATTAATCACTGGTACGAATATATCGATCGAATTTGCAAGCTCAGGCTGATATGTGATCGTGACTAATTGTTTGAGCGAGGGTGCAAACTTTTTGACCAACTGAGAGAGTTTGCTCAATTGACTCATCGCATCTGGTTTTGGCTCATCCCAAAGATAAACCAGTGCTTTGCCGGGTCTTGGTATTGTAGCGATAGTTTTCTCAACTGCACTGAAATATAGCTGCGCTTTTTCGAAATCAATTGGATCAAAACCTGAAGAGCCGACTGTCGGGAAATCGTAATAAGCCCATTGAGGTCTCTGATCAAGCACGACTGATTTAAAAGAAGTTTGCCGGGTAGGTTTTTCTGTAATATCCAACAATGTACTTGAACCACTTTCTTTGAATTCAAGCGGTGCAACAGTTGATTTTAAGGGGTAAATACGGTGGTCTCTCATGGCAACTTCATAAGCTTGTGCAAGTTCCCCCTCGCCCTCATGCCATTTACCGTAATGACCAAGCAATCCAAACCAAGGTGTCATTTCGGCATAGGCTGGTAAATGTGGTTGTTCAGGAATTGTCATCTTCCAGACAATTAAAGTCAGAGGAATATTTTTTTCTCCGACTACAATCGTTCCCTTATAACTTCCTGGCAGTAATTCGGAATGAATTTTGAGTTCGCCCAAAAACCAATTATCTTTTTCTAGAGCTAAGCAGGAAGTGCCGGAAGAAATTGGCACAACTGGATCAAGTTGGTTGCCGACAAATGCGCCTGGAAATGATGGCTGTTCAGTCTGAATCAGTGGAAGTACATAAAAATTTCCTGTCGCATAATTTTGAATATTAAGCGGCATGGATAGTGAAATAGGAATACAACCTTTCCCTGTAGCCTTTATAAGGAATAGGAGTGTTTCACCACGCGAGCCCTTAAGCGTTAATTGGGACGATGTTTTTGGTAAATATTTTCCGATCGGTTTATCAGCACCAGCTGATGCTTCCAGACTCTGGACCTCTTGTGCTTCTGCAGTAGGATTAAGACTCAAAGTAAGCAAAGCCAAAATTGCGATGACCTTGGCAGTAGGCGGAGTTAAAGAATAAATTCTGGCAGAGGCAACTACAAAAGCCATAAGGATGTAGGGCAAAAATAGATAGGTATGAGAAAGAAAACTCATCGCTACACCATAACAAACCATCGCTAATAGAAATTGTGGAAATGTTTTTCGCATGTACCAGGCATAGCGCAAACTTGAAAAATACAATCCGGCAAATAGAAAAAGTCCGATTATTCCGGCTTCAGCGAGTACCAGTATCCAGCTCGAATGTGCCGTTCGATTGCCCCATTCATAAAACACCGAAGCATAATTTTCATATAAGTGCGGATAATTGGTGATGCCCACACCAAAAAGTGGATGATCCTTGGCCATTCGCAAACCGGCTATAAAGTAATTGCTGCGTGATATATTGGAGCCAGATAAATCTTCGAATTGACGGTCAATCAAAAGATAAAAAAGAATGGGCAATGCAATCATGCAAATAGCAACAAGGATTGCAGTCTTCTTGGTTTTAATGCAGCAAGCAAAATAACAAAGACCGCCTACAAGAAGCGCTGCTATCGCCCCCCTGGACTCAGACCATAAGATGCCAACTAAAAAAAGAGTGCTTATACATAATGCTTTAATCAAATCAAAAACATTCAGGTTCTTAGTAAAGAGGGGAGTCAGCGTAAGTGGCAAGATAAAAACCATCAGTGCTGCTAAATCATTTGCATTCCCCCATAAGCCAACGCTGTGAAGACGTAAATAATGTCCTGGAAGATTGCCCTGCAACGTTATTGATAAAGACACACAAACTACTCCAGCTACTGAGAGTACTAGTGTGCGAGAAAAAATTTTCAAATCACGAGGTTTATCAAATGAATTTAGTATAAGAAGAGAAACCACAGAGATAGGCAAAAATTGATCAATAAGGAAATTCAGAGAAGCTTCTGATGTGCCAGAAAACATACAGCTGATCGCCAGCCAGCCCAAAAATAGTACAAAGTACCAGCAAGGCCTGTTCCAAACCAGGTGTTCCTGTCTAGTTCGAATCATATGAAAAATCCAGGTGCAGAAACTTAAGCCAGCAAGCAGCCTAGGTAAGAACATCAAAAAGTAATTATTAGGTAGAACTTCCCACGGCCGTAAAAAGAGATTGGCCACAAAAAAACAAAGCATTGCCACCGGATTAAGCACACTTAACCCTATACCTAGAGCCAGTGCCGATGCCAATATTAAACTGTCTGCTCCTAAAATAAACGCAAAGAAAATGTTCAACACCAAAATGAATAAACTTAAGTAAAGAAAGTTATTTGCAGATAATCGTGGGTATTTCTGCTCGGCCCTGTCTGAGGGCCAAAGATATGGAATTAATGATGCCGCGATGACTAAGAGAAAGATCGAAATGATTGTAAAAGATAATTTATCATACACGGGTTATGTCTCCCGCAAAGTTAGGGGCAAAGCCACTACTGATTTAGGTAGAATCTCCAAAAGCAATATCCGATTCTTTTCCAACAATGGTGGAAGCTCACCAAGAAATTCAAGTTTGAAAATCTCTGCTGCTTCATGTGGGGTGAGTTCATTTGATCTCTTTAATTCGTTGTATGTGATCCGAATTAAGGTAAGCAACATTCCAAATAGTGCGCCCAGCAAAACAAATTCTTTACTATTTGGGAAAAATGGAGTGAACGGCAGTGTTGGTTGTTCAATGACAGTAAGATATGACACGCTTTCCCTATCCTGCTCCATTTCTAAAACAATATTTAAGTAACTCAATTTTTTTAAAAGATCGTCGTAAATCTCCTGCGTTGATGTGCGTGAAGAAGGATTAAGAAAAACTCTGGTATAGTCATCAATTGTTTCGCTGGCTTGGTCTGGCAGGTGACTTACCTGAGCTCGAAGAGCTGCAGTTCGACTTTTTAGAGCTTGTACTTGGGGATGAGTGTCGGCAAGTCGACTTTTCAAAGCTGCTAAACTTCCTTCCATCTTATTGAGCTGAAGATCAAGATTGGCTCGTTGCACCAGAGCTCCACTATTACTCATGGTACTATTGAGAAGTTTCGTTTGTTTTAAAATTGCAGAACGGGCACGCATTAAGCTCTGATAACGCTGCTCGATAAGGGTATTGGTCATTTGAGCCAAAATATCCTGAGCCATGTGATATGATTTAAGTGCAGTATCTGCAACAACAGAAATTTGAAAACTAGTAGGACTTACTGAAAAATATTCAATTTTCTTAAGGAACAGTTCGCGATCAATTGCATGCTGAGTATTAGAGCCTGCGTGACTGAATAATTGATATTTTTGTCCCAATGTATCAAGAAATTCAGTACTTAATGCCAATCGCAAAAGAGCCAACCGTTGAGCATTTAATTCACTGGGATCGCTAACATCTGATAAAAGATCACTGACAAGAGGATGTTGAAAATAACTTGCCTGAATATTGAGTGTGGTTTTTGATTTATACTTATGTGGAATGATGTACGCTGTAAAAAGTCCGAGCAATGCAAATAAAAGAGTGACAATGATGATATAATAAATGTTACTCCAAACTATCCTGAAGATTTTGCTAATATTTATAGTTTCTGCGGTTGTTTCCATACTTTTATGCCACTACTGGATTTACAACCATTCCTAGCGAGGAAACATTATAGCGACGCAGTTCTTGAGTTAGTTCCTTTAATAAGCCGCGATCCAAAGAACGAGGTGTAGTTACGAGAATTGAAGTGTCAGCATGCTGTGCTAATATCAATGGATCAAAATTATATTTATTTGCTGTACTAAGCGCACAGGTGTCTAATAAAATTAGATCGTAGTTACTTTTCATGGACTCAATAAACCCACAGAGTTTAAAATCAGAAGTGACATCACTGTCCTGGTCTTGATTAAAGTCTGGAATTTCTACTTCTGTAGATTTGTCGGGTGTTTGTAAATGTTGGAAGCGAATTTTTGATCCTACATTGCGAGTTGTAATAAGATCAATACAACTCTGTTTTTTCTTCTGATCTAATTCCAATAATGAATGTCCCAAGAGTCCTCTATAATAAAATGACTCATCACGAGTTTGACTGACTGTATCCATAATCAGCACGCGCTTATCGAGAAACATGTGAAATCCTAAAGCTAACACGGCAGTAAAAACTGTTTTCCCCTCCTCAGGGAATTGGCTAATAACAGCCACGCTTTTAAAATTATTAGTCTTTTGGGCCGTAAATATTCGATTAATCAATCGCTTACATTGTGGATATCGAATGTAATCAATTAGAAAATTCTTAGCTTTCTTCTCCAGATTGCTATCTTCAAATGTAGTTTTTGAAACATTCTCCTGGGCGATACAAGCTTTCATAATTATTACAACCCTGCAATCACAACAACGCCTATTGCCGTAAGGATATTGGCAAAATTTGCTCCAACTCTACTCTTTTTCTCGAGTGGTGAAGCATTATCAGCGCTGACAATGATAGCATCACCAGGTAATATTTGTGGAATGTTGGCCACATCAAGCATGTCAAAAGTAAGAGCGTGAGTAACATTATCTTTAACGCGGATTAATATAATATTACTTGGATCTGCTCTATCAGTAGGGCCACCGGCTTTTACCAGATATGTAAAAAAGTCTGCATTTGGTTCGGCTTGATATGCGGCAGGATTTCTAACTTGGCCAATGATCTGAATCGAATGAGAATCAGCTAGTGGGCTTGCTGGATCCGTGCCAGCCTCAGTCTGAAAGAAAACTGTTTCGCCACCCTGCCAATGTGGCACAAGTTGCTTTGAACCGGAGTAGTAATCACTTAATCTAATAATTCCCGATCCACTTGGCCCACTAATGCGAACGTATTGAGCCGTATTCTCTACTCCCTTGCCCTCCTTCAATCCTCCAGCTTGAGCAATAATTTCATCGAGTGAACTTGTTTCTTGAACTACATATTCACCAGGTTTTTGAACAAGCCCTTGCGTACTTACAAAATATTCTTTCTTTACTATCGAAATCTGGATGTCGTTAAGTGAACGGAAATATCCTTTATAAGACTTTCTAATCGTATCCTGTAATTGCTCTTCATTAAGGTCAGTTGTATTTATAATCACTTTATAAGGAAGTTTTAATGAACCATCAAATTCAACTCTAAAGTTATCATTTAGTTTTGCGTCTGGTGATTTAATCGCAACAAGATATCCTGGTGAGATATTGTCAGCATGCCTCTCCTTCCATACTACTTGCGATACTTTTGTTGAATTTCTTGTTGAATTTTCTCCTGTTATGGGCGTTGTATATTTTTGTACTGGAATCCAACCACTATGGGAACAGCCGCTAAGAAAACAAAGAACGGAAAGCCCAAGAAGTATAATCCATCGCCTGTCTTGCGACATTTTCAGTGATATAATATTGGTCATAAGAAGCTCCAGTGAGAAGAAAACAGTGGTTACGAATGTAACCAGTTGGTTATGATTTCAGTATGATTTTGATCATAGCGAATGCTCAATAATCTGACCCTGGTTGTAATAATTTATTCTTTCGGAGTTATCCTGCCGCTCTTGTGAAACCGCTAAACTTTTTACAACTTTGGCTGGATTACCCGCTAGCAGACTCAATGCAGGATAATTACCTTTAAGGACTACTGCTCCAGTAGCTACAATTGATCCTGAACCTATAGTCGCGCCCTTAAGAATGGTCGTGCCAGCACCTAGCCAGACATCGTCTCCTATTACGATTGCTTCTCCAGGATAATCCCAAGCAGTTCGAACAAGAGGTATTGCATGTTTTGCTCCAAAATTAGGTCGAAAAGAGCTGACCATATTCTCTATCTGCTGCTTTCGAAGCTCGGGAGTATTTGGGTGAGAGTCATAATCCTGAATAAACACATTCCAACTTGTTAAAAATCTTGCCCCAATCTGAATATTAAATCGCGAAACTATATGAGCATCTCCTACAATGGAGGAAGGACCAATTGAAATTTTCCCGTTACCATAAGATTCGATGCGAGCATCTTCATAAATAATTGCATTGGCTCCTATATTGATTGTGGCATCTGGACTTTCGGCCATTAGACTTGAATTTTTTTGCAGCCTAACATTTTCAGATAGCTCAACCCCTTCAAGAGGTAACAGGATCCGAGCCATTCGGGCCAAATGAAAAAGTACGTACCCTCTGCCAGCCGGGTAAAGTTGTCTTGGTCGATGTTTTAGTATCCATAAAAATCGAGCAATAAGGTTGTTTTGTTGTTTTTTATCCAAGAGCCTCTCCTCTGATTGCAAAAGAATTTCTAGATGGGATCATATTTTCGGCATAAAGCAATGAATATTTTCTTGACATTTCTTCAACCGAGAAATGCTCTCTCAAATGACGCCCGTTATTCCAGGCCTCTTGAAAATAGTTCAATCCATCAGTTGCAATCTTATTCAGAATCTTCTCCATTTCATTCGCGCCCCGTTTATAGTCTGCGAATGGGTATTGAACTGTCACATCTTTTAAAAAATCATGTCCGGGAATGTTCGATAGCAGCGTCGGAACACCGGAACCAACAGCTTCAAGGGGTCCTAGCGGCATTCCTTCAAACTCAGAGCATGAAAGATACAGATCGCTAGCATTTAACCATGAATGAGGTTCTTGAGTTTCTCCTAAAATAAAAATTCGCTCATTATCTTGTGATTTCTCAATGATGTTTTCTAATTGTTGATATTGACCAGCAGCTGATTCAGGCCCAATGAAACATAAAATACTACTATATCTGATTTCAGGTTTTAGTTTATTCCACAAAGCCACGGCATGTTCCTGTCCTTTGCCAGGAAATAAACGTGCTAAATATACAATCCAGTAATCCTGCATATGCGCACTCAACCTTTTACTTTTACTTGAATCTATATGTTCCAGCGCTAAAGGTCGTTGCGAAATTCTTTCAGTTCGGGTCAGTAACGGAGTCGTTGAGAACACTACACCATTTTGAATCAGAGATATTTTCTCAGAATCTACTCCCAACTTAAGATATGTTTTTTTGGTATCTTCTGAGACTACCGAGAGCTTATCTACGAATCGAGTCAATAATTTTTCATATACTCCATACCGTGCTTTTCTCTCCAAATGAATAAAACTATGTTGGGTATGAACAATTTTAATTCTTCCAAAGCAACACAATTTGGCTAAGGCAGCATAGATCAAACCTCCCAGATCTTGAGTGTGAATTATGTAAATATCATTACGGTAAATGTTGCGAACAATTCGTACCACGGCCAAAGGTGAAAATCCTTTCGCTTTCTTAAAGGTTTCCACGGGAATGTTTCGAGACGCAAACTTCGAAAGTAAATCTTGTGAGTTTTTGTTTGTATGATCATATGCAAGAACATGTATGGCCCATTTCTTTTCTTCCTGAAGATATTCACTGAGATGAAGAATCATCCGTTCAATGCCGCCAATATCAAGCGATTGGGCTATGATTAATACACCGGGAGATGGATGGCGTAGCCTTTCGCTACGATTTTTAGAGGGCAAAGCGATCAACAAATAAAGTAAAGCAAAAGCACTGCCACAAACAAAAAACCAGATATGACTATTAGTAAAATACGGCCTTGCCGCCAAAGCGCATCCCCCCAAAACTAAACACAGGAGTGTATAGCGTACAAAACTTTCGAGAGGTAAGAATCGATTTAATGGTAATTCGATCTGTTTTTTGAAATATACAATCGCATAGGTACGCATTGCTGCACCGGTAAGCAAAAGTGCACTCAAGGCTCCAAAAGGTCCCCAGAAATGGGTCAATAAACCAGCCATGCCCAACGAGAATATGGAAAATATTATGAAGGTTCGTAAGATCCATCCTGATTGACCACGCGCTCGCGGCAAGGCGTCATATGGGATAATTAGAAAAATATACGTAAAGGCATATAGCTGTAAATATGGAGCAGCGGCAGAATATTGGTTAGTAAAAAATAGTTGAATAATTGGTGTAGCAAAAATCACAAGTCCTACGACTGCAGGTATAAGAAAAAAACTCAAATTCTCTACTGCTGATTGATATAGAAGAGCAGCACGATTATTCTGACTATGTGAAAATGCCTCTGACATTTGAGGAATTAATACTCTAGTTATCGAATGCTCGAAAATGAGCAGCGGTGCTATCGCGAGACAACCAATTGAGTAAATGGCAAACTGTGCCGGAGAAATATAAGTTGATAAAATGAACTGATCTGCTGAACTTATAAAAATGCCAAATACCCAAGCTAACGATACTGGAAAAGCATAACTCCAAACGGTGCGAAGACTCTGTCGATCAAATTTAGCCCCGGTTAATTGTAGCTTATAGCTGTACAGATAACCGCAAAGCACTTTAAAGGTAATAATAAGTGTATGTGCTAACAAAACAGCTGTAAGACTACGATAAAAAAATATTGCAAATAAAATCGCGAACGCGCGGATAAATTCAAATCCTGAGTAAAAAATCGCTCCTGTCCAAATTTTCCCAGTAGATATTGCAACTTCTTCAAAGAAAGGAGCGGCAATTGCGCCTAGTAAAGCAAATGCGAATAATAAAGATTGCTGCTCATTTAATCCAAGAGCGTGCTCAATCGTTGGACGAAATATAAAAACAGCTACTACAAAAGTAATAGCTAGAAGTACAATCAGTATTGAAGAAGTTTGGATAGGTTTTATTCCCTCCTTCCCACGACCTGCCCAAAAAGCTAAGCTGCTCATTATTCCCGAGGTAAGAGCAAAGGCAGGAATGATCGTCAAATATAGAAAGAATATTTTAAAGATACCAACTTCATGTGGTGTTAAGATACGTACCAAGACTAAAGGCAAAATCATGCTAAACAGTGCAGCGCAAGTCGAGAGAATTGCTAGCGGCCAATGCGATCGTCTTTTTGCAATCGTTCCCTCCATAATAAATGTTACTCGCTGCTACCGCTCACTGTGAAACAGCCAGAGGTTGTGATGTACTGGGAACAACTTTTGGATTTGCTTTGTCACCAACAAAAACTACCTTGAATGTTTTAACTAAGATACTCAGATCAAATCTTAAAGACATATGTTGAATATAAAATAGATCATACTCAAGCTTCAGTAACGACTCGGCTGAAGAAGCAGCATAACCTGAGCAAACTTGGGCATAACCAGTTATTCCAGGACGTACTAATGTACGGAGTGAAAAGAGGGGTACTTGCGATTTGAGTTGCTCATAAATTTCGGGGCGTTCGGGACGAGGACCAATAAAGGAGATCTCTGTTCGCATAACATTCCAAAGTTGTGGTAGTTCATCAATCCGGGTACGTCTGAGAAAATGACCAAATGAAGTAACTCTTGCGTCATTCGAAGTTGACCATTGCGGGCCATTCACTTCAGCATCGACTACCATGCTTCGAAATTTCACTAGCTCAAAAGGCTTACCTAAATAGCCAGTCCGGATTTGTCGGTAAAAGATTGGTCCAGGACTAGTAAGTTTGACTAGCAAAGCTACTATTAACAAAATGGGTGACAATAGAATGCTCAAAGCGACAGCAGCCACGGGCTCAAGAATATATTTTATCCGAAGCAAGATTCTACAAAGCTGTGTTTTTTGAGTGGCACACAGGAGATAACTTGACAGATCAGTCTGATCTAAAAGTACTCGCCCAGCAACTCTCGATGTAATTTCACTTGCATCTATAATAGGAATTCCTGCTAGGTGGGCTTGTAGTAATGACCCTTCCAGATCAAACTGCTTTACTTTGTCACGAGAAATAATAATAAGATCAATTTTGCTTAAAAAACCACTATGAATATATTTTTTAAGATCTGCGGGTTCTAAAAATTCCATGTATTTATCAAAGCCGAGCCTAGCTAGATCCGGCACAAGTGAAAGTCGCTGGCCATGGTTAAGGTCTAAGAGTACTCTTTTCTTTCGATCATTTCTAAATATATAGAAACTGATCAGACAATAACTACCATAAAAGAAGGTTGCTAGGGGAACACTCGTCATCTGACAAAAGCTAGCAATCGACACTCTATCCAAATTTGCAATTGGTAATACATGCAAAGATAATTTCAGAACCAAATTACACACGATCATGCTTATAAGAAAAGCTAATGTCATATGTAAAATATCCCTACGCTGTGGGCCAAGTCGCAACTTATCGACGCTTTCAAAAGAATAGAGCAAAACAAGTGAAATGAGACTTGCCGCACCGAACAAAAGCAGATGTGTAGGATCTAAAAGTTGTCCTGATTTTTCAAAAATGACAAAAAGAACTAGCCAGATTGCAAAGCTAAGGCCAAAGAAGTGAAGATCCACAACAAAATTATCTTTATTAAAAAAATTGCTCATTGCCACTCCAGCCGTTTGTTGAATGAGCTGAATTGAAGGATCTGGGCCATGAAATAATAAGGTGCCAGCAGCGATGCGCATAAACTTTCGCTTAATCGAGTTAAGCTCCGACGATATACATACACGCTGATAAGAAAAATTATGAAAGGAAAAATTATGAAAGATAGTAGTGCCAACGAGTCAGGTATTTCTTTTGTCCACGTCATATCGAAGCGGATAAATAGAAACACCGCGGCAACGCTTAGAAGAACCCAATAGGCCCAGAATAGACGAAAGATTCGTCGCATCGCCAGCAAGGCAATTGCGGGGTTGGTCCTACAAATAGGTATCCATAACTTCTTTATCCACTCAATATTACCAAAAACCATACGACGGCGGCGACCGAACTCTGCTTGTCGAACTATACGAGGCAACTCATAGACTGCAAGATTGGGTAAGTAACAGATTTTTCTATCACTGAATAAATCCCTCATCTTTAATGGCAGAACCACATCATCATTGAGCCATTCATGATTATTTAAAGCACTCAACGTAGCTAGAAGCTCTTCGCGACGATAGCAAATAGTAGCACCATGAACACTGATCGGTCCGCCAGAAGTGTTTTCCCATTCTTTTAGATGACATTCGAACCACCACACACATTTTTCAAGAGCACTGCCGTTAGGATTATAATAGGTTGGAGCTACTGCCATGACTGACCGAACACGAAAGTAAGGAATAATTTCAAGTAAGAAATTTTTTGGCCAGCACACTCCTGCATCGGCAAAGATAAACCAATCACTCTCCATGTCCTGAGACACAAGAGAATAAAGTGTTCGCCATTTCCCTTTACGTTGCTTATGCTCTATAACCTCGACTCCATAAGTTTGAAATTCTTTGGCAATTTTGACCGTGTTATCTGTACAACCATCTGCCCCAACACAGATATTAAAAGAGTAGCTGGGCCATAACTTAGTCACATTTTGAACCGCTGTAATAATACTTTTTAAACTTTCAGAGAGAAGTGGACCTTCATTGTGGGCAGGTATTATAATTTTAATTGATTTAGATTCACCTATTGACCTTTGCCCAGTTTGCGCTGGAATTATTCGTCTTGGATTAAAAAAACTCAGCAGCATAGGGAACAGCCAAGTCATTCCAAGAATGCCGGTCAAAGCTAAAATTGTTATGACAAAAAAGCCCATAGTAGTTAGTTATAGCCAATCAAAGTTTTTATGATCGATAAAACAAATCATAAAACACATATTGACGGGAGAATGGTTTTCTGCTTTTTATAAACGAGCAAGTAAGTGTCATCGACCCAACTCGTTCGTTTTGTCTAAAGCGGATAACGAATTTTTCAAAACTCTTAAGATCGAATTCTTTCGAGCCTACCTCTCAAGAAACCAATCTCCCGACAATGTTAAGTTAGTCGCGGATGCAAACATTTCACATGAGCTCGATCATGCTTGAGGTAATTTTTTTTCGAATCTTTGAATACGCAACTTTATCTTTTTGAATATAACTACTGCTATATTCAAAAAGGTTCGAATTGTAGGACGTTTTAAAGTGAGTTCGTAAGTATAACGTTCGCCAGTAGCTAATCTTTTCTTATATTCACTCTGACCGGCTAAAAAGTCGTAGGTGGATATCCTCTGCTCAGCTAGGTAACTCATTGTGAGGAGGTGGGCTACAATTCCCGGGCTTTTAAAGTCACGACAATCGATATTAACTCCACTTTGGTAGAAATCAAACTTGCCCTGATTAATAAAACCATAGAGAACTGCAATCGGAGCTCCATTTTTTGAAAGTTTTGTGATTAGTACTTGACGCTTAAGCAATAGCTTCTCAGTTAAAGACTTGAGAAAACTAACTTTTCTATTCGAAGCAAAGGCTCCTGAGCTACCATTCTCATTCCATCGTGCTTGATGCAGTTCAATAAGTTCATCTAAATATAGTTCTCCCTCCTCAAAAGTCGTTGCCACCTCAAATTTAACACTTGGATCCCCAGCTTGCTTCAATAAGCGTTTAAATTGTTGTCGCTGAGATGCAGAGTGCGAGTTTAGATATAGGTCAAAACCACCACTTAGATCCACTTTAGGACAAATAGAGGGGAGCTTTCTGTTTAAAAAACGAAATTTGCATAGTGGTCTTTCCGCTAAACGAAGCAGTGAAGAATTGGGCGCAAGGATTCCGAGAAAACACTCATCCCATTCACTTCTAGCATCATTATAAAGGTGCTTAGATATTACCTGCAAACAACAATTTATATCCTGATTCTGCGCAAGTAGATTCAAATACTCAGGATAGATCGTTTCCTTGTCATCTTCGCCAGTAGAAAGAAAGCAAAGAGATCTAGGCAAGAAATTGTAAGTAGTTCTTAAATAAAGAGGCAAAATGCCAATTAATCTATCAGCGTTCCGCACCACAAGTATACGGAGGCCATCTGACTTTCCTCCATATTTATCTCCATAAAACCGCCACCATTCTCGCATCCAATCCCATTGTAGAGGGACTGTGGACGATTCTACGCTACTAAACAGATTTCGCCATTCAATTTCAAGTAAATCAAATCCAACCTCATCAGTAACAACCGTTAAAGATATATTCTCATTTTGTTTTAGCACTGTTGACATGATTTATCTCATATTGAATTTCTTAAAATCGTGCTCTACCTCATTTACTCTAAAGATAGTCAGTAATTTCTATGCATACTAAACCACTTATCATTATTGATACAGCAATTATCGGCGGACCTGGTCGTGGACTTTTCCAGTTACTCTCAGGCTTAAAAGAGAAAGGGACAAACTACCTAGTTTGTAATTTTCGATATCGTGTATCAAAAGGTTCTGAATTTGTTAATGAGGCCAAGGAACAAGAGATAAATTTAACTCAAATTGACCAACGCTTTAGACTCGATCCCACACCTATCTGGCAAGTAATTAAGATTGCTCGTGAAGGCAAGTATAACTTAATTCAATCTCATGGCTACAAGAGTCATTTCATTTCGGCAATTGTAGCCCCTGTGTTAGGGCTGCCTTGGATAGCCTTTGCTCATGGCTGGACAACTGAAGATACAAAAGTGAAATTTTATCACAGTCTGGATCGTTTACTTTTGCGCTATGCCACAATTGTAGTTGCAGTTTCACCGCAGCTAAAAAAAGTCTTTGATAAGCTAAGGGGAACTAAAAAACAGACATTATTACTGCTCAACGCGATCGATCAGAATGCAATTCCCCGCAAACTCGGCGGGCAGGCAATTCGTTCGAAGCTCTGTCTCAATGAAGATTCAATTTTACTCGGGTGTTTTGGTCGACTTAGCTTCGAAAAAGGACAAGATATCTTAATTAAAGCATTTGCTAAAATACACCTTGAGCATCCTGCAGTAAGAATTGTATTTCTTGGCGATGGCCCGAATTTTAATGCACTTTCAGCTCTAGCTGGTGAGTTGGGGATAGCAGATAAAGTCGATTTTGTCTCACATGAGCGAAATATAGGTGATTATTACGAAGCAATCGATCTGTTAGTTTTACCTTCTCGATCTGAAGGTTTACCAAATGTAGTTCTTGAAGCTATGTCGTTCTCAGTGCCCGTAGTTGCCAGTGAGGTTGGAGCAGTAAGTGAAATTATCAATAATGGTTTGAACGGCTGGTTGATTCCCCCAAATGATGTAGACGCATTGTCTAATCAATTACATCAAGTTCTTTCTAACAAGCCGCAATTAAGAATCATCGGCGAAGTCGCTTGTCTATCGCTTCAACCAAAATTTTGTCCAATCGCGCGAACCCAGAAAATCTTAGATCTTTACGAACAGATCTGACAGATCTGAAATACTTATTCACAATTATTAGTATGGTCAGGAACTGTTTCAATATTTGAAGTATTTGCTAACATCAGATTTGCCGCCTTACTCTGAAATTTTGATGCTTGTTTTTTATTTGTTACTTTCTTGATAGATGATTTTATCATTTTATTAAGTTTGCTAGTTACTTTGTTCAGCGTCTTCAAAGCATCGGAATGATCTGTTGCCGGACATGCATTATTTTGACAGACTGTAGCTTGCTTTGGAAAAGATTGCAGAATTGCATTGCTTTTTAAGACCAATTTTTTAATCTTCTTTGAAGTTTTCTTCCGTTGACTCTGGCTTTGAGTTTTCTTGGCAAGTTTTACTGCAAGTTTCTTCAGTTGCGAGATTGAAGTTGAGAGATCGTCGAATGTCACTGTGAGATCTTGATTAAGACATCCTGGATTACTTATCGCTGCCGCGAGGATTGCTTGTACAATTTTCTGCTTAAGAGCATTGCCTCCTATTCCCATGTCCAAAACTAGGGGAGTACCAAAACTGTCAACGCCACCTGTAATTCGAGCCAGAGCGGATAAAAAACCACTTGGTTCATGCCCAGGTCCAGAACCTGAATTTTTTGGGGCTAATCCAGGACCCATAGCTAAAACTCGGACGTCAGCTGTGTTTAAAGCATTAATCGTCTGTTGAAATGTAGCTGATCCTTTTGGCACAACAGCATTTGCAACTGTATTGAGGGCAAATGATTTAGCATTGGATACAAAACCAAAACGATCGTCCCCTGGTGTTGTGCTAAAACAGGCAAAGTCTGCAATTGCCTCTGTGCTATAACGACCAGTAAAAGACGAGGGGATAGTAGTCCCTGCGCTAAATGGCATTACCGCACAGATCTCAGTTGCAATGATCACTAACTTTAAAGCGTCTGGTCTAAAACCAGCTCCGCCCAAAGCTCCTGAAAATGGAACTCCAGATATCAAAGATGTAAATGCTGGAACATCACCACTTTCATCAGGATTAATTTGAGTGACGTTGGCACATGCGACTTCAGTTCCATCTGAACCATTAAGCGTCGCGTCGTCGTTTCCATCAAATCCTGAACCGTTAATAATTTGCCACAATGCTTCAATATGACTCTCTGGATCGTCCCCACCGGTACCCGGTCCGCTCTGATCAAGTGCGTTAAGAATAAGAGTATCGCGCTGAGAGCTTCCACCAGCAGTTGCAGAAGTCACGATAGGCTGATTTAGAAAAAATGGTCTGCCATTCACCCTTCGTGGAAAGTCATCAACACAATGCACAGAATGGTTAGAACAAAAATCCCAGCCAGGTCCACCGTAGTCTTCAAAACGTCCAACACCAAAGCCCACGTCAACACCTGGCAGTCCTGTTTCAATTCCATCTACTAGATCAGTAAATATATCTTTCACTGTTGGCGCAAATGCAGAGAAACTGCCGGTATCATCAAATAATAAAAAAATGTCGACCTTTGTAATTGGTGCAGCAAAAGATGCTTGACCGAAGAGCAGATTTAATGAGCAGATAAATGCTCCGAAGATGTAAGAACGAAATTTGCGAGAGCAGTTGTTAATGTAATTCATAGAACTATACCTGTTTATTTAGGAACTTATTTAGGAACTTATTTAGGAACTTATTTAGGAAATGAGTCATTCCCTGTGCTTGAAAGTGGGTAAAGTATACTTATTGTTTTAAGATCCTTATGATCTGTGTCATGTCTATTCAGATAAAAACAAAATAAATTACCCTCTGTACTTTATGGTCTATTTAGACTTTTAAGAGAAATATGCGTTTGATTTCTGTGTTCGCTAGATTATTGCCAATACTACTAGGATTTCTTTTTGGAATTGTAGTGCTGTGGTTGATGTTTCATCATAGCCAATATCTTTGGACTGCACCCACAATTATTTACTTTCTTATTTTGCCGTCGATCTATATCAGTTTGGTACTTTTTGCATTAGCTCATGGCAAAGGCGCCATGATAAATTTGACTTTAGTGACTATTTCTTGTGCTATCCCACTTTATTTAGCTGAATTTCTGTTAGTCTTATCAGGCCCATATATAACACTTCAGAATAGTTTTGATCGGCGCAGCAAACTTCAGGTGGTACAAGATTTAAGACAATCTGGAGAAAATGCTTTTCCCTCAGTTCATCCCAAAAATATTATGCCTGGCTTTTTGACTGTCTCGGGTGCGGAGGTTTTACCGTTATCTGGAATTTCTCGTGTGCCAACTGTCTTTTGTAATGAGACTGGGAAATATTATATTTATGATAGTGATGAATTTGGATTTGCCAATCCGTTGGGACTTTATTCTCAGCCTGTGGATGTTGCCCTAATTGGAGATTCATTTACACAGGGATTCTGTGCTCCATCAGGACAAAGTTATGCTGAGCAAGTTCGAGCGACTATCCCACGTACTTTAAATTTAGGTCAAAATGGCAATGGACCATTGCTTGAGCTAGCTACAATTCGTGAATATCTAAGCAACATAAAGCCGCGATACGTTTTCTGGTTCTATTTCGAAGGCAACGATATTCCCGATCTGAGTCGTGAAATTACTCATCCAGTTCTTTCTAGATACTTAAAAGATCCGCAGTTTAGCGGACATGCTGTAGCAAAAGCTAAAGACTACGATCAGGCCTTACGTGAGTTTGTTGAGACAGGCGTCGCAACTGAACAGAGTCGCAGTACCACCTCTCAAATGATTGATGATTTTCCGGGGCAGTTTCGTTTATGGTCTCAACTCTGGCATATCCGAGCATTGCTGGGACTTACAGATATAAAACGTGAATGGGCACTCCGTCATTGGAATTCAGAAGTATCTGAAGATGAAGTGTTTCTGAAATTTAATCACATCTTAGAAGAAGCCAAGAGTCGCGTCGAAGGTTGGGGTGGACAGTTTATTTTTGTATACCTACCTTCTTATCGTACATTTGGCTATGATGTTGAGCATCCTTGGCGAGAGCGAATCTTAGAGCAATTGAAGCGATCTAAAATTCAAACAATTGATCTTTTATCGATTTTCAAGAGAAATCCGGATCCTGTTTCGTTATTTAACTTTCGAAAAGAAGCCCATTACACTCCTGAGGGCAATATGATCGTTGCCCAAAATGTTTTGAATTTCGTTTTGAATTTTGTGCCTAACAAAAATTCGGTGAAAGTACCTGCCTTTAAAGCTCGACAGGCAAGGTTTTTTTCTCGACATCCAAGTTACCTTCATCGCAATGATCTTCATGCTAGAAAAAAGTTGAAACGTTTATACGCTCAAAAATAATTTGGAATAATTATGAAAATCCGATTTCTATTTCTGTTAAGTATAGCCTTTGTTACTAGTGCCTGTTCTGGAGGTGGCGGTGGCGCAACCGATAAAGCATCTCTGGGAAAGTCTGCTATCGTTGGATTCACAGACTGGGAATCCAATATGCTCACATTTGGTGAATCACTTTGCCAGCAACTCAAAAATGAAACGGTTCCTTTTGACACTCGATTACTGGATACATACTACGATGCCGAATGGATTTTCTATCAAATTGCTGACTATAGCGGTGATTCTCGCTGGAATGATTGTGCCCAAGCAGCTGAAAAGATTTACCGAGATGGCTATGTACTACCCAATAACGGTCAAGTCCCAGGTTATTGGAACTTTTCGCATGGTCTAACCCAAGATTTCTTACGCACAGGAGATCTGCTTTCAAAGCAAGCTGCATTGCTACTGACTCAAAATGCAGCATTTGCAGCTGATACAGTGCCCCTTTCTGCTACAGTTAGTACTGAGCAAAGCAGAGAAGTTGCATACATAATTCATGCTTTATTAAACGCTGAGGATATGAATGAACCACATCGCCCTAAACTTGATCTGTTTGTTGATCAAGCACTAGGGCACTTTGACCAGTGGTTTGTATCAAAAACATCACTATACGTTAGGCCATTCATGGTAGCGCTTAGCGCTCATGCTTTAATTAACTACTATGAGCATACTGGGGATCCGCGGATAATTCCGGCACTTATTACTGGATTAGACTGGTTATGGGACCATACTTGGGACGGGCATGCGGCCGCTTTCCGTTATACTGATAGAGTTGTACCTTCAGGTGGAACTGACCCTGCTCCAGATTTGAATCTTCTCATTGCCCCTGCCTATGCATGGGTATATCGCCAAACAAAAGAGCAGAGATTTGCAGATAGAGCTGACCAGATTTTTTTCGGCGGATCACAGCTAGCTTTTCTAAACAATGGAAAGCAATTTAATCAGAATTATCGTTGGAGTTTCGATTTCATTAAATGGCGTTAGTAGAGCAAGCGCATGATCCTGATCATACTAAAACATTTTGATGAAACATACACTCTGCCTGGTAATTAGAGATTTGCAAAAAATTTAAGGAGACTATTATGAAAACGAAATTATATATTATTCCTCTCGTAACACTGGTCATGATCAGTGCGGGAAACACACTTGCAGAAACACCTGATTCCCGAACTGAAGGTCGTAGTACTGAGATGAGAAATAACGCTTCAGAACGTAATATGGGGACCAGTGAAATTGAGAGAGATGAATCGCAAAGAATGGGTCGAATGAGGGAACCTACTCGCAACGAAGATCTCGGACGAATTCCAGCCGATAATTCTGAAATAAATATTCGCGATCGAGAGCCGAACTCGATTACATCAGAAGTTCAATCAAACTCAAAAAATAGTATCGCGACTACCAGCCGTATTAGACAAGCAATAATGAAAGACAATTATCTGTCTACTTATGGTCAAAATATAAAAATTATAACTCTTGAAAATGGCACTGTCGTTTTAAGGGGCCCAGTTCACAGCGAAGCTGAGAAAATGAGAATTGAAGCCTTAGCACGTCAGGAAGCGAATGAGGTGAATTCTTATATTGATATTGTTACTAAATAGTTAATTAATAATTGGAATTGTTTGTGATGACTCGAGCTGGATGACAAAAGCCAAAGCAATCATGGAACGAACTCGTGCCCATGATTGCTCTAAAACAACTGAAGCAAAAGGCGATTCACAGAAGTAATTGATCGACTGTATAAGAAAGTCGGAAATTTATAAGACTTTGAATTTGATCTAGAGTGTAAGTTAGTTGCTAAGTGTGCGAACCTCTGTTGAGTCAGTAAGGATATGTTTCCCGAGATTTTATTTTTCTGAGCCTAGTAGTGTCAAAGATATATATACTTGGAATCTCGGCCTTCTATCATGACTCCGCCGCCTGTTTGATAGAGGATGGTTATATTGCTGCAGCTGCGCAGGAAGAACGATTTACGCGGATTAAACATGATGCTGCCTTTCCAAGTCGGGCCATAGAATACTGCTTGTCCGAATGCAACATTGGGCCTGAAGATATCAGCTATGTTGCCTTTTACGATAAACCCTGGATCAAGTTTGAACGTATACTAGAGACCTATCTCGCGTTTGCACCGATTGGAATAAAATCATATCTGATGGCCATGCCTCTTTGGATTAAAGAGAAACTTTGGATGGGAGATATAATAAAACGAAAATTAGGGTTTGAAGGTGAGTTGATTTATCCGGAACATCATCAATCTCATGCTGCCTCTGCCTTTTTCCCCTCCCCGTTTGAAAGTGCGGCTATAATAACACTTGATGGAGTCGGGGAATGGGCTACAACCAGTTACGGTGTTGGTCGAGGCAACAAGATCGACTTGCAGTATGAACTTCGATTCCCTCACAGTCTTGGTCTGCTTTATTCAGCGTTTACCTATTACACCGGTTTTAAGGTTAATTCGGGCGAGTACAAAGTGATGGGACTTGCTCCATATGGCACGCCAAAATATACGAAACTCATTTACGATAATCTCATTGATCTAAAAGATGACGGTTCTTTCCGTTTAAATATGGAGTATTTTAACTACTGTCAGGGTCTTACGATGACCTCTGATAAATTTCATGCTCTTTTTGGAGGACCGCCTCGAGAAGCTGAATCGACATTGACTCAGAAAGAGATGGATTTGGCTTGCTCCGTTCAAGATGTTACCGAGGAGATTATGTTGCGAATGGCTAGGCATGTGAGAAAGGAGACAGGGGAAAAGAATCTTTGCTTGGCAGGAGGAGTCGCACTTAACTGTGTTGGAAACGGCAAAATATTACGTGAAGGTATATTCGAGCGAATTTGGATTCAACCGGCCGCTGGAGATGCCGGAGGAGCTTTGGGGGCAGCACTTTTTGGATGGCACCAGGTTTTGGATAATCCAAGAGGTGTTACACCGGACAGAGATTCACAGCGTGGTTCTTACCTCGGACCAATCTTCATGGGTGATTCAATCGAGAGTTGGCTTCGGACTGAAGGAATTCCGTATAGTCGACTCAAGGGCGATGAGATTTTTAAGAAGACTGCTCAAATTTTAGCTGAAGAAAAGATAGTTGGTTGGGTAACTGGTCGGATGGAGTTTGGCCCAAGAGCGTTAGGATGTAGAAGCATTCTTGGGGATGCCCGTAGCTCTGCAATGCAAAAAGTTATGAATTTGAAGATTAAGTTTCGAGAATCTTTTAGGCCATTTGCTCCGGCGGTTCTGCGAGAGGATGTTGCTCAGTATTTTGAAATGAACGGCGAATCCCCCTACATGTTATTGGTTGCTCCGGTTAAAAGCTCCCGTTGCAACGCCACGACTAAGGAAACTGACGAACTTTGGGGAATTGAGAAGCTCAATGTCCCGAGAAGTGATATCCCAGCTATTACTCATATCGATTATTCAGCACGGGTTCAGACTGTAGATGAGCGCGAAAACTATAAGTTCTATAGGCTTCTTTCCGAATTCAAAAAACTTACCGGCTACTCTGTTCTGGTGAATACTTCATTTAATGTGCGCGGTGAACCGATCGTTTGTTCTCCAGAAGATGCATATAGATGCTTTATGAGAACTGAGATGGATGCCCTAGTACTTGATGATTGTATATTGTTCAAAGAGGATCAACCCAAACTAACCAACGATACAGATTGGAGGAGCGAGTATGCACTTGATTAAGGAAGGAACCACTCGAAAAACAGAGGCTGAACTTAAGAGTTTCGGCTTGAGTATGGCTTTGATTTTTAGCTTATTCTCTATGTATGCCTTTTATCGTGGTAGAGATACTTTTTTGTATTTGTGTTTACTGATCGCGCTTTTTGGCTTAACCGCAATAATCAAGCCTAGTTGGCTTTTTTATGTTGATAAATTTTGGAGCTGGCTGGGAGAAACCCTGGGTAAGATAATGACACCGGTAATTATGGGTTTAATTTATTATCTTGTAATTACCCCTATTGGCCTCATCATGCGAATTGCTGGTAAGGATCTACTGGATCAGAGAATAGATAAAAATGCTTCTTCTTATTGGATCAAAGCTGATAGTATGGGTAGCGGTTCCAGATATTTTACACCTTATTAGATATTGTGAAGTTATGAGATGTTATTAGATATTGTAAAGTTAATTGAGTAGATATATGGCACAAAAATCCAATCCGCTTATGCTATGGGAATTTCTTAGAGTTAGAAAGAAGTGGTGGCTCGCGCCCATTATTGCTCTCTCTCTTCTATTGGGTATGTTGATAGTAGCAACTCAAGGCACTGCAGTAGCGCCATTCATCTACACACTTTTTTAGACTAATTTGTTGATAGAGCAGCAACAGTAGCGAGCACTACTATAATGCCCATTGCAAATATAAATAGCTTCGCATTCCACAACGATTCGTTGGGGTTCTCATTTTCAGGGTGAGCCTTACTTGAGTTTGTTCTTCCTTTATTGCCACGTCGCAGCTGTGAAACCTGATTCATATTGAACCTTGTAAGTAGAATTAAAGTTAAAATAATGATTGCTCATGTATATACGCATCCTAGGCAACGCTTGATCGCACCTTATGCTTAAATCAACTATTTATGACAGGTTATTACGGGTTGAACGACTCGGATATGATCGGCATCAGCGAGTAATAGTTTTTTCTGTACTTATTGTTTTATATTAAGAGGTTATCAGGTGCCAATTCTGTTGAATTCTTATGAGCACCGAAACTTATATTTTTACAATCTAAACACATGGACGAGGGAGGCAACTCCCTAATCAGGTTAAATAAGGATTTTTCAGGTTTTCGGGTGGGGGAGCAGTACTTCGGGGTACTGCTCCATTTTTGCTTTATGCAAATATCTCGTTGACCGTGTTGACCAGTCTGTGGAGGTCTCAGTCTGTGGAGGTCTCAGAGACATAGAGGCCAGGTCTCAGAGACATAGAGGCCAAGATTATCATTCCAACTTTATTCACGATTTTTCATTCGATTGCATGAAAAATCGTGAATACAACTACTTTTTGTTGCATCACATGATATATTAACTCAATCAAGTGAAAAATACTATAATTTTAGCAAAAATAATGCTTTAATGGATTAAATTCACTAATTCAAATGAAATATTGGCAATTTTTATGAATAGACACCTAAAACTAGGACAAGTTATTAGAGCGGAAAGAAAGACTCAAAAGTTAACTCAAGAAGAGTTAGGAAAATTCTCCGGTACAGGGATCAACTTCATCTCTGAGCTTGAGCGTGGAAAATCAACTGTTCGTTTTGACAAACTACTCGCAGTTTTGGAGACACTTGGACTTGAGCTGCAACTTCAAAGAGGCAAAGAGGGAATTCGTTTAGCAAAAGAGCTTAGTATATGAAGCTTGAACTGATTCGTGAAATTGATCGCGTCTATGTGTTCAAATCAGACAAGTTGGCTGGAACTTTGACGCGCACGGAGCAGGGCTCTATCTTCGAGTATGATCTAGGATACAGAGAGAGTAGAGTTCAAATTGAAAACGTAGATGTAAGTAAAGTTGATTCAGTCGCATTTAGTATGCCACTTTCAAATTCAAGCTTTACTGTTAGTGGTGACAATTTACATCCTTTCTTTGCTGGACTTTTACCTGAGGGAAGACGATTAAGCGCATTAGTAACTGTTCTTAAAACTTCTAGTGATGACATGTTCAGTCTTTTGGCTGCTTCCGGTAAAGATTGTATTGGCGATGTCTATGTATCGTTAACACAATATTCTGAGTTTCAGGGAGTAGGTTATGAGGTAGAGAATATAAATTCAGTTTTGTTTAATGATTTATTTGAAAAGAGCATTTCGTCAGAGAATTATGCAGTGAGGTTGCAGGATTCTTCTGTTCCTGGAGTCAATCCTAAGATTTCGGCTGAAATGATTTCATTTCCACTATCTGTAAAAAAACGAAACAAAAGGTACATTCTTAAGTTAGGATTAGAGAAGTTTCCAAAGTTAATTGAAAATGAACATTTCTTTATGCAGATGGCGCGTGCTTGTGGAGTAAATGCAGCTCCAACTAAAATTGTAATGGATAAGGCCGGAAATCATGGACTCTTAGTCGAGCGGTTTGATCGGTTATACGATAAATATACTAAGAAAATTATTAGTATTCACCAAGAGGACGCATGTCAGTTTCTTAATCGCTATCCACAAGATAAATACCGCCTCTCAATGCGTGATATCGCTAGTGGAATTGAAACATTTAGTACTGCCCCAGTGCTTGAGATTGGAAAGTTAATTGCTCTAAAAGCATTCTCATACATTATCGCAAATGGAGATCTGCACAGTAAGAATATAAGTCTCTTATCCGATCTGACGACTGGTCGGGTGGTCCTATCACCAGCCTATGATCTAGTGTCTACTCTGCCTTACGGTGATCAACAGATGGCACTAGATTTCGAGGGTCGACGCGACAATTTGAAATTACGTGATTTTATCTCGTTTGGTGAAGCCTTTTCAGTCAGGGAGCAGGCCGTAAGATCAATACTAAATCGATTATTGAAACAAGTAGCACCATGGATTAAACGCATTCCTCAAATTGGTCTCGGTAAAAAACAAACAGATTTTTTGCAACGTAAGGCTAGTGAGCGGATGACAGATCTGGCTTAATTCTTAATCAATTAGATAGATGACATTTAAAACGGCGGCAACTTCATCGCGGCACGTGCCTGATTTGCTAAATTTTTAAGTGCAGCGATAGATGGCTTTGATCGAGAGACTACGATCTCAGCAGAACCACCCTCAGTAAAACTATGGTATTCACCTTCAGTCACTAGTGCTTTTTTAGAAAATGTTCGACCAGTATTGGTCATGTATTGATACTTTATTGAGTAGCGTTGTCCCGATTTTGTATTGAACTGTAACTTTTTTGTAATTGTAAGAACTTTACTTCTACGTAGAAGTAAAAATAGGAAAACTGCCCCAAGATTACCTATTTATTAAAGATTATTTCGATTGATTATTTACGGGAAAAATCTACCTCACCGAAAGTCATTCTAGCAAACATCTGATTATGTGCTCGACACAAAAGTCTAAGATTATCACTATTTGTTTTTCCACCTAAAGCAAAAGGCTTTACATGGTCATAGTTAAGATAATGATTTTGGGTACAACGCACACCGTGTGGTGAAACATAACTGCATTGACCTCCATCACGATCCGCTACCTCTCTCTTTATTGATATGGGAATATATCGACTGTTTTCATCTGCCCATCTTATTTTCTTTACTTTTCCTTTTTTATCATAACTTTTAATTAATTCAGTAAAAATTCCCTCAATAGAGGTTTTTGATCCTAGTTTATTTGAAAGCTTCGATCTAAGGGTTTGAAGCTCATTATAAATATCTTTAGGGAGAGAGAACTTTATCTCATAACGGGTATCTGGCTCTGGCTTGGGTTCTGACTTGAAAGTAGGTATAGGAGGGTTCTGTAATAAGGGGGTATTTTCCGACTGAGCTAAACTAAAAAGATCTTGAAACGGCAGATCCTCTCTCTTCCTTTCTTTTATCACTTTAATTTCTGTTATCTTTTCCTTAGGCTTATTTGTTGGAAGGGTTTCTGAAATAAGAGAGGTAACCTCACGCGCTGATTTGCCGATAATATCAAAGACAGAGATCTTTTTATCTTTAATTGCCCTAGCCGCAGTTGAGATTACCGACAGAGAGACTTTTCCAGATAGAATATAGTTAGATAATTCAGGATTCTCTCTAAGACATCTTGCACTCTCTACTCTTCTAAAAGCACTCCCATCAGAGTACCCAAGTTTTCTAGTACAGTAATCAAAAAGGGACGAGAACCCTAATTCTAAGTATAAACTTCTTTTATCAAATTCCCCAAGATGAGTAAGGAATTTAAGAGTTATCTCTCGCTCTTTGCTTCTAAGTAAATCTATTCGAGAGATTAATTCGTTATTTGATAAATTTTTAATGTCCATACTGTTTCCTAAGATTTAAATATTTCGCATTATATAATAAGCATATCATAGGTTTTTTAGAGCCTCATTGAGAGGCAAGGAGGCGAGATCTCGCGTCTTTACTAAAAATCGAGGTGGCATTTAAAAAAGAATTTTTGTAGGGAATCGTAAGCCTTTTAATAGGTTTTTATTCTGATTTGATCTTAGCTTAAGAGAGCACCTGAAAAGCACTGTCAAGAGAAAAGTGCTCTTTTTTTTCGGAATTCAAATTTTTTTTATAGTTGGCACTAGTCAAAACCGCCACCAACTTTAGATGAGGATCTTTACAAAGTTGATCCAAGTTACTTCGACATAGAAGTAAAAATTTATTTTAAGAATAAGTTTATCTCTATATTCCGGTAAGGACTTTTGAAATTCACTACAATTATCCAGAATGCCATAGTTATATAGAAGAATGGTTTAGATACGAATTAGAAAAAATGGCAAAAAAATGGCAAAAAAAAATGGTGGTGAGGACAGGAGTCGAACCTGTGAAGGCTTGCGCCGGCAGATTTACAGTCTGCTCCCTTTGGCCTCTCGGGCACCTCACCAAAAAACTATCTTTCACTCGAATCCCATCTCCCGGAACAATTGCAACTTCAAATCTCATCTGCACTGTCCAACCTTAGTGATTGGAGCGGGAGACGGAATCTTTGTCGCTTTGCGACAAAGAGGATTCGCAGTACTCTTTGTGCTCGCTTACGCTCGCACTGGGTTCGAATCCCATCTCCCGGAACAATTGCAACTTCAAATCTCATCTGCACTGTCCAA
>CAZFXN010000007.1:24195-69544 GCA_964523015.1 uncultured Bdellovibrionales bacterium | reverse complement strand
CAGCTGTTATCCTTTGGGTAGCAGAGCGTCTGGCCCAGGCGTGCTTTCGGGTGTGTCGCTAAAGCTTTATGGCAACATAAGGCGTAGATTAATGACCGTTAAAACAGAACCCCGCTTATAGCCTGACTCCTCCTCAGTTTTGTGCTCAATCGTGGATCCTCAAAAAAACGTAGTTTTGGTCGTGCTTTAGACCTTGTCTAACGAACCGCCACCTCCACCACCACCAGAGTTTGGATCCCGATAACTTTCAGCTCAAAAAATTTCAGCTTGGTTAGGTTCGGCTAAAGATTCCTAGGACAATGCGACCACCACCAGATTTTTTTGGATTTGGGTTTATATCTAGATCATGCTTAGCTAGGTGTTTCTCTACCTTTGTTTGAAATGCTGAGCAGTGCTTTAAAAGCCAATTTCGAAGAGCTGGAACATCCTCTTTTGCAACGTTATCATAGATACTTTTAGCGTGATAATTTGGCAGAGCATCATCTGTACAATCGATATTTGCTGCTATTGCTTCAAAGAGGTCGTTCGCATCATTTGAAACTAACCTTATCGCCTCTGAAGGGTTATTTTTAGGCACATAAGCGTTTGCCTTAAGCTTTAATCCGCTCGGAGTCTTTTCAACGGCATCCACCTGCTCAAGTGCAAAAACAACAGCTCCTGATTTAATATCTGAACTTATCATTCTTAGCAGCTCGGCCAATTCACTCTCTTCCCCTTTGTAAGAGAGGACTCGGGGACGTTTGTTTTTACCGATATACTTTGGGTGCTCACGCCATAATCCGATAACACGGCTAGTGATACCTCCTGTTTCATCCTTTGTTTCACCTTGCTTGTATATTCTAAAAGCATCTTTTCGGTGAACTCCAGTAAGAGCAGAGAGTCTACTAAGGTTAATCTTTTGATCCTGAGATTTAAGCTCCTCTTCGGCAACTTCAAGAAAGACTAATTTGGCTGACTCTATAAGGTCTTGAAGATTGAGGGATCGTTTAAAGCAAAACCGAATGATCGGGCGTATCATCACCCTAAGGTTTTTAATAAGTGCTGTTCTTACCTGATTTTCAGTCACACAACCTCAAAAACTTGCCAACCGTGGGAATCTTTCACACAGTTAGAATCGTTATAAAAGTGAAACTACTTTAGAGATAGAGGAACATATTTTATAAGATAGTCTTTGATTTTAAACAGTTAGCCAATATAATAATTTACTGGTATAAGCTTAGCCAATATCTTTATTGTTAATGATTTTAAGAGTCTATGAAGCTAACTATAGTTATTCCTTGTTATAACGAGCTAAGTACCATTAAGGACATTATTAAGGCCGTTAGGGAGAGTCCTGTTGAGTCTCAGGAGATTATAATAGTTGATGATTTCTCTACCGATGGCACAAGAGAGCTACTTAAAAAAGAGCTTGAAGGAAAGGTCGATAAAGTTGTTTACCATGAAAAAAATATGGGGAAAGGGGCCGCTCTTAGGACCGGTTTTACTCATGCAACCGGAGACATCGTAGTTGTACAGGATGCTGACTTAGAGTACGACCCGCAGGAGTATCCACTCCTTATGGATCCAATAGTTAAAGGTAAGGCAGACGTAGTCTTTGGATCTCGCTTTACTGGTGGTGGTCCTCACCGAGTTGTTTATTTCTGGCACATGATTGGAAATAAATTTCTAACATTACTTTCCAATATGTTTACCAACCTTAATCTTACAGACATGGAGACCTGTTATAAGATGTTTAAACGGGAGATTATCCAAAGTATAAAGATTGAAGAGGATCGATTTGGATTTGAGCCAGAGATTACTGCAAAAGTTGCCAAAAAAGGGGTTATTATTTACGAAGTTGGTATCTCTTACTACGGACGAACATACAGTGAAGGTAAAAAAATTGGCTGGCGAGATGGTTTTAGGGCTATTTACTGTATTGTTAGATATAATCTTATAAGAGCTTAAAATTTAAAATGATCTCCTTAGTAATACCAGTTTTAAATGAGGAAGAAGCTGCTCCCATTTTAGCAAAAAAACTAAAGGAGACTCTACAATCTTTAGGTACTAGTTATGAGATCATCTTTGTGGATGATGGCAGTACAGATAGGACACTTAAAGTTCTCTTAGATCTTAAATCTGAGATTCCATCCTTAAAAATATTAGAGCTAGCACGTCGTCAAGGACAGACAGCTGCACTAGCGGCAGGTATTAATAATGCTAATGGAGATATTATTATCACCATGGATGGGGATCTACAGCATGATCCTGCAGATATTCCGATGTTTTTAGAGAAATTAAATGAAGGGTACGATGTTGTCAGTGGGTGGCGTAAGTTACGAACTGATAATTTCGTGATACGGAGAATTCCATCCTTAGTAGCTAATAAGTTAATGCGGGTAGTCAGTGGTATTAATGTTAAAGATTTTGGATCTACTTTTAAGGCCTACCGCGCTGAGGTTTTAAAGCAGGTAGAGCTTTTTGGAGAGCTTCATAGGTTTATCCCTGTTTTAGCGGCACGAGTTGGGGCAAAAATCATCGAGGTCCCTATCTCAGTTCATCCTCGAACTCTTGGCACTTCAAAATATAATCTTGGACGTGTTTTTGGAGTCTTTGAAGATCTAATTTTTTTAGAATTTTTTCTAAATTACCTCACTAAGCCGATCCGTGCATTTGGAAAACTCTTTTTTTATTTCTTTGGCGTAGGGTTTCTACTCTCATTTAGCCTTATGTTCTTGTGGGCTATTGGGACCATTGAGGCGGTAAAAGATCACAGTGCTTTACTTCTCTTCTCGGTTTTTTTAATGACCGTAGGGTTTCAGTTTTTGGTAGTTGGTATACTGGCAGAGATTCTAAGTAGGATTTATCACCATACTAGTGGTACTCAGATATACTCAATAAGAAAAATTCATGGCTAAAATTCATGGCTAAAAGTGTGTCTAAAAAGTGTGTCTAAATAGTGTAGCTAAAGAGTGTGGCTAGAAAATGTGTGGCATCGCAGGCATTCTCTCATTTGATAAAACCCCTGATAGAAATGATATCAATCTAATGATCTCTACGCTTGCTCATCGTGGTCCAGATGGAGAGGGTGTCGAGTGTGTAGGACCCATCGGATTTGGCCATAAGCGGTTAAGCATTATCGATCTTAAGACTGGCAAGCAGCCGATGTGGAGCCATGATGGTCGGTTTTTGATCACATTTAATGGTGAAATTTATAACTATCTAGAGCTTAAAGATGAATTACACAAAAGTGGCCATAAGTTTTTAACTAACAGTGATACGGAAGTTATTTTAGAAGCGTTTCGTAAATGGGGTGTAGATTCTTTTCGTCGTTTAAATGGTCAGTTTGCCTTTGCAATTTATGATAAACAGGAATCTAAAGTTTATCTAGCTAGGGATTATTTTGGAGAGAAACCTCTATATACCTATCAATTAGGTAAAGATTTTCTGTTTGCCTCAGAATTAAAAGCACTTGTAGCTCTAGCTAGATTTCGTAACGCCGATCTGGTTATCTCGGCGGATTCATTTTCGGATTATACTTCGCTAAACTATCTTCCTTTTGAAGAGACTCTAATTAAAGGAATTACGAAATTACCACCAGCTTCATATTTAGAAATTAATCAAAATTCTAAAAATGTGGGAAGAATTGAATTTGCAGATTCATATAATGGAGCCCCATTAAATCCATCCAAAGATTTAATAGATCTTATCGATTCCTCAACAAAGATAAGACTTAGAAGTGATGTCCCAATTGGAGTGTTTCTCTCAAGTGGGGTTGATTCTGCATTGACTGCGATCTCAGCGATGAAGGCAACTCAAAATCTAACTGCATTTACTGCAAATTTTTTGGAGAGTTCTTTTAGCGAAGTGCCAGGGAGCAAAAGGTTGGCACAAAAATTAGGAATCAAGCATGAAATTATAGATATTGATCTTGCCGGGCTTGATCTACCTAGTTTTATAGAAAAACTTGTTTATCATGGCGATGAGCCACTGGCGGATTCTTCAGCTTTGCCGGTTTACCTTTTAAGTGAAGCAACCTCAAAGAAAGTCAAAGTAGTTCTATCAGGAGATGGAGGGGATGAGCTTTTTGGAGGATATCTAACCTACGATGCAACACTATTCGCAGATCAAATGCCGAGGTGGCTTTGTCGGATTTTACCAAAGTTAAGCAATGCCCTATATTTTTTGAAAGCTTCTAATCAAAAAGTTTCTTTTCAGGAAAAGACAGAGCGATTTTTAAGAAATCTAAACCTGACACCTCGGGCAGCTCATTTTGCCTGGAATGGAATGTTTCAAGAGAATGAAAAACAGAAACTTTTAGGACCGCTCGTTTTAGATGCGGCAGGGAGAGAGACAGTAGGGAGAAAAACATTTAATTTAATGGCGGAGACTCTTCTATCAAACTCAGCGAAGTTAACTCGAGGGGATTTAATGATGGCAGATCAGCAGAGTTATCTGACTAATGATATTTTAAATAAGACCGATCGGATGAGTATGGCTCATGGACTTGAGGTAAGACCGATCTTTTTAGATCCTCATATTGCATCGTACTCAAGAAATATAATGATGACTAATCCAGAACTAATTAAGAATAAGAAAATCTTAAAAGAGATTTTAGCCCATCAAGTAGGATCGTCATTTGTCGACTCTAAAAAAAGAGGGTTTAGTATTCCGGTGCATCTCTGGTTTAGAACTAGATTAAAGGATTTTGCAGGAGACCTCTTTTCATCTCAACTTGTTAAAGAATCAGGTCTTTACAATCAGACTACCCTACAATCACTCTGGTCTCAGCATCAATCAAGAAAGAGGAACTACGGATTTGAGCTTTGGGGCATCATGGTAGCGTTACTTTGGTATAGAAGGTTTATGCGTAAGTGACTCTTTTTCTAGAATCATCATCTCTGGATCTTTAAGGTGTAAGATTATATATGAAGAACAATGAACGGAAGAGCTCTTAAGATTATATCAGGTGGACAGACAGGAGTTGATCGCGCTGCATTTGATGTAGCAATCAAACTTGGGATTCCCTGTTCTGGATGGTGCCCTAGGGGACGACTCGCAGAGGATGGAGTTATTAATGAAAAATATCCTCTTAAAGAAACTCCTACAGAAGTCTATGGCGAGAGGACAGAATGGAACGTAAGGGATTCTGACGGTACCCTAATTCTGTATATTGGAGAATTAGAGGGTGGTACTTTATTAACTGCGGAGATGGCTAATAAGTACGAAAAACCTGTTTTTTTTATGAAACTTGATGAAGAGACAAACAAGAGTAAGTTTTTAGATTGGATGAATGTTAATAAAATATCTGCTTTAAATGTCGCTGGTCATAGAGAGAGTCATTTTCCTGGAGTTATCTATAAGAATGCCTTTAGAGTGATAGATGCTCTCCTCTCTGATCTCTCATAACGTATGTATATCACCTATGCTCAGTACTTACCCACTTACTTAACCTTTAAAGTAATGATATTATTTAGTCTCAATGCAAGTTGTTTTGACTGCTCTTTTCAGATAGATCACCGTTATCTAATTATTGCTAATATCTCTAATTGGTAGATCTGTCTTGCCTGTTAGTAATTACGGAGTTTCTTGCTTTGGATGTGACAGAGTTTCAAAATGGATGGAGCGCGGTAAGGATTTCTGATCCTACCCTCCGTGATGTTGATGTTCAGGAAAGGCATGAAGATTTCTCTAATCTGAAGAGTACTCAAACTCCTCATTATGATCTGGATGAAGTTCAATCAGTTCGAAATGGACTTAAACTAAGTACGAAGTTACTGATGGGCGATGCTCAAACTTGGGGTCCAAATAGGTCTCTTAAGTTGTCATGTCATGCGGCTGAAGTTGGATTATTACTTGCTCTTGCTGGACAGACCTCGGAGGTAGTGAATGCGGGATTGCTACATCAAGCGCAGTTTGATGCAAATAATCAGATTGCCTTTGATATTGAGAGGAAGATGGGTAGTGATACTTTTAATTTGTGCAGAAAATCCAAAGAATTTTTGATTACAAGTACTCGAGACGTTTCCCAATTAAGTGAATGTCAAGAAGTCAATGCGGCCGCCACGATACATTGTGCAGTAACAGTAGCCTCTTTGGGTGCTGGGTTTGTAACCCTAAATCCTCTAGAGGTTCGCGACTTATCTGAAAAGTATATCCAGTGTGGGGTTCCACCGATGATTAGAGATCAATTCACTCTTGAAACAGATCTCTCTTTGCCTGTTGATAATAATATATATGGATCAAATCATTTAACTGCAGAGGATGTTGTAACAATTCGCAATTCATTTAGGTTTGCTGCTTGGCTTTTTGCTAATGTTGACAGAGGCTGGGGACCACTCGAAAAATTACCATTAACTTCGCATGCTGCTGAGGTTGGAACAATTCTCGCATTAGGCAGAGCCAGTAGAGATTTAATAATTGCTGGTTTTCTTCATGATTCATTAGAGCGTTACGTTAAAGTTGAAACTAATCATATTAGAGATATTCTTTTTAATGCTTTTGGGGATCGAGTATTAAGATTAGTTGAAGGCGTCACCGAGCCTATAAAAACGGATCTGCCAGGCAATTGGCTCGATCGCAAACTATCTATCCTTTCACATGTAGAGAATGGAGATGTCGACCTAGCAACGCTCTGTTGCGCTACAAAGATCTCTACTATAGCTGCTGGAAATAAGTGGCTCTGGACACAGGGAGGTGAAATAAAAGGTTGGTCTAGTGGTTCACTTGAAGATAATATCGTCGTTTTTGAGAGGCTAAGGGATGTTTTTGTCAGAAAAGGTGTTGCAGAAATTTTTATATCTCAATATGACTCTGAGCTCTCTCGGTTCAAAGCAAGTAGAGATGCCACTTATCTTAGTCAATTAAAATCAAACAAAAGACATCCTAGTCAGATCTCTTAATCAATATTAAGGTAGCTTGTCTCAAGTTTTATATCTTAATTTGCATGGTATGCTGCTTTATTCCTGTACAGTTTTCCTAAGCTCATTTCTCTTATTTCAAGTTCAACCACTGATTAGTAAATTTATACTTCCATGGTTTGGAGGAACTGCATCTGTCTGGACTGTTTGCATGTTGTTTTTTCAAACGATCTTATTAGTAGGATATGGGTACTCTCACTATATTCACTCTCGGTATATTTATGGCACAGGTAGAAATTCTATCTCAAAAGGTCCTCTTTTTCTTCACATAGGCTTAATAATAGTCTCACTATTTTTTTTACCGATCGCACCAAGTTATGGTAGTAAAGTTTTAGGTCATGAAGATCCTACCTTTTATATTCTTACTCTGCTTTTAGTCTCTATAGGCGCGCCGTATTTTTTATTGGCCAGCACTGCTCCATTACTACAAAAGTGGTACAGCTTAAAAAGCAACAGAGATCCATACTTTCTCTATGCTTTATCAAACTTAGCTTCATTTTTAGCACTGCTAAGTTATCCGTTTTTGGTTGAGCCTAACTTCGATCTTACCACTCAATCCCATATCTGGAGTTTCTGTTACGTTGGTTTCGCGATCCTTTCTATCTTTTTGTCAGTTAGTTTACTCAGAATTCCACCATCAATTAAAAATGCGAATTCACTATCAAAGGCGATGCCTTTAGGAGATTATTTTAGCTGGATCCTGTTAGCAGCTTTTCCATCATGCTTACTTTTGGCAATAACAAATCAAGCTTGTCAGGATATCGCTGTTTTCCCATTTTTATGGGTTATTCCACTAAGTATCTATTTACTAACCTTTGTTTTTTGTTTTTCTGGTAAGAGGCTTTATCATCGACAAACATTTCTCTTTCTCTTTGCCATATCAATTATTACCCTCCTTATGTTTAAGATCGGACAATTCGATCTTAATATCGTAGGCGTAGTCGCTCTTTATTTTGGTCTACTATTTTGTGGCTGTATGCTTTGTCATGGAGAGCTATACGAGGCTAGGCCAGCGCCAGAAAATCTTACACAGTTTTATCTCTGTTCAGCCATTGGTGGTGCTATAGGGGGAGTCTTTGTTGCCTTAGTCGCACCGCACCTCTTTTCTTCGTATACTGAGTTTCCTTTATCAATTCAGGGGATTTTAATACTCATTTTTGTAATCCGACTTCGTACAGATGATTGGTATATAGCTGGCAAGAAACGTCCATTACTATCAACAGGAGTTCTTTTAGCTATATCTTCCCTTGCACTTTATAGCTCAGTAAAAACCAGTGAACTTAAGGACAGCAAAATTAGCATAAGAAATTTTTATGGGATCGTTCATGTTGTTGAAAAAGGAGTGGGTGAACAAAAAGGGATTGGGCAAACCAGGCACCTTTTTCATAGAGGGATCGACCATGGATTTCAATATTTAGATCCAATAAAGGAAAATACTCCAACAATTTATATCTCAAAAGGGAGCGGTTTCGATCTTTCATACTCTGCGTTAAAAAATGCCAGTTTGAATCAGGCAGCTGGGTTAAAGATAGGTGTCATAGGTTTAGGGATAGGTACAGTAGCTAGTTATGGAGATACCTCTGATACGTTTTATTTCTATGAAATTAACCCTGCCGTAGTTGATTTGGCGAAACAAGAGTTCACTTTTCTTAAGAATTCAAAATCAAAACACGAGATCTTTTTAGGAGATGGAAGGTTAGTATTAGAGGAACAGGCCTCTAATGAGTTTGATCTGCTTTTTATTGATGCATTCTCTGGTTATTCCATTCCTCTACATCTAGTTACTAAAGAGGCACTTAAGATATATATAAAGCATGTAAAGGAGGGTGGTGTTTTCCTATTTCATATTTCAAATCATTATATTGATCTATCAAATGTCCTTACAAGGCTAGGGGCTGAGTTTGGCCTTTCTGCTGTAAAGATAGAGAACCGGAACCTATTAGGTGGATACGCTGCTTCGTATCTTCTCTTGACCAAAAACAAAAAAGTTCTAAGTAATGTCCTAGATAGCAGTGAAGCAACTAAGCTCGATTCAGAATCGATCATGGCAATATTTCCACTTTGGACCGATAATTTTAGTAATCTTTTCTCAGTTTTAAAGTAGATTCTGCTCCCTTTTTGTTCCCTGTTTGATTAGACAGTGCCTCTCTGTTAAAATACCGGGTATGCAATTTCTAAATAAATGGCCCGTAATTATTACTTTTTTCCTTGTCATGACTGTACTACCCAACGGGTTAAATGCAGAATCTCGCGGCTATAATCGTACCTCTACCAGACCCTCAGGGATACAATGGGTTATGCAGAAGCTCTTTGGTGGGTCATATCGAGGTAATAACCTTGGAAAGTTATCAGGTGTAAGAACCAAGAATTTAAAAAATCAAAAAATTTACGGAGTAAGGTCTAGAAGTATCCGACAAACTCTTAATCGATCTAGTGGTATTTCAAATTCACGACGACTTTTAGGGCCACGAAAAAATCTCTTTGGTGGCAGCCGAAAAATTTCTGGCTTTCGAAAATAGTTAAAAACACTACTTGAAAATTAATCACTCTTTACCCCACTGCAATTTGCTACGTAATTTATAAACCTGAAAACTAGGCTCTCCACCAAAGATATCCTTTCTTTGAATCTCAAACTTTAAATCATAGTTTTGTAAAATCAGATTCTTTACAACTTCAGATGAACGAGATGATAAGTTGTCATACTCTTTTCTATTAAAATTTATAAGATAATTAGGCGGATCTTTAGAGAGAGAGTTTATAAAGAACTCCTCATACGGCTTATAAATATGCAGATCTCTGTCAGGTCCAGTAATCTTTCTATCAGGATGAATCATTATCTGGTTTGTAAAAGGTAGGTAACTTAATCGATCAATTCGAGTTAAGAGATCCAATCGGTATCCCCAAATAAAAACAGTATCCTGTGGGGTCAGGTTTTCATTTAAGTACTCAGCAGTTTCAATAGATCCATCAGATGAAGGGTTACTAAATTGTGCCTCCTTTAAAAGATAAAGGCTTTTAAAATAGGGGGGAACAAGGGCTATGAGAAAAATAATCAGAAAGGAGAGTTTCATTACTCTAGAAGTTCTTTCAATGTATAGGGTGAGGAGACCAGTTAGGATTGCTAGATATGGAAACCATACGATTGTGTAGTAATCATAATCTCTAGTACCTGCTGCAGCTATTAAAAAAAGTGGGATCGGTAGTATTAAAAGAATAACTCTAAGATATTGAGGGATCCTTTCTCGGATTTTTTTATCGAGTAGCACGACGATATATCCAATGATAGCAAGCCAAGTAAACTCAAAGGTAGTAATAAATAGATATTTATGGAGATCAATGCCCTGAATAAGTATTTCAAGTAGGGAATAACTTTTTATTCTAAATTGAGATGGGTATAAAATTGTCTGTTCATAAAAAGAGTACAGAGCACCATTCCTCCATAGATATAAAAGTGACAGTAAGGGCATCGATATCCAAGCAAGAAATGAGAGAAAAATAGAGAGAAAAGGAGATTCTAATTTTTTTCTCCTTCTATATTCATAAACAGAGGTAAATAACGGGATAAAAGTTAAAAGAAGAGCCCGTTGATCAAATGTAAAAGCAATGCCAGATAAAAGATAACTTATAATTAGATTTGACGACCGCGGTTCCTTAATAAATTTTATAGCAAAGAATAGAATGAATACAAATAAAACATTTATTTCGTACTGAATGGGAAATCCTGTAACGAAAGGCTCTCGTGCAGAGATATATAGGAGTGCAGAAATTATCGCCCAGCCAGAGCTAACAAATTGCCTTAGGATAAAAATTAATCCGAGCCCTACAAGGACTTGATTAAAGAGAGCAAATTGCCTAACAAGATAGGGAGTAAAATCAAAAATATTTCCCCATAAATAAATTGGAAAGACGTATCCTAGAAAGTGATGGCTAATATCATCTAGATAGGGGATCCCACCTTTATGAATATTAAACGCATGATATAGAATCTCTCCATCATCATAAAAAGCAATTGGAGCGTACTTTAGTGGCAATTTAAAGAGATAGTAGGAGATAGACAAAAGTAAGATAGCAAATACAATTACTACCGATCTAGATCTGAAAGTTTTTTGATGACTAGGCAGGTTGCTTGGTAGCTTCTTAGATTCTGCAGGATCCTGGATCAAAGGATATCCTCTCCAGCCCCCGCTAATGTATCAGGAAATTCAAAACTACTATTCTCTTCTGCTACAAATGGGGTGTCATCTCTAATGACCAGATCGTCAAATCTTGTGCTCTCTGAGGAGAACGCCAATCGAATAAAGCCAGTCGGTCCATTACGTTGTTTGGCAACGATAATTTCGGCGATCCCTTTATCTTCACTCTCTTTATTGTAGATATCATCTCGGTAGATAAAACAGATAACGTCAGCATCCTGTTCAATAGCACCTGATTCTCTTAAGTCAGACATCATCGGTCGCTTATCAGTTCGTGATTCTACAGAGCGGTTAAGCTGAGAGAGTGCTATGACAGGCACATTTAATTCCTTTGCCAGGGCTTTAAGAGATCGACTGATATCACTAATTTCTTGCTCACGGCTGATTGAGCTATAAGCTGGGCTTCTCATTAACTGTAGATAGTCTACCACAATTAAAGAGAGCGGAGTTTCTCGATGAAGGCGTCTACACTTAGCTCTCATCTCAGTAATTGAAAGTGCTGGACTATCATCTATAAAGATAGGAGCTTCGGCGATCCTACTTGCTGCTGTTACGATATTTGGAAAATCATTCTCTCTTAGATGTCCGGTTCTAACCCTTGATCCATCAACTCGTGCTTCGCAACATAGCATACGAAGGACCAACTGCTCTTTACTCATTTCAAGTGAAAATATTGCCGCTGGTTTATTAAGGTGAGCACCAACGTATTGGGTAATACCGAGAGCTAAGGAGGTTTTACCCATAGAGGGCCTTGCGGCAATAATAATAAGATCAGAAGGCTGAAATCCGGCGGTAATTTTATCTAAGTCCTTAAATCCAGAACTTACGCCGGTAACTAACTCTTTTTGATCGTAGAGCTTTTCGATGTGCTTAACGGAGTCCTTAACAACATCTCCAACTTTATGAAAAGAGGGGGAGATCCTATAATCAGAGACACTTAAGATTTTTTGTTCAACTGAATCCAGATACTGATCAATATCATTCTCATCTGAATAGGAAGCGCTGATAATTTCTGATGCTTCATGGATTAATCTTCGTCTTAATCCTGCCTCTTTTACGATTCGAGCATAGAACGGCACGTTAGCTGAGCTAGGCGATGCCGAGTTAAGCTTTGAGAGATATTCGATACCACCAATTTCATCAAGAGCCTGCATTCCCCTTAATTCATTACTAAGGGTGATCATATCAATTGGCTCACGACGATCGGTAAGCTGGATCATGGCCTGATAGATATTTTTATGAGCCGCTCTATAAAAGTCTTGGGCTTGAATAACCTCAAGTGCAGAATTAATCGCTTCGTTATCGAGTAGGATGCCACCTAAAACAGCTTCCTCGGCTTCTTGAGAATGTGGAGGAGTTCGCATCCCATTAGATTGTGAATCAGTAGAATTTAGAGCTTTGATTTTGAAGTTGCCACGACTATTCATTGCCTCTGATATAACAATTAACCGACTCTTAAGGCAATGGAAATGAAAAAATCAGTGGTACTACTTTACCTGATTATTCTTTACGTGATTATTCACGCCAAATTGTTTCAGAATCCGATAAGTCTATCCATTTGGCTGCAGATTTTAAGATATCCCCATTATTAAACTTACCAAAATCAGCTGTAGCAGTATCTACCCCTAATTCTTTTGTAAGTGAGATAGGATAGGAGAGCTCGCGGCTAGGGCAAACGACGGTAATGATTCGTTGAACTGTATCTTCCTCTGATATTCGTAACTTAGGGGCAGTTATCTTTCTCTGTGTTGAGATTGTTAGGTTGTTTTCACTTGAGCCATCTAAAAATGGCATTGCGGTTGGTAAAGCGCTTCCAGTTGCCACATAGTCCTTAGGATCATATGCACCTAAGGAGCTAAAATTTGTATGACCTAGAGCAAAGGCAACGATATCTGCAGCCATCTCCATATCAACACTGACCTGTCGAGTTATCCCTTTAGGAGGGAGGCGTTTAACGATAACAGTCAGGCCAGCCTTATAGACGGCATCAAGGAAAGCTCTCTGTCTTGAATCATCCTCGTAGGGGATTAGGGTATAGTAACGGGCAACTACAGGTGTACTTCCAGAGGTAACGCCACGAACAAGGCGACCTAGGTCTACTTTACGTTTGAGTCGGCGAGTGGCTCTATCAAGTCCAGTGCCATCAATAAAGAGTCCTACAACTCTCTTTTCTTTGCGTTTAACGACACCACCGCTTAAAGATTCAAACTTCATACCCATTACCAGATTGTATTATCGTAAAGTTTAGAAACTGCTTTGCTTTAAGCTATCCGACTTAAACAAGGGCATAGCTAAAAAGAAGCAAAACTTATCAACCTAAAGCCAGCACAGATTAAAACACAAATCGTATCTTGCACAAAAAAAGAGATACGATCAAATTTCAATCAATACTACACAGCTTTAGCTTCCTGAAGGTTGTTATTAAGATAAGTTATCCTGCCGTGATACAAGTCGATTGCTACCGAATAATTACCGCAGCATTGATAGGTAAGTTGTCGTATATACTCATCATATCATGAGGACTTAATCTCACCCCATTAATACTGTCCTCTGATACAGGGCTAGAATGTATCGCTATCTCAGGTGATATAAAGATTGCTCGATCCCCAAGAGCACCTCTACGAAACCTCTCAATTGTACCATTTGCAGGAACTGCAAGATTTCTAGCATAAAAGTAGACAGGTGGAGCATACCAGAGCGGATCTTCCTGTTTTAAAACAACTGTGAATTTTCCTGCTTTAAGTGCAGGTGAAATTTCTGTTGCAAAAGTTAATAGCTCCTCTGTTCCTTTATAGAAAGAGGCACTTCTTTTAGCTCTATCAATTATTAATGCATATGAAGATGTGTTAACTGCCACCTCATTGAGAGGATCTCTTACTGGCATAAATGCGAGCATGTTGTGGGTACTACTTGAGTTGGCATATGAGTTAATAGCTGGAGTTGGTCGAATCACCGAGAGCGATCCTGAATTTACCCATTCCTGTTTATTATTAGAATTAGAACGGAAAGAATCGTCATTTTCTGTGCTGTCTAGTTCTGCGCTGTCTTGATCGTTAGTTATTGAACTGAGAGTACCAGCGCTATCAGAATAAATCTTAGAGAATCCACAACCTGTGAAAAGCACTAAGGTAAAAGAAGAGGTGAGTAAGAAAAGTAATACTGATTTTTTCATAATATATATTCCTTAAAGCATTACCGACTAGGCAAACTCAAATATTCGTACGTGTTTTTACCACGACACTTTTTACCACGATGCAGTGTCTTATATACGACTTACAGACTCAATGTTTACGCTTGCTCTTGCCTTACATCGCAAAGCTACTATTATGCTCATGCAACTACCGAGCAGTTGATTCAAGTAGCCATCTTACTTTAAGTAAGTTTAACTAAAGGCTAGGCTATTAGACAAATTGGTGCAATAGGGATTTAGCTACCTAAGACCATATTGGGTCAAGGCATAGTTAAGACTTCCTGATAGCTTATATATTTATTGATATATGCGAATATCTTTTTTAATCGTACCAATGGTCGCACTTCCTGTGTTATGTGGCTGTTTATGTGGCTGTGCACCAATAGAGATTGGATCCCGACATGATGCTGCAAGTAAGCATTTGCTGGTTGATGCTTCAATGCCCACGTCAACCCCTATGTCAGCCTCCAAGGCTAGCCTTAATTGGAAGCAGGTTCCGGTAGAGAAACCGATAGCGAAAGAGGAGAAAGTTGTTTCCTCAAAGCATATTCAACCAAAATTACGATATCCGACTCCTCTATTAATTGTCACTCCAGAAGTAACAAGAGAGATAAAACATTTCACTGAGCAGCATAGAAAATATATCGTTAAATCTTACAATAACAGAGCCAACCTTTTTGATGAGCTGGTAGAGTTATTTGAAAGAGAGGGGATGCCGCTTGAGCTTTTAAATGTTGCTGTTATCGAGAGTGCATATGAGCCTAAAGCTGTAAGTCCAAGTGGTGCTGCTGGTATCTGGCAGTTTATGAAAGCAACAGGACGGCACTATGGCCTAAATATTAATTTTTTTAGAGATGAAAGAAAGGATCCAGTTCGCTCAACCTGGGCAGCAGTAAGGCACTTAAGGGATCTTTATGAAGATTTTGATGATTGGTATCTTGCCTTAGCAGCTTATAACGCAGGTGCGGGCGCAGTCTCCCGTGCGATCAAAAAAGGAGGAACCAGGGATTATTGGACTCTATCTAGAAAAGGATATTTGACAAAACAAACGGCGCAATACGTTCCAAGATTTATCGCCGTTACAATTATTATGCAAAACCTCAGAGAATATGGATTTGTAGAGATGGCCGGGGAACTTCACGTTGACCATCGCCGGTTAGGATAGTTTGGGTGTGGTAATGTGGGTGTAGTAAAGAAGGTGTCGATGATTAGAATTGGTTTAGGATCAGATATTCATGAGTTTGTTATTAACCGACCTTTAATTTTAGGTGGGGTAAGTATTCCTTACGAAAAAGGGCTTATCGGTCATTCTGATGCTGATGCGTTACTACATGCAATTATTGATGCGCTTTTAGGTGCTGCCAATAAGGGTGATATCGGATGTTTATTTCCAGATAATGATCATAAATGGAAAGATGCTAATAGCCTAACCCTTTTAAGTGACACCTGGGAGCTTATAGAAAAAGATGGTTGGAGTATTGAAAATATTGATTGTTCCATATTGCTTGAGCGTCCCAAAATTGCTCCTTATATCTCTGAAATGAAAAACAAGATCTCATCAGTGCTTAAGATTTCACCTGATCAGTGTGGTATTAAAGCCACCACCTCTGAAGGATTAGGGTTTGTAGGTAGAGGAGAGGGGATCTTTACTCAAGCAGTTGTTCTGCTCACTAAGAGTTGTAGTATCTAAATTTATTAAGCAGATTTGTTAAGCAGAGGCTTGAATCTCTGTTACCGAAAACTTCGGGGTAAAAAATCTATCAGTTAAAATAACTGCTGCACGGCGCGCCCCTTCTTTAAGCTCATCAACGACAAGCTTTTGTTGACGCTGAATCTCTTTTCGGTTCTGCCATCCCTTTATGATGGTGCTAGTTAGTTTCTCTTCCGTCAGATCTGCTAATTCTAAACTATATTCTGTGCACTCTAAAAGACGCATATAGCTCCGTACTTTTGGAGCGTAAACAAGTCCTATAATTGGAGCCTCTACAGCGGATGCTAGAACTAGAGAGTGAAAACGCATCCCAATAAATAGGGAGCACCGCTTCATAATACCCATTAAGTCATGGCTTAGATACTCTGTATTACTTATAAACTTTCCATTAGTTTTAAGGGCTACCCGTTTTGCAAAAGAGATATCCATCGGATGTGTAGAGAAAAGCACCGGCGTAAATCCACCAGAGATCTTTGCTTTAGCATTATTGACACTTGCTACGACAATATTTTCGTACCCTTTCTTACTTGATACCCGTTCATCTTTAGCTAACCACTGATCTAGATAATTAGTAACGTTAATACCAAATAACGGAGCGTTTAGTTCAATCCCTATAGCCTTTGCTACATCTTCAGTACGAGCATCGCTTGATACTTTATTAATAAAAGCAGCGTCTCCAGTTAGAATTACCTCTTTAGTAACACCGATCTCTTTACAGAGCGCTAAGCTATCTCTTTCTCGCATTAAAACTAAATCGCAATTGTTGATTAGAATTTTAGCCATCCATTTACTTGCTTCAGTTCTAAACGGGCCAATTCCAGTGCAGTAGCAAACTAATTTACAGTTAAAAAGTTTTGCAAATGGTATTAGAAAAAAGAGTGTAATTAGAAAATTAAAGAGGGGATTAAAAAGTTTTTTACCAAAGATTATACCGTCACAAATTAGGGCCACATCACTTTTTCTAAAGCAATTAATTACTGGGATACCAAGAAGTCTAATACTTCCAGTCCAGGGCATCACGTTTATACCCTTAACATTGTACTTTGACCCGTAATTATTCTTAGTAAAACTTGGCTTAGTTGAAGGTACTAAGAACTCAGCATTTGGCATCTGCGAGGTAAGCACTTCCAAAATACTCGATAAAATAGCCGCGTCGCCAGCATTATTTCCAGAGTTCGATCCAAGTAGAGTGATAACTGGGTGTGTGTTTTTCATAAGGTGTTTAAGTTATTGAAAAAATAGGAATTACGCAAGTTTGAATAGAGTTAGATCCAATAGAGAGACTACTAAAACTCTACTTTCACTGATTACTTCCATAGTGGCGGTGAATTTTTACAACTCACGAGATCTAAAAAACATAAGAATATTTATAAAAAATCATGGATATAGGCAAGAAAAACCTTGACATCATTTTTCTTGTTTATCGTTATGCGATTACAAATTGTGATTAAATGTCAATTAAAGAACCATAAATCACCTATAAAAATTAATTACAAAATGCCACCTCGTTTTTGGATCTTTTGTTGAGTTCTCATGATGGTGATGGCTTATCGTTCGTCAAAAAACACCATGCTATAAGTAATTGATAAATTAATTATGGTGGTAGTTTATGATTAGTATGAATAACAATAAAAATATTAGTGAGATATCAAATACAGAATTAGCAGAGAGAATTGGTATCTTACAAAGTAAGGAGCGATCAGTAGTTCTGAAGTTTTTAATTCATTTAGGAGAGTTTGATAAAAGAGGGCTTTATCTTACGCAGGGATACTCTAGCTTATTTGATTACTGTACTAGAAAGCTAAATTTATCAGAGGGAAGTGCTTTTAGGAGGATAACTGCGTCTAGATTTTTAAGAGAGCACCCTAAATGTATAGACAGCTATCTTAAAGGAGATATTACCCTCTGCTCAATTGTAGCTGGATCTAAAGCTATTAAATCTCAAAAAGCAGGAGTGGAGGATATTATTGGCAAATCAGCTATGGAGGTGAAATCTCTTATGGCTATTGTTGCCCCAGTATCAAAACCTAAAGAGGTAATAAAGGAGATCATAGTAGCTCCTAAGATTAAACCAGAGTGTGAATCATTAGAGCTTTTTAAAGAGATGGTTTTAGACCCGATAGAATCAGAGGTTCCAACGGTTAAAGATCCAGAGACGCGTTATGAGATAAAGTTCTCAGTCACTAAAGATGTCTTTAATAAGATTCAATCTCTTAAAAGTAAACTCTCTAATAAACTAGGCTCTGACTTATCGTTAGAAAGTATCTTTACTGAATTAATTAATAAATCATTAACTATAGGCAAAACTCAAAAGGTAAGATCCCATAATGAAAATTTACGATATATTCCAGCTGCTCTTAAAAGAGAGGTTCTAGTTCGGGATAATTCTCAGTGCTCTTATGTATCTAAGGATGGAGTTCGCTGTACTCAGAAACATTACCTAAACTTTGATCATATAAAGCCATTTGGGATCGGTGGAAGATCATCAAAGGATAATTTACGAGTCCTTTGTTCAGCACACAACCAGATGTTTAATAAGCTGACTTTTGGGGAAAGGTAGAGAAGGTCACCGCCTTTGATTAGACTTTTATCACCGCCACTGTGAAAGTGAAAGTAAAAGAAGCGAAAGTAAGAAGCAGAGGTAAACAGTGGTGGTGGATTATTAATAACACATATTTTCGGCAGTGAATTGATCCCTATCACGGATCTATTTTATTAAAAGTTCACCCCCAGGAGTCAGTACCTCTGCTAAAACATTAACCTCCTTACACTCAGATGTAAACTCTTTAGGCGTTCCAGTTAATAAAGGAAACGTTCCAAAGTGAATCGGAATTGCAATCTTTACTTCTAAAATTGCAGCCGCTTTTGCGGCCTCTTTAGGATTCATCGTAAAACAATCTCCGATCGGCAAAAATGCAATTTGCGGTTGATAATTCTCTTTTATTAAAACCATGTCTAAAAAGAGAGATGTATCGCCAGCATGATAGATTGAGTTCTTGCCATCTCTAATTACAACACCACACGGCTCTCCAGCATAAAGGGTTCCTCTTTTTGGAGAATCAAAGGAGCTAGAATGAAAGGCATTAGTTAGCGATATAGTTAGGCCGTCTACTGAAACAGTGCCGCCCTTATTCATAAAAATTAACTGAGATTCAGGCACTCCCTCACCAGCTAGTATCGAGGCAAGCTCAAATGTAGCTGCCACCTTTGATTTGTATTTAAGAGCTAATCTAACAGTATCTCCAGCATGATCCGAGTGACCATGAGTTAGTACAATAAGGTCAAGTTGTTCAGGATTTATTAATTCCTTTGGACAAAATGGATTTCCTTCAAGCCAAGGATCTATGCCGATAACGTAATCATCACAGTGAAGTAGTACAGCAGAATGTCCAGCATACTGAACTGATTTAATAGTATTCATATAATATCTTCTTTAGCTATTAAGGATTATCCCTAACGAAGTCGCCTCGTCTAAAATATCTTTGCTATAATTTATTGAACGGCAATTTATCGTGCGATTATTAATTGTAATTTTTTTTAGAGCTAAATTATTTATTACCCACGGATAAAGAGAGTGCTCTTTTACTAAAACTTTTGCAGCCAGGGAATCCTCAGTATCTTTTGGATCAACTGCAACTTTTATCTGGGCAATAATTGGACCAGTATCGACACCACTATCTACTACATGCACAGTACAGCCATGCTCTTTTGCTCCGGCCTTAATTGCCTTTTCGTGAGGGTGAAGACCAGGGAACGCTGGCAATAAAGAAGGGTGAATATTTATTAATTTTCCGTAAACCTTATCGACAAATTCTCCTTCAACGATCTGCATAAACCCAGCTAGCAAGATATAATCAGGATTAGTTTTTAAAGTTGCCTCATAGATCGCATTTTTTTGCTGAATGAGGGTATCAAAGTGAACTCTATCAAATGCACTAGTTTTGATTCCATGAGCCTCTGCAATTTTAAGTCCAGCTGCCTGAGTTGTATTTGAGATAACCTCAGTAACACGGTAGCACTTAGCCCCCTCAATAAGGCTTTTTAGATTAGAGCCTCGACCAGAGATTAAAACGGCGACTGATGGTAGATTGTTTGTCATTTCGTTCCTAAATTTACGAGGTTTGCCCGGTAAAGGCAAATTAAGAAATGCTTAACAGATTTAAGTTATTTTGTTATAGTGAACTCATGATTAAACACAATTTTCGATTATCCTACATGTTTTCTGTAATTGCTTTAAGCACAGTTATCACTAATGGTATTTTACAAAACACAGCGAACTCTGATGAAGGAAGTGAGCATATCGCTAGAGAGTTATCGGAAGCTAGGATTGACAATACTGAAAATGACCAGCGGCTACCTCCAACAATCCCAGGTCAAGAGATGGTGGTTGGTGGAAAAAAAGTAAAGGTGACTTCTACCTCTGGTCCGGTCCCAGTATCTCAACCTCCAGAGCCATGGAAAGATCAGCATAAAGAAACAGTAAAGGATATCTTTGGTAGTAACGGCGGCGTCATCGTTGATGATCGTGGTGCTAGAGATAATCAAAATTCGAGATAAGTAATCACTTCCACCGGTGGAAGTAAGAATTATTAAAAGTGAACGTATTCTAGATAGAGAAATTAATTCTAAGAATTATTACTAAATTTGGGACATCCCCCTAAATTATTCTAACATTGACTCCGAGATAAATCATTGGAGTTAAGTCTATCAATAGTGACGCCATAAATACTGGCTCATTGATAATCAAAAATTACAGAGGTTCATATGAAAGGATTAATTCGAACATCATCAATTGTTATACTGTTTTTTGGTCTTATTTCTTCGGTTCCAGTTTATGGAATCAATATAAAAGGAAAACTTCCAAGTGGAGTTGCTACAGCTTCGGCTTTCTCCGTGGTTAGTTCAGGAGAGGTTGCTACAACTCAAGTTGCAACAAGTATAGATAATAAATTTACCCTTACAGTTGATGGTAAAGATGCTCGAGTGTTTTTGATAAAGGATAACGCCGTTTTGCCTGTATTGGTAGGGATCAAACTAAATAACAAAGTTTATTCAGTAGCCGAGGCGATTAAGAAAAACCTATGCGAAGAATCAGGCGTTTTTGGTTTATCTGTATTAAAGAAAAATGTTTCTGGCAGTCAAGAATTAAAACTTAAAACAGTACAGGTCGATGAGACTGATGCTTATGTAATGGTAAAAGGGATCAAATCAATTTCAAAAATTGATTTTAAAAAATTACTTAAAAAGTATGTCGATAAAGCTTTAGAAGTGAGTGTTAATGCAGATTGCAGTCCTGAGGGAAATGCATCTTCTTTAGGATTGGGTTCACAAGGATCAGGATCCTCATTTAAAACTTTGGCTGCGGAATCTGACGGAGATGAGGACGGCGATGGGCTAGTCGATGAGCTTGATGTCGATGTTGATGGAGATGGAATACTTAATCCCTATGATGCCGATACTACAGCCAGCACAAATGGATTTCGAATATTTACAAATTTAAAAGTTGGAATTGAGAGTACAATTAATAAAAATGCTATCCCTACACTTACTGATGAGGAAATTGATACCGTAGTTAGAAATACTCAATCGATGGCTATTCAGGTTCTAACTGAAAACAGCTCAGGGAAAACTGCTGAACTTGATTGTGGAACTCTTGGCTACTGCTCCTCTGGTGGTACTGGAAAACCATCTAGTAATTCATCCTTAAGTTTCCCTGATGATGTTGATACCGATAGTGATGGTTTTGGTGAGATTACTAAAGGAGGTACTGGGGATTTTCAATTATTAACCGGTGCGGGTACCAGTGAGATTGGAAGTGGTAATGTTCTTATTCAAACGATCTCAGATTCTGATGGCATTGTTGAAGAGACTTACGTTACAAGCTTAGCTTTTGCCTTTGCATCGACACCTGCAATGACTGAGATGGTGCTAAATGAGGGAGATGCAACCACTGCGACTTTTACCCCTAGCTATCCGGTCGCCAATAACGGCCCTGGAACTATGAATGATCCTTTTACTGTGGCACCTCATAGTGGTAGTGGTGATGTGATCTTAAAGATCACTGCATATCGTCCTCAACGTAAAGGTGTTGAAGGAGCAGGTGAAGTAGATCTAATTGATATCGGAAACTCAAAGATAGTTATCGATATTCCAAATGGACCATCTTCTGGTGGAGCCGCATCTCAGGGACCTGGCGGATGTCCAGTAAGTTCATATTCTGAAAGTGATGCAGATCTTACAACATCAGGAGATACCTTGATTGATGCCCAACCAGACTTTGATAGTGCAACTGAGAATGATGGTGATGGAAACAAAACAGTTACATTTACAGTCAATATTACAGATTGCTTAGCTAAGAATGGAGCAACTGATACTCTTGATTCTGGGGAGCGATTAAAGATCGATCTTCAGTTCAAAAACGATACTGGGGATAACGCTGCTCAAGCATTCTATATAGATCTTCCGTAATTGAGTTAGCTTAGGGCTTCTGTTAGCCAAGCTTGGTAACTTTTGTCTATATCAGAAGCTCTAATCGCCACAATTTGTGGAGTATCATACGGATGAAGCTCTTTAATCCTGGCCATGAGCTCTGGGACTTTTGATTCGATTGATTTAAACAGAACTAAAAACTCAGTATCTTTATTTATCTTTCCTTGCCAAAGGTACACAGATGTCATTTGGGGTAAAACCTGTACGCACGCTGCCAGTTTCTCCTTAACAATAGTTTCAGCTATGGTCACAGGGTTACTGTCTTTTGGGAAAGTTGTAAGAACTATACGGCAATTTGATTCCATAGCGCTAACTTCTCATTAATTTGACATTAAGTTTAAACCCTTAGATAATCAGGTGTCATTTTATTTATAAATATCATTATAACAGAGCAGCTTTATGAGCAAAATAGTAGCAGTAGTTTCCGGTAAGGGAGGGGTTGGTAAATCAACCGTCTCTGTAAATTTAGCGATCTCTTTAGTCCAGAAAGGATATAAGGTCGCCCTTATTGATTGTGATTTTTATGGCCCAAGTATTCCAACTCTTATCGGTCACGCAGAGGTGCAGGTTGATCATGAACAGAGACTTATTCCACCTGAGAAATTTGGTCTTAAGTATATCTCAATCGGATTTTTCCTACCGAATCCTGATGAAGCTATAATATGGCGCGGCCCGATGTTTCATACTGCGATGAAACAGATGTTCTCTGATGTGAACTGGGGAAATGTAGATTATTTTATTATTGATATGCCTCCTGGCACTGGAGATGCTCAGATATCATTAACCCAGAACTATCCGTTAGTAGGAGCGGTAGTTGTCACAACTCCACAGGAAGTCGCTTTGGCCGATGTTAGAAAGGCGATCACGATGCTTAATAAGGTAAATGTTCCGATCTTAGGAATCGTTGAAAATATGTCAGGCTTTCTTGCTTCAGATGGTAAGAGGTACGATATCTTTGGTACGGGCGGTGGAGCTAGTCTCGCTAAGAAATATAACTTACCGCTATTAGCAACCATTCCATTAGATCCAACTATTAGAGAGGGAGGGGACGAGGCGCGGCCAATCGTAACTATTGATGGACATCCAGTAGCTAGTACTTTTAGTGACCTTACTGATGGAGTTTTAGCTAGAGTTGAAGAATTATCAGCCCAGAAGCCCCAATTGACAGTAGTTAATTAGGCAGGTACTCTTTCGCATTCGGTTTCAAAAGGAGCCTAACGTGTTTCAGTTATTGATGATTGTACATATATCTGTCTGTGTTCTTCTAATCATTGTTGTGTTGTTGCAACAGGGTAAGGGGGCAGATGCTGGTGCTACCTTTGGTGGTAGTAGCAATACTGTTTTTGGAGCATCAGGAGCTAGTACAGTTCTAACAAAGGTGACAACAGGGACCGCAATAGCGTTTATATTGACTGCGTTGTTTTTGGTAAAAATGTATCCAGAAGGGGTCCATACTGGTGGTGGCAAGGTAGTAGATGTTCTCACTGATTCAGTTATGTCTACTGCTGTTCACCCTGGTGAAGATACAAGCAAAGAAGATACAGCTAAAGAGGTAACTCCAGAAGCTTCAGCTCCTGTAGCAGATTCGTCTGTAACAGATTCAAAAGCCGATAGCGCACCGACTCAGTAGTAAACCATTATAATTGCCTTGCCCAGGTGGTGGAACGGTAGACACACTAGCTTGAGGGGCTAGCGGGAGCAATCCTGTGGGGGTTCAAATCCCCCTCTGGGCACCAGACATCTCAATATTATTTAACGCTCTCTTTAGATTCCCGCTTATAAGCACCAGTTGAGATGAACACATCATCAATCTGTTCCCGTATTGCCTTTAGGTATTGGATTACTGTATTGATATTCTTATGCGGATCGGTATCTTTTCCGTATCTCTCTTTAATAAATTTAGAATATTCAGTGTTAGGACTTAGCTGCTCTTTAACAGTAGAGCTACACTTTAGATATTTTGGCCTAACATCTTTTTTAAAATCAAAATATTTAGTCAAAAATCCGGTATTTAAAGAGTAGTCAATTCTTTGCTCAAGTCCATTATCAACCCAGCCTTTCCAAAACCTAAGCATGTTTGGACAAGCCTCAACTCCATCTTGTTGGGAATTAATAATATCAAGCTCAAGCACTGCGCGCAGAACCATTGGGCAGGTTCCATTTTTAAGGGAACAGAAGAGGTAAACACCATTTAGATAATGAAGCTGTTTATCTGAAAGAGATATTTTTTGCGCGGTATCTGCTAGTTGATCTGATTCTATTAAAGCTAGTAGCTCCTCAAATGTTTTAATTGTTGCATCTTGAGATTGTTTATATCCCTCTTCAGTAAAGGCTTTTTCAACAAAATATAGATTAGAAACTGTAGTTACAGTTAAGAGAGCTACCAGGAATATTTTTTTCATTATTCAGTCATCTTTATTCAGTCATCTGTTTAGTGTTTTTGACGTGGGCAAAAGGAACTCTAATCCTAAGTCCTTTGGTCAAAGTTTTGATCCCTTCAAGCCCAGTTGCTTTAAGGAGGGTATCTCCATTCTTTACATCACCAGTATACCACTTAGCTATATCTTCGATCTTTTCTGCGTCCGACTTGACTGTATGTATGAGATCTCCATTTTTATCTCTCTCAGCAAAGCCCTGTGACATCTGGATGGCCATTTGGTCCATATTAAGGGGTTTATAGACTGGTTGAGTTGGAGCTTTTGGTGGCTCACTTTTCTTTGGCGCAGGCTTAGCTCTAGTAATATGACGTGCTGGTTTTGGTGGTGGTTTAATCTCCGGTAATTTAGGTATGGCGACAGTCTTTAAGGAAGTTTGCGGATATTTAGGAGGAAATCTGATTTCTCGATCAAACAAAGCAAGAAGCGGTTCTCCCTTAACATCAAACGAAGGTTGACTCAGAGTCGCTGACTCATACCGCGGAATCTTATGCGGCCCACGGGCGATCCAATTGTACATAGAACGAGAGGCGGATAGTTCTGCAATGTAAAGAGCATCTTCTCTTGGATAATACATTATTAATTCAGGATTTCGGTTAGGTCTTTCATTTACCCGAATAGCATGCGGTGCCCCGCGCGATTCAATAAAATGATAAAGCTCAGGACTATTCTCCATCTGCTGACTTAAAAAAAGATTGGATCCTACATATGCATTAGTTGGGCTAACAGGGATCATCCCTCTATTGCTGATACCTTGGAACAGTGGCTCCTCTGGCTGCAAATAAGAGCAGCCTTGAATAAAAAATAAGGAGGCAAGCAAAATTACTTTCGCTATACATCCTTTGTGCCATGAACCACCGCGATGTTTAAGAAATTTAATTCTTTCCATTTAAAGTCATCTGATATGTTAACAATTACCTAATATTGTAAGAGGGATACCAAGAGTGGACAATAGGGCAAATTCTTACCGTTTTCGATCGATTTCGTTAGCTAAATCAGTTAAAAGCGAAATAGAGGCTGCATTGAAGTCCCTTTGCTGATTTATCGTATCTTTTAAAAGGACTTTAACGATCGGCAGAAGGGCTCTTTTAAAGGCAACAATAATTGGCCCTACGTACTTTCTATGGGAAGTAATATTTGTTCCCTTTATATCAACGTCCCATAATTGACAAAGAGTTCTTAATTTTTGAAGTCGCTGATCGCTGACATTTAAAGTCTCACTAATTAACGGCCTTGAAAGATCGGAAACATACCTTACATCCTTATCAAGGAATTCTCCCCGCTGGATCTTTTCTCTCACTGATTCAGAGAGTTTTTGGGCAAGCTTAGGATCCGCTTTTCCTCCGATTTCTAACCAGCTATGTGCTTTAGTTTCCATATACCTAAGAGGGGAACATAAAAGAGGGTTTTAGGTCAATATGTGAGCTTTTTTACAGAAAGAGAAAATAAAAAGAAAATAAGAGGAAACTTTTCAAAAAACTCCCTGAATTAATAAGTGGAAAGGGAAAAGGCATGGAAAAAGCAGGGAAAAAGAAGGGAAAGGAAAAGCAAAGATAATTAAATAAAAGGCAGCCTATGGAAGCAAAAGTAGCAAGTACAGTTGCTCAACATATTGCAAATGTTGGACAAAAGAATGTTTCTGAAACTTCACCTGTCCCTAAGGTGAACTTTGCAGAAGTTTTAAAAGGTGTTTCTCAAGGTGGAGGACAGGACAATATCCATGCTGACTTAGTGAAACTCTCATACGCCATTCATTCAGGGAAAAATATTTCAGCTAGAGAGCTTTTATTTTATCAGATTCGAGCCGGCCAATTCGGATTACAGGTTGAAATGGCCTCAAAGCTTGGAGAGAGTTTAAGTTCAACAATTCGTAAACTAGAACAGGGACACTAATGGAGAGCTTCTCTGTTGATCGTATAGAGAGAAAAATATCAATCCTTGAAGAGGAGAGAGAAAGAGACAAATCTCAAGTTCAAAGATTTGAAGAGATTTTAAAGGGATTAAATCACCGACGTACTGAAGCACAATCTGGTTTAGATTCAGTTAAAGAGAGAATTATTCAAGCCAAAGAGAGTGAAAAGGGAAAGCGAGAGGGGTTAGAGGAAATTAAATCATTTCTTCAAACACTTAAAGACCGAGCCACGTTGCTGATTGCTCTAAAAGGAGAGATTCATAAAACGGCTGAAGAGAAAACAAAGATTATAGATGGTCTTATAAAAAGAGAAAAAATCATAGGGTTATTAAATGATAAAAGTACTGAGCAAAAGATAAGTCAGATAGAATTTTTAGAAAGAGGGCGACATCAAGAAGCAACAGATCTTTTCTTAATTAGAGAAGCCTCAAAATCTTCTGAGTTAATTAAAGAGACCACCAAAGAAAAATCTAAAATTGGCTTCAGTAAAGAGATCGAAAGGGAAGAGAACATTAAGGAGATTCTCACATTGGGGATTGAGGATGTCGGAGTACCCGATACTACCTTTCATGGAGTGGATGTTAATGCGACAAAAGAAGAGTTGTCACAACTTGGTCGTGAATTTGGCTCTAAAATTGGAGGTGAGCCAGAAAGACGAAATAATAATAATCAGGATAGAGAAAATCAGAGTTCATCCTCTTCTTTGGCAGGATCAGGTCAATCTAGTTCAATAAGTAATTTTACAGATATTATTAATCGAATCTCCTCTTGGGATGATCTTAAAGGAAAAGGAGTTTCGATGGAGGTTAAGTCAAGTAAAGGCGAAGTTTCGCAAATTACAATTTATGAAATCTCTTCAAAAGTAGTCTCAGTTGAGATCTTAACTGAAGGGAGATATCAACATTCTAAACTTCTTTCTGAACAGAGAAATATCATCTCGCTACTTAAGCAATCTGGGATCTCAGTCAAAAATTTTGTAATTCATAATAATGGAGGTGTGAGATGTTAGTTAGCAATACGACACACCCTTTCTGGTTTGTTTTTTTCGCACTTGGATTATCCCTTGTGCCGATCCTAATTGGTCTTACTACATCGTACCTTAAAGTTAGTATTGTCCTTGGTATGCTTAGAAGTGGGCTCGGTACGCAACAAGTGCCAAGTAACATGGTCGTAATGGCATTATCATTGGTTGTTACTATTTTTGTTATGGGTCCAGTTTTAAAGGAATCTCTAACTAATATATCCAAAGAAAATGTTAATTTTGATACAGCCCCTGGTGTTAAAGATATAGCCGTACTCTCTACTGCGCTTACTCCATGGTCAGATTTTATAAAAAAGCATGCCGGGAAAGAGGAGGTTAAATCGTTAACCGCTCTAAAGATTGCTCGTGAAAAGATTAGTACCCAAGTTGAAGTTCCTTTTGGACCGGTCGAATCAGATAAACCTCTTGAACCTGATATGACCGTCCTTTTAGCGTCATTTATGATTACTGAGCTAAAAGAGGCATTTTCAATGGGTTTTGTGTTGCTTCTTCCATTTTTAGTAATCGACCTAATTGTTTCAAACCTCCTTGTTGGTATGGGGATGTTTATGGTGAGCCCAGCTATGATCACGCTCCCGTTAAAACTTATGCTGTTTATCGTTTGTGATGGTTGGATGCTTCTTACTAAGGGATTGGTGATGTCCTATGTTTGAAATATTTTTACGGGAAGCTCTTTTTTTAACAGTAATTATCTCATTTCCACCTCTAATTCTAAGTATGTTTACTGGACTCCTCGTTGGTATCCTGCAAGCGGCAACCCAGATTCAGGAACAAACTATCTCTTACGTTGTTAAATTATTAACAATTGGGCTCTCTATATTTTTTGGAGCAGCTTGGATCGGTAGAGAGCTGATGATGTTTTTTGTTGAATCACTCCGTACTTTTCCTGAAATAGGGAGGATGTAGATGAATGGAGATACAACTCTAATTATAAATACTGCAGCATGCTTTAGGATCTTTGGATTCCTTTTGGCAATTCCATTTGGTTTTACCCTAATAAAATTAGGAGTAAGAGTAGCTTTATCAGTTCTCTTAGCAATGACCCTTAGGACTGAAAGTCTTATCGTATTTCCCACTTACTATTTACCATTAGAAGCACTCCTAGGGTTTACTTTAGGATTACCGATCCTTTTCTTTGTTCATTGTGGGAATATGTTCGGTTCATTGTTTGATCTTGGTAGAGGACAATCAATTTCACAGATATACGATCCCACAACTAATACTTCACCGACGCCAAGTTCGCTGCTTTTTCAATACGGGATCTTTTCTCTCTTATTAGCAAGTAATATTATAACAGTTGGTGTTGAGATTCTGGCCCTGAGTTTTAATAAGATACCTAGTGTTGATGTAATACTTGATGCTGGTGTAGCTTTGAATCTTTCAAAACTCTTGATATTAGGATTGTCCTCGATATTCTCTTTTTTTATTCCTCTAGCCCTAATCTTTTTTACAATTGAGGTATTGTTTGGATTTTTAGGGCAAGCAGTTCCTAAACTTTCACTGATGAGTGATTCCTTTCAGATAAAGAGTCTATTTGGAATTCTAATTATAATTTCCTTTTTAAAAATTGAAGGTCTCAGCTCGTTTTCTAAGCTTTGTCAGTCATCCCTCCTTAGTTTGGTGAATATACTTTAAGGCTCGAGGTGGCAGATGTCTGAGCAGAAACAGTTTAAGCACACCACTAAAAAGCTCAAAGATGAGCGAAATAAGGGGAACATTCTTAAAAGTCCCTTACTTACCAAGGGGTTATCAGCACTTGCCGCAATAATAGGAGTAATAATTATTACTAGATTTAGTTGGGAAAGAAATAGAATGCTGTTAGAATATGGACTTACTAAAGGATTTCTTCAGCCAATGACCACATTTGAGATCTGGTCAGGTGTCCTATGTGATTACTTGCTTGCCTCCCTTGGGGCGGCCCTGATTGTCTCTATCTGTGTTGAATCTTTCCAGGTTGGAGGGTTTTTCAACTTTACATTGGCGCTACCTGATCCAAAACGAGTAAACCCAGGTGAGGGGATACAAAGATTAGCTGGTGGATTCAAACAGGTTGTTGAGTTAATTGCCAGAATTATAATCTTAGTTGCAGCATTCTGGTTCTTCCGATCTAAGGAGTTAGCTCAGTTTGCAATGGATGGAATGGTTTATGGGAGCAACGCCCCACATTGGAGTCAAGAGATGGGAAGAGCGCTTCAGTGTGGTGTTGCAGTTATTATTTGTTTAGGCTTTGTCGAGTATGGACTTAAGCGAAGAAAATATTTTAGAGATCTATCAATGTCACTTGATGATGTAAGACGGGAGTCAAAAGAGGATGAAGGAAGTCCAGAGATGAAAGGGCACAGAAAGGCATTACATAGATCTATACTAGATCAAGATTTGGTACGTAGGGTTAGATCCTCAAAGGTAATTATAGTGGAAAGAAAAGGCCCGAAAGGGGAAGGATAATCGTTTGATGGCATTTGTAATCAATGAAATGCGGATCAAAGAATTAATCAATCTAATTGGTTCTGTTAAGGGCGTCTCTGAAATTATCGAAGTCACCACAAAGAAAATAGTAGAACTATATGGGATTGATCGAGTATCTCTTACCCTTATATTTAATGAGGAAGTATATAAATCTTCAGCGACTGCATTACCCTCTTATCCTCAGTACTTTCTCCCTTTAAGCCAGGAAAAAGGAAAATTACTAATTGAAAGTGAAGAATTTAGATCTCCTTTAGTCTTAGATAGTGTTGATTCTAATATTCCAGCTGCTACAGCAGAGATATTTAAAAAAAATCAGATTAAATCCTTGGTTGTTCTTCCGTTTATCGCGGCCACTTATCAAGGATTCTTTGAGCTTCACTCAATCAAAAATAAAAGAGAATGGGAAAGTGGGGAACTGTCAGAGATACGTCTGGTTATAGTAACTTTAGAGGCAGTTCTAAATTCTAAATTGCAAAACCAAAATGATGGATCGGCAAAATTTTCATCGATACCTGAGCTTTTAAGTGCGTTTCCAGGATTATCTTTCTTTATAGATAGTAGGGGTATTGTCTGTTCGGTTAATGATGAGTCAACTTCATATTTAGAAAAAGCAGATTTTAAACCTTTAGGAAAGAGGTTTGAAAAAATGCTTGAGTACCTTGTCACAGCTGAATCAAAGCCGATCTTTCAAAGTGCAGTATTGCGAGTTTTAGCTCAGATAGATAATAGGGCCTCCTTTAATTCAATTCTAATTACAGAAGTAGAAGAACGCACTTATCAATTTAATGTTACCCGTCATAATGATGGGGTTTTAGTGATTGGTGTGCCTGTCACAGTAGCAATAATTGATGAAACGAGATTGTCCCAACTTAAATCAAGTTATCTTAGACTTCTTGAAACGGGGAATACTGTAATTTTTCGAACTAATGCTTCATTTTCTGTGACTGAGGTTATCGGAAATTCCTCGAGAGTTTTTGGTATTGATTCTGATAGGTTTTTAAGAGCCGGAGGATCATTATGGATGAGGTTGGTTCATCGCGAGGAACTATCTCGGTTGAAAGATTATATAGCAAGTATTGTTGCTCAACCAAGAGAGTTTGCCGAGGAGTTTAGAATAATCCATCAGTCGACAGGATCTATTAGACGAATGTTTGGCCGAGGTGTTCCTCTTTTTGCCACAACTGGAGAGTTAGTTGGTTGGGAAGGAATTACTGTTGATATTACCGATGTACGTAGTGCTGAGGAGGAGGTCATTTCACAGCAGCAACGTATCGAGGCACTTTATGAGGTGGCTAGAGCTTTACAGATGAATCTAGATCCTACGATGGTAGCACTAAAAGGATTAAGAGCTCTTATTAAGGCTACCAACTCTAGTGCTGGGTTAGTTTTCTTTTATGATGAAAAGACAGATACATTAGAGCTCTCTGCTGCAGAAGGTCTTGGTCATGCCTATGTTACCGAAGCGGAAAAACTTATTAATGGTCCTTCGTTAGCGCGATTCGCTATCACTAACCGTGAAGGGATATTGGTTGAAAATATCCAAGAGGATCCTCGTGCTGTAGTTAAGATTGCTAAGACTGAGGGGCTAAAAGCCACGATTGTTTCTCCTTTAATTGTTGGATCTAAAGTACTTGGAGCAATCGTTGTTTTTAGGAGAGAAACACGTGCTTTTAATAAAGCTGATTTTGAATTAGTTGGAGCAGCATCTAATCAGATAGCTTTAGCAACACGGCAAGCTGAGCTCTATGCTAATGAAAAAAAACAGGCTGACTTTTTTGCTGCACTTTATAGGTTAAGCCATGAGCTGTCACGACACGCGTCACCAAAAGAGATCTCTCATCATGCTTTTAAAATCTTACATCAAGAGTTAGCCTGCAAAAGGATGTGGCTCGGTGTTATTAACGAGCAGGGGACACACATTGTAGGACAAGCTGGCTTTGGACCTGGAGTAAGACGACGGATCGTTGAATTACAGATTGAGTTAAATGCTGATCAGAATGATCTCTTAAACGAGGCTTTAAAACAGAAAGAGCCTTTAATAATTCAACCTTCAGAAACAGAGCACTGTACAGGGCTTGAGCGTGTATTTGAACGGTTAAATCCCGGGCCTTTTGCTGTTGTACCATTAGTTTCTCTTGGCCAACTTGTAGGAGTTTTGGTTATTGAGCCGTCAGTTGGTGCTGGATTTTTTACCCCTGGAAGAATGTCTTTTTTAACTAGCATGGCCAATGAGGTTGCTGTCGTATTTATGGCTAATAGATTCCAATCAAAATTGGCTGAAGCAGAAAAGATGAGAATGGCTGGACTCTTTGCTTCTGGAGTTGCCCATAATTTTAATAACATGCTTCAGGCAATTCTTGGCCAAGCTTCTTTGATAGAATTACAATTGGATAAAAAATCTCTACTCCGTGATGCCGTTAGTGTAATTAAAGGAGCGGCATCAAGAGGTGCAATGCTAGTCAGACAACTGCTAAGTTTCTCAACTGTAGATACACGAGAGAAAAGCCATTTCTCTATTGCTCAGCTAATTGAACAGTCTCAAGATTTATATAAGACTATTCTAGGTTCACCTACTGAATTGCATTTGGACATTACCACTGATGATTCTCAGATTTATGCGGATCAGGGGCAGATTCAGCAGGTACTTACAAACCTTCTGGTTAATTCTAAAGAGGCGATCTCTCAAGGCAGTGCTAGCGTTAGTATCTCCTGTACTCGGATCAGACTTCGATCTGGTGAAATTGATCCTGAACTTGCCCCGGGAGACTATCTCCGCATTGAGGTAAAAGATAATGGTGTTGGAATGAATGAGGATCAACGTTCTCGTTGTTTTGAGCCATTTTATACAACTAAAAATGTTGATGCAGTGACTGGGATTGGTGTAACTGGTTCTGGATTAGGCCTCTCTACTGCTTACTCCATTCTTAAACAACATGATGGATTGATTACTGTACAGAGTGTTGTTGGAGAGGGAAGTACTTTTAGTCTCTATTTGCCTGCTGCATTTAGTGCGACTCAATTGGCCAGTCAAACTTTACCAAAAGTTTATTTTTATTCCCTCGATCCGATTCAACAGATTACAATCGATTCAGGTCTTGATTCATTAGGAATAAAACCTATCATAATAGAGTCAGAGGAGAACCTCTATCAGGTTATCAATGATAAAAATTCTTCCCGTATCATTATTTTAGATGCCGACCGTGCTACTGATCAGATGGCGGATTTTATTGAAAGTGCCTCGAGTTTTGCTCCTAATCTAAAGGCGATACTCCTCTCTTTTAATCCCTTGAGATGGAAGAGGGCCATCTCTGATCAACGAAATCTTCAAGTTTATGATAAGCCACTTGCTGTTTGGACTCTAAGGGAAGTTGTTAAGGGAATGGTTGGTACAAAAGTGCGCAGTAAGCTTGATAGGCAGATTGATATTATAAAAGATGACACTGGTCATAATGTTAATATTGGCACCGACTACGACAATACAGCGTCTACCAAAAAGCAGATAAAGAAGCAAAGCGATGAAGAGGAGTATCAATGAAGACCAAGAAACCTCCGATTTTAGCCAAAGATGCTAAGAGGGCTATTGGGTTAACCTATGATTCAGCACTAGGGGAAGCTCCAAAGCTTTCGGTAAAAGGTGATGATCTAATTGCACAGAAAATTATTAACATTGCTTCACGGTATAATGTTGCAGTAGTTGAAAAACCAGAGCTTGTATCAGCATTATCCTCATTTGAAATCGATCAGGAGATACCTGAATCTCTTTTTGAACCTGTTGCTGTACTTTTACATGAGCTTAAGCGGATATATAAGTAAATAATCTCTTATTGCCTACTTGCCCTGAACTTTATTATATGTAAGCATTTGGATAGGTTATCTTAGCCTATTTTTCATCTGTGTATTTAAAACTTACGAAATATGAAAGGTCTTAAGCTCGAAGAACACTCCCCAGACGGATCCCGAAAATCTGTAGGAGTAGTGCTATCTAGTGAAACTGTTATCGGAAGAGATCCCGGTCATGGTTTGAAATTAGAGAGAGGATCCATATCTAGATCCCACGGAGTTTTTTTTCTTATGGGTCAAAATTGGTGTTACAAAGATCTTGGGAGCACCAATGGATCCTGGCATAACAGTAAAGTTATAAAAAAAGGACAGGTCTGTGTAGTTAGGCCGGGAGATCGCCTCCAGTTGGCCGACACCTTTATCGTTGTTTCGTATACAGATCAAGCTGGGGTAAGGACGTGGGATGATCAGAGTCCTGGTAATGGCTCAGTTCTGGTCTTTGATGCTGGTAATGGAGTTGGTGAGTATAGAATACTACATGGAGGACAGATTCTTTCAGTGGGAGGCCGTACCGATACGGTTTCTCTTCCAGATTATAGTGGAGACGCTCCACGTTTAGTGATCGAATCCCGAGATGGCGATGTGTTTCTCTCAGTCTGGGAGTTAAAACATGGAGAGCCTTTAACTTACTTAGTTAGTCTTAACGGTAAACAGGTAGCTGGTACAATTAAGTTAGACGATAGAGATGAGATTGTCTGTGGGGCTTTTTCTTTGATTGTAAATAAACCTAGCCCAAATGTTTCTTCAGGTGGATATCCTTCACCGGACAGTGTAGTACCTTCTAAAGAAACCAGTTCGATTCAACCAAGAGAGCAGGCACACTCTAATCCTACTTTAGCTCATAAGCCAACCACTGAGCTTCCTAAGGGGGCAGCTTTTAGAGACGATCTATCTTTTGATGATCGAGGACAGGTAAGAAAGAGAACTCATAGCTCTTTGAGTACCTTTGGTCAGATTCCTGAGCTTGGAGTAGATGATCAGGCTCCTCAAAAAATGGAAAAGATGCTTGGATCTCCTGGTCGACCTGGTGGAAGATTGCCACCATCTACGAGAAGATTTACATCAACGGCAATGGCCAAATCTGAAATGGGGCCAGGTTTAAAAGATCGATTATTTGCCGTATTAGGATTTCTTGTAGTTTTTGCACTTATATCGTATGGTTTTTGGCTGATATTTTTCTCTCAAGACACGGTGGTCCCACCTAAAGCCCCAGAGGCTCAAGAGGTTATTCCAGAAGGGATTGTTCCAGAGTAAAGGAGTTTATGAATTGTTTAGTTACCGGAGCTGCAGGTTTTATTGGCTCCAGTTTATGCGATCAATTACTTCAGGATGGTCATGCCGTTAGAGGGGTGGATTGCTTCCTTGATTACTATTCAAGAGAGATTAAGGAATCTAACTTAATCTTAGCAAAAAAGAATAGTAACTTTGAATTCATTGAAGCCAACTTAATTACCACTGATATTTCTAAACTCCTATCAGGAATCGATGTTATCTTTCATCAAGCTGGACAAGCCGGAGTAAGGTCTAGTTGGGGTGATTATTTTAAAACATATATCGATCATAATATTCTGGTGACACAACGGATCCTTGAAGGGATGAAGTTAGTTGGCACAGTTAAGAAAATGGTCTTTGCCTCGAGCTCCTCAGTTTACGGGGATGCTGAAGCTTTTCCCACTTCCGAGCTGGCTTTACCAAAACCAGTTAGCCCATATGGAGTTACTAAATTAGCTGCCGAACATTTGGTGACGCTATACGCTACACAGTTTAAGTTGCCGACTGTTTCGCTAAGGTACTTTACTGTTTATGGACCAAGGCAGCGGCCGGACATGGCCTTCTCAAGATTTTGTAAAATGGCTCTACTTGGAGAGGAGATCCCCATTTTTGGTGATGGCACTCAGTCGCGGGATTTTACCTTCGTTAAAGATATCGTGAGAGCCAATATTCTAGCCAGCCAGCATGGAGACAATGGGGATTGTTACAATATCGGTGGAGGTACTAATGCTTCTGTGAATGATGTCCTATCAATAATTGAAAGCTTTGTTGGGAAACTAAAGTTAAATTATTCTGAAAAATTAGTTGGTGAGGCTAAGATTACAAGTGCTGATACTACCAAGGCAAAACAGGATCTCTCTTTTAGGCCAACTATAGATCTCAAAGAGGGAATTAAAGCTCAGGTCGAATGGATGAGAGATCTATTAAAATCAGGAAGATCATTTCCTCTATAAACTTGGGAATTCAAAAACATTGTAAAAAAAGCATTGAGAAGATACCACTGTGAAGATTTTGTTAGTTCAAACTAGTTTTTTAGGGGATTTAATCCTCTCAACCCCGGTGATAGGAGGTTTACTTAGTAAACATCCTGGTGCAGAAATTTACTTAATGACAACTCTTTTAGGTCAGGCTCTCGTTCGAAAAGATCGTAGAATTAAAGGAGTAATTACTTTTGATAAGAAAAAAAGTGAGAAAGGTCTAAGAGGTTTCTTTTCTAAATTAAAAGAGGTTAAAGATCATAAATTCGACATTGTTTACTCTCTTCATAAGTCATACCGCACTTCAATACTACTTTTTTTAGCGCAGATTCCGAAAAGGGTTGGTTTTAGTAAGGCTCATTTAAGTTTTCTCTATACTGATCGTGTTCAACGACCACCTAAAGAGCATGATGTATTAAGAAACCTCTCCTTAATAGGACATATTCAGGAATTTACAACTGCTGAAATGGAGTTGAAATTATACGGACCTTCTGGGACTGAATCTAAAGAAATTCTCGATCTTTTCTCGATTAAGTCACCATATGCTGTAATTGCTCCTGGTAGTGCCTGGGCAACAAAAAGATGGAATGCGAGTGGATATAGAGAGATTGTACAGAAATTACTGACTGATTTTAAACATGATGTTGTGGTTGTTGGGGTTGGTAGTGAGAAAGAGATTGCTGATCAGGTTGCATTTGGCACAAAAGCACACAATCTCTGTGGGAAAACAGATCTATTTCAGCTTATGGGGATAGTGTCCAACGCATCTCTAATGGTATGTAATGACAGTATGAATCTTCATCTCGCCTCTGCCTTTAAGATCCCGACAGTCACAATTTTCTGTGCAACTTCACCAGATTTTGGTTTCGGACCGTGGCAGAATAAAGCACAGGTAATAGAGAAGGAAAATTTACCTTGCAAACCTTGTAGTAGACATGGTGGTAACAGCTGTCCTACTGGTACTGAACTATGCATGAACGGAATCCCTACTGATCGGGTTACTGATGCCATTAATCAGATGATCTCTAGATGATGATGTAGTTATGAACATACAGAAAACAAAAAATGGAATTTATACATTCGGTGCTACTACAGAGGTTCCCGCTCAGGATGCAGCATTGATCCTTGAAGCCATTAATAAGCCAGTAGCCAAGGGGTCTAAGGGTTTAGAGGGACGAGTCTTAGCTAGAAGAGTTTTTCTACCAAGTTTTGGCCAAGTAGTAATAAAAGAGTATCGGCGAGGTGGATTGCTAGGCAGGATTATAGCTCTTTCCCATTTTAGTTTTAGAACTACTCGATCTGAAATCGAATTTAGGGCTTTGCACGAAGCTGCATCTTTAGGGATAAATATTCCAAAGCCGATCTGTTTTGTACATACGTCAGGGTTTATCTACTCAGCTTGGCTTGTTACGGAAGAGATTCAGGACAGTGTTAGTCTGGCCGAATTAGCTACTAGAGACGAACAACTTGCTCGTAGCATCACAGCACAAGTTTCCTTATGTGTAATAAAGCTTATAAAAGCTAGAATAATTCATGTTGATTTACATCCTGGTAATGTCCTAGTTGGATCAAATGGAAAGGTTTATCTAATTGATTTTGATAAAGCATCAAAATTTAGTGGTTCTATTCGATCTCTTCGCGATTTCTTTCTATGCCGTTGGAGACGGGCATGTTTAAAGCACGGGTTGCCAGAATATGTTCATCAGATTATGAGCCTAGAATTACGCCAACATTTGGCTTGGAAAGATAATCCGCAGGGTGGCAGAGAAGGTTGCGGAGGTCAATAAGTGAAGCTTACTCAGGATAATCCTCGCATATTGATCGTGTTAATGGGATCAATTGGGGATGTAGTTAGAGCACTTCCTATTGCTCACGCAATAAAGGCAGCCTATCCCAAATGTTTTTTAGCCTGGATGATTGAGCCAAAATGCTTTGATCTTATCAGCTCAAATAAATTCATTGATAAGATATTTCTTTTTAAAAGATCTAATGGAATGACCGCTTTTTTAAAAGTTATAAAAGAAACACGGGATGAGAAATTTGATTTAACTTTAGATCTTCAAAGACACCTTAAAAGTGGTCTGGCTTCTTTTTTCTCAGGTTCTAATAAACGGTTGGGGTTTCACAGAAAAAATTCTAAAGAACTTAACTTTATTTTCAACACGGACCACATAAAGTTCATTCCAGACACTGTCTCAAAGCTAAATCACTATCTTGAATTTTTAAGCCATTTAGAAATTGAAGTTCCAAATGAATTTAATTTCTCTTTAGTGCCAGACCCTGAGGAAAACTTAGAGATAAAATCTCGAGTTAGTGAAGTGAGCTCTCCATTAGTCGGCTTAGTTCTGGGCTCTACCTGGAAAAGTAAAGATTGGTTTCCACTTGGGTATTTAAATCTGGCTAGGATAATTGTTTCAAAGAGTAAAGGAACAGTTGTTTTAATAGGTGATAAATCAAAGATGGAGATTGGCAAAAAAATTGAGGAGCAATTACCACCAGACCGAATTCTAAATTTCACCGGGGTTACGACACTTAAAGAGTTAATTTACCTGCTGTCTCGACTTACTGTTTGTGTAGGACCGGATTCAGGGCCTGGGCATATCTCGGCAGCTTTAAAGATCCCTTACATAACTCTATTTGGACCAACTGCACCGGAACGTGTGGTTCCTTACAAAATGGAAAGTCTAGTTCTTAAATCAGTTGTTGGATGTAGTCCATGCAGTAGACGGATCTGCCCAGGTCTAAATACGGTATGTATGCGATTAATATCTCCTGAAACGGTGGCCGAAAGGGTGTTTTCGACTATTTCATAGATGGTATTCCTCATATTTTACCAATACAATTTTGATGATATGATCTCTTGATATGAATATTATGCAGAGTTTTTGTTAAATGAAGATACCTAAAGAAGAATTGATAAATGCTCTTGAGCGGATCAATAATAGTTCCATCTTAGTGGTTGGAGATCTGATCTTGGATCGATATATCTGGGGAGATGTTGAAAGGATCTCTCCTGAAGCTCCAGTACCAGTAGTAAAAGTAAGAAAAATTGAAGATCGTTCTGGCGGTGCAGGTAACGTAGTTAGTAATCTTATTAACCTTGGTGTGAATGTTCGGGTTTCTGGATTTGTTGGAGATGATACAGAAGGGAAAGTATTATCTGGTATTTTTGATTCTCAAAAGGTGAATAGGGAAGGGATTATTAAATTAGAAAATAAGCCAACCTGTTTAAAAACTAGGGTTATAGCACAGCGGCAGCAGATAGTGAGAATCGATAGAGAAGATCCCAAGCCCCCTGGAAAAGCGCTATGTGAGGGATTAGGTGCGGTAATAGAAGAGCAGCTAGAGAGTGTTGATGCTGTTATCGTTTCTGACTACGGCAAGGGAAGTATTGCTGAGTCCGTCTTAAAAAGAATTCAGACTGCTCGAGCTGCTGGTAAGCTGTCAATGAAAAAGAGACCACTTGTGTTAGATCCTCACCCTGAAAACTACGATCTTTATAGAGGTTTTGATGTTGTTAAACCAAATAGAAAAGAGGCCGAGGTAGCTTCTGGAGTTACTATTAAAGATAAAGATTCTGCTATTAAGGCTGCCGAAACAATCAGGCAGAGATGGAATGCGGAATTAGTTATTATTACGTTAGGAGAGGATGGTATCTTATTGTCGCCATCAGATGGAGATCCTGTAGTTCTAGGAACTCAAGCACTAGAAGTTTTTGATGTCAGTGGTGCAGGAGATACTGTTACGGCTGTTTTTACTGCGGCAATGGCTACCGGATCTTCTCATGTTATCGCCGGACATCTTGCTAACTTAGCTGCCGGTGTTGTTGTTGGTGAAGTTGGTACAGTTCCAATCACAGTTAAAGCTCTAAAAGATTACATTTTAAAGATGCACAAACTTGGGAATTGAAATCAATCTTTACCCCTTATGTGCAAAGGATAAGTATGTCGACTGATAAAAAAGGAAAGATCATTAATAAAAGCACTCTAAGCACTGTGAGCATGACCGGTTTTGGTAAATCTTCTAAGGCAAATTCAACAATTGAGATCACTATTGAAGCTAAATCTGTAAATCATAAGTATCTTGATACTTCACTAAAATTGCCTAGATCCTATAATGAATTAGAGATTGATATCCGCAGTGAAATCGGGAAAAAAATTCAACGTGGTAGAGTTGAGGTTTTTGTCACAAGAAAAGTACTGACTGATGATGCTGTAGAAGTTAACTTCAATCAGCCACTTTTTGAGACTTATTATGCAGCTTGCTCCAATGTCCTTGAGCATTATGAGGCTTTTACCGAAGAGGTGCGTACTGCGCTTATTTTTGAATTGGCAACTAACCGAGAATTTTTAAATGCCGATGAAGCTGTAGCCAACGTAGCTTTAGAGAAAAAACTTTTATTTTCAGTTCTAAATGAGGCACTTTCAAAACTTATGACAATGAGAGTTGCTGAAGGCATCAGATTAAGAAAAGATATAAATGGTAGGGTCAAAATGTTGCGACTTTGCAAGAAGCAGGTCGAGGGTTTAGCCAAAACATCCCCAGCTAAAAAGGCCCAAAAACTCCGTGATCGGTTGAAACTTTTAACCCCTGATATTCTAAAAGATCAGATAAGACTAACCCAAGAGGCAGCAATTATAGCAGATAAAATCGATGTAGCAGAGGAGCTTGTTAGAGTTGATAGTCACTTAGATCAGATAGAGGTATCCCTCAAACAGTATCCTCAAGGTCGTAAATTAGATTTTCTAATTCAGGAATTATTTCGAGAGTGGAATACTATCGGATCGAAGACACAGGATTCTAAGATTCAGACCTCAGTAGTAGAGGCTAAGGTTGAGCTAGAAAGGTTAAGAGAACAGATTCAAAATATAGAATAGTTCAAACTTAAAAACTACAGTGTATGAAAATTACTAGAGAAGGAATTTTATTTTGTCTTTGTGGCCCAACCGGGGCCGGCAAAACTACTATAGCAAATTACTTAATCGAAAACTTTCCTCCTTGTGAGTTTTCTGTCTCTGTAACAAGTCGAGATCCAAGACCAGGAGAGGTTGAGGGGAAAAGTTATCATTTTGTAACCCCGGTTGATTTTAAAAGTAAAGTTAAAGAAGGGGCCTTTTTTGAGCATGAAGTTGTTCATGGTAATTTTTACGGTACCCTTAAAAAAACTGTACACGACTCGTTAGGATCTGGGATAGATCTACTTCTTGATATTGATATTAAGGGAGCGCTGAACTTTAAGCAGAATCTTCCCAATAACACCGTGGTTGTATTTGTCACTCCTCCTTCAATCCGAATTCTAAAAGAGCGACTTCTTGGTCGAGGTAAGATTACCGAAGCAGATTTAGCAAAGAGGCTTGGAACTGCAAAAACTGAGTTTCAAACTGTAACTACTCTTTGTGCTGATAATAAAGTAGATTACTTTGTTGTTAATGATGAAATTGGAGAAACTTTAACTGTGCTATCTAAGATTTTGCAATCTGAACGTAATAGGTTGCTAAGATTTAGTGCGGAAGATGTTAAGCAGATATACAAAGAGATATGAAAATTATTCTACTAGCTATTTTGATTGCCTCAATTAGTGTCGGATGCTCTAGTAAAACTCCCAAAGATCTTACAAAAGAGATAAATAAGTATGGGGAGCGAAAATATTACTCTAATTCATTAGATTCTCTTCCTCAGAAATCAATAGTTATTAAAAAAATAGAGCTTGATAAACAATTATCGATTCCCAATGCGACTTCTAGGATTAGATTAGTAGAGCTGATTACTTCATCAGAGGTTCCACGTTACCGAATAATGGGTTTTGATAAGAAGGGGGTTTATTCTCTCTTTGGACTTGAAGCAGGTGATTATATTTTAGCTGCTAATAACTTCATAATTCATAATAGGGAACTATTCCCGGAGTTTATAACACTTTTATCTAATGAAAAAACAGCTTCGATTCATCTGTTGCGGAATAATAAGGAGCTTTTACTAATGTATTCAATAGATTAGTTCTTAATATTATTTCTACATCTGCCGATAAACGGGATGTGGGAGAAGAACGTCGAGATACAGCAAAGATTATCCGGGAAAGACCGGTTTTGGCCGAAAGATTTGAGGTCATAAAACTACTTGGTGAGGGAGCAGCGGGAGCGGTGTTTCTTGTTAAAGACTTAAAGAATGATGAGAAGTTAGTAGCTCTTAAAATTTTAACTAATACTGAAGCATTCGATGAAAATACATTTCAAAGATTTTTAGATGAGCTTCATTTTGCACAATCAGTAGATCATCCAAATATCGTCACTGCTTACGACTTTATCAAGATGAATGACTCTATCGCCTATACGATGGAGTACGTAGAAGGAGAAGATTTAGCCTCTCTTATTGATACAAGACTTCTTAGCTATGAGGAGATCGATCGAGTAATGACTCAGCTTCTCTCTGCACTTGGAGAGTTACATAGTCAGGGCATAATGCATCGCGACATAAAATTAGAAAATGTCCTAATATCAAAACATGGGGTCGCTAAGTTAGTAGATTTAGGATTGATGAAGCGCCTAAACACAGAGAACAAGATGACCAAAACAGGGATCCTTTTAGGAACAGCCCAATACTTAGCACCTGAGTACATTAAGCACGGTGAGTATGTGATAGAATCTGACATTTATGCAGTAGGATTAATGCTGTATGAACTACTCGCTGGCGAGAGACGGTTACAAACCCTAACAGGTGCTGAAGCAATTGATTATTTGCTAGATACTGGCTTTAAGGTACCTAAGGTTTCTAATTTAGCTAGGGGACAGATTCCTAGTAAATATGAAGCGATTCTTGAGAAATCTCTTAATCCTAAAGTGAAGAAAAGGTTCAGTAGTGCAGCTGAAATGGCTGAAGCATTTACACGTGAAATTCTAATCAGTAATGCTAGTAGTACAGATATACGAAGGTCTCCGCTTATGGCCCGTCAGTGTGTTGAGGCAGAATCTCTCTCAACAAATCGACCTTGGATTTATGCTGGTCCAGCAAATGGATCTGCTAGATCCAAGCAAAGGTCTATAAAGAATACCTTTATTTTGCCAGTATTATCTCTAGTTATGGGAGCCGGTTTATATTTTGTCTTGAAAGATATTTTTACTTCTAATGCAATTCCGATGAATATCTCTTTTGGACACTATGAAGGTGAGTGGAATAACCCAGTAGGGGGTAAAAAAGCTGTTTTTGCAAAGGTTTCTGGAAATGGATTTTTCTTAGCATTAAATGAACCAAGATGCTCTGGTGGTTTTGTAAATAATATTTCAGGTTCAGTTGCATGTGGAGATAAAAGCTACCGTCTTAACATTACAGACTCGCAGGATGGAATGTTGATTGGAAATTTAGAGGTTGCTGGGCAGAAAGGACTCGTCGTCTTTCATTATGCCAAAAAATAGTTGTCTTAAAGCTTAGAGGGATGACTAAGCTAAGTGAACAAATAAGATTGCTGACCAAGGAATAATAGCTGCTGATAGGTATATTCCGATAAGTCCTTTCATCGCTCCTGGAATCCATACTACTTGATTTGCTAATAGACAGAGATATCCAATTATAAAGACAGCAATAGTTTTTACAAAAATTAGTGCTGGCAGATACCCAAACTGATCCATCAGGTGTCGTATAAAAGGATTTCCTTCGGCTGCAATTCCAAAAGAAGAGACACCGATTGCAGTTAACATTCCATCTAGAATTTGAAGAAGAATAAGAATACCACCAAGCATTAATACCTCTTGGGTAGGAATTATATTTGCAGGCTTGGTTCTCTCTCTGCATGCTGCTTGTCTATATAGTTCTACGCAGGCAAATGGTTGGTTGAAAACTTGTGTTGCTAACTCAGTCATTTTTTCTCACACTTAGTTGAACAGGTACGGAACTGGTACGAATATATACCACTAGTCCTGTTTAAATGACCAGTTGATCCAGTAAAGAATTGTATTTTACAAAAGTAAGATAAAGATAAGGGAGTTACATAGGAATTTTACTAGTAAACAGCTTGATAGCTTAAGAATAATAGATTTGTCCCTTTTAAAAAGCGAACATCCATTCTACGAAATATTATTAGATGAGAGGAAACTAATGTAGTTTTTCTAATTCTGAACCACGCTCTAAATCTCTAACGAGCTTACATATTTTCTCACGCAATTCATCAGCAAGAGCTGTAATTAGTGTGGCTGTTTGACATAATCCTAGGTCAGAATTAGCTGTCTCACGGCTTATCCATTCAGCACAGGATTCTAGATGGTCTATTCGACTTGAGATATCTGTTAAGTGATCCATTGTGTCCATGCTAACTCTCCCAAAAAACCTTTTATAAGAGATGTTCAGCGATCCTTCAGGGATTCATTATAAAAAGATAATTATAATAACTAAGGTTTATAGGGACATAAGGCATCCTCAGCATTGAGGTAGTGCTAATCTTTAATTTTAATAATAAGCCTATCATTACTCTGAGTAAGTTACTTGGAGTTCAAATTTTTGGTTAGAGTATTGAACCGCAAAATCAATAAGACCTAAAGCTTTAAGTTTCTTAATCATATCTTCATTTACATTACTATTGCCACCAGAGAACATTGCTAATGTTCCTTGCAGATCTTTTACAGTATCACTTAGTCTTGTAAAATTTAAATATCCGGACAGTACAGAATCTCCGGCAATTAGTGCGCTTGAGCTTTTGGTTTTGACCGTCTCATATAAAGATTCGCCCGATTTACCCATGGTAGAAATGCGTCTAATCCCATCCTCAGTGGAGGATAACACCACAAGATCTTTTACTTGACCTAAGTAAAGTCCGATGCCAAGTGGGGTGAGGGAAAAGTTTATTTTAGAACCATCAATGTCAATCTCTTTCCAAGGTGCAAATGGCAGACCAGACGCCTGTGCCGATTCAATAATCTGTTTCGTCATTATTTTTGAA
>CAZFXN010000007.1:0-24185 GCA_964523015.1 uncultured Bdellovibrionales bacterium | reverse complement strand
AGAGTTAATTCAGGGAAAAGGCTGCCGGCTATCCCAGCTCTACCACTAAGAGCAAATCTTTTGATTTTTTGAGTTATCTCAGAGGCCGCAGCAGTAGTTGGTGCGCTGGTAGCAAGTTGGCTTAGGACTTTGCCATCAAGTTGGATAGAGAAAAGCGATTCTGTAGGAGTATGTCTCAATAGAGTGAGTGAAGTTGAATTTGAAAGTGAGTTTAGAGTTGTCTTTTCAGTATCTGTTTTAGGTGACATAGTGATTTTAACATGATCCCTAAGTGATTCTTTAAAGCCCCGTCCCCAGGTTAGTGTTTTGATTGGTATTGATTCAATATCCATGTTTGGATCTTTAGGGGAAATCGAAGCCAATATAGGCAGTGCTCTTGTGAGATCAAGTATTGCCAGTATAAAAGTTGACTTTTCTTGAGATTCGCTTTGAATCGCCTTGAAATCTTCTGATTCAACGATTGCAGGTGCTAGTTTTGTAGCTTCGGGGTTATAAAAGTTATCTATAAACTGAATTGACGTGCTTGCAGCAAATGCGGAGCCCTTGGCAGTTAGAAATAACTCCTTTGGGTATAATGGCAAGTTACTTTTTAAGGCAAGAGAGATTCCATCACGGGTCGTATTTGATATGTCTTTTACAACGATTCCTTCTTTAGAGAGTTCAGCTCGGGCACTTGAGATATACTCAGTAAGGTTTGAGCCGTTCGACCCGTTGGCATAGAGGCCTAAGTTGATTGTTGGTGTTCCGTTATTCGTGGATCCCTCCATCGTAATAAAGGCTACTCCCTCAATTAGTGGATCCGCATTAGAGGCTCCTATGTTTAGGAGTCCAATTCTATTTACAATCTCTAAAGTTTTTCTAAGCTCTGCATGCTCCAGCATCTCTGTTGGAATTTGTGATTTAGCCCAAGGGGTCTCTTTGTATTTTTTATAACCTGGGCCTTCAGTATTCCAGTACATAAGTCCAGTGGTTGAAGAGGGGAGATTCTTAAGTATTGATGAGGCGGCAAGATCGACGGACTCCTTTTTTTTTGTGCAGCTTATAATAAATAGAGAACACCCTAAAATCAAAGCTGTTAAACAAATCGATCTCTGCAAAAAGGTTACTCTAAACATGAGGAAAATTCTCCAAAATAAAAATCTATCAAAATGATAATTATATTATCATTTTCAAAGCCAGATCAAAGTTAGTTGTAAATTGTTAAGGTTGAGTCAATTAGAAGTTAATTCCATATTCGAGCATCGTATGTTGCTCGGCCCAATCATAACGAAGTCTAACAGACTCTCCCAGGTAAATCTGTGGATCGGCACCCCTATTAACACTAAATTTAAGACTAAATTCAATTAATTCTTCCCCTTTTTTATTTCGGGAAAAATCCAATCCCTCCCCAGTATCTTGCAGGGAATATCTAAAATAGTCAGTAAATTTTGTGAAATTTCTAGCAAAGTCTTTATAGGAATTTCTAAGATCTGATCTCTTTAATAGATATAGCAAGGAGGTGCTCCCTTGTATTGCAATTGCTTTTTCTGCAACCCTTTGAGTTTCATCTTGATCGGCTCCATCTTCAGGGTCCCACCATGGTTCAGCGCGTTCTTTCAAATCTCTTAATTGCATTAACGTTAAGGGATCGTATAGATCCGTGTCTGCAGAGCTTATCAGAATTCCATTCAAGCTATCACTGAAACTAGTACTACTTAATGAGACCTGTTCTGAACGTAGAGATCTACCCTTCGTCATCTTCAACCGTTTCTTTTTTGTCTCTGAGAAAGCCTGATTTGAAAAAATAAGAATAACTAGAAATGTTATGAGTAATAATCTAAATAGCTTTAGGGTTTTATTATTTAGTTTTTTATCGTTCATCCAATATGCCACTTATACTGCTATTTATTCTGTAAAAACCGAGAATAAATAGCAGAATAATATAAATATTAAAGCAAAAAATTCATCACCTAATGTCGCCTAGGCCAGCTAGGAACATAAACACAATTTTGCTTTAAGAGTGATAACTTGATTCGAAGTTAGCATAACATTATGGGCTCGGCGAGTAAGATTAAGGCCCTCTCTTGGGAAGTTTTACGGCTACTGCAATCACGTTTTAGAACGGGGTTTATATTTACAGTTTGGATCTATCCCCAGAATCATTAATAATAGCTCGATATTTTCTAACAGAGCTATATAAGAACTCAATAATCTGTTCATTTGCATTGTAGAAAAATGAGCGATCTAGTCCATTAGGATCAATTATTCGTATCGAGCGGCTAGAGCCTCTTAACGTTGTCGTAGATATAATCCCACGGGATGAGAGTGCCTCAATCGTACTCTCCATAGATGATCTTGAGAATGATTCAGTTCTTGTCAGTAATTCAATATCAAGAGCTGATGTGTGGTTAGATGTTAAGGTATCTATAAAATCATCATAATTAACCCTGGCAGGGGCACTCTCCAGTTGCTTACTGTGTAATTGAGATAGATGATAAATTACCCATAAGTAGGACTGAATTGGACTTAGCATTAGGGCTGGAACAAAGGAACCGACCTCTCTGGCTTTGAAGTGCAAATTGTCGTCCTTATCAGATAAAACTTCTTCATCTTTTTTCAATTCTTTAAGAATTGAATTTATCAAGAGGGAGAAGTCCTGCCACGGACTAAGCATAAAGTCGTGTTCAAAGGCATCATGTAGTTGCTCTACAGTTCTCATTTCAATCTTACCTGTTATCAATTCAGAGATGGCCAAAAATGAGAAAGGCAAAAATAGATGCATGGTCGCATTCTTATAAAAATCTGCCGTCATCCTTTTCTGTTCTGGGATTGAGAAGACCTCTTTACCAAAGAGGGTTCTTGATTGAACTAAGCCGGTAGATACCAGCTTTTCAGACATTGATTTTTTGTTATCTAAAAGAGCAGTTAATGTCTCTGTAGGTTCTCCAATACGGTTATCAATCTTTCGATAAATAGATATGAGTTGAGCAAGGTTTCTAACGGATCTTGACAGAGTGTCATAATCTAAAGCGTAGCGGGGTGCCATCAATAAACTTGAACAAACAAGAGAGGTGAAGGTTGGGTTCGTTCGAGCTCTCATCTCTTCACTTAAGGTTCTTGCCATTGAGGTGACCACAGTGCCTCTGCCTTTTGGTGTCGTCTCTATAAAATTGGCGATAGATAATGGTTCACCAAACTTGATAATAACCTCACCGTATTTTTTCTTAAAGATAGATCGAGCACTAAATAGTGATTTAATATTCTCTTCGATTTTTTGAGAGCCAACATTTTCATCAGCAAGAGCTCGCTCTTCAATAACTTGTTCATATGAAATTGAAATCGGCATAAAGATTAGATCTTTACGGATCCCTTTTTGGTAGGAGTTTACAATTGTTTTTAAGAGACCTAGCTTAGGTGCTCTCATCCGACCAGTTCGACTTCTCCCTCCTTCTATGAAAAATTCAAGGAGGTGACCCCTTTTTAGTAGGTAATGTATGTATCGTTTTAATACGAGAGTATGAACTTGATCCGACCCACCAGTTCTTTTTACAAAAAAAGCACCAACTCTTCTTAGGAAATATCCGACTGGCCAAAAATTTAAATTAATACCAGCAGCGACTAAAGGTGTATTCAATCTAGATTTGTAGAGAACGGCACCTAAGATAATATAATCAAGGTGACTACGATGCATTGGAACTAATACTACCGGGTGCTCTTTGGCCGCCTTTGTAAAGTTATTAATACCCTCAACTTTTATCTGGGTAAAAAGATGCCAGACTATCAATTTTGCTATGCTGGCAATTAATAGGTAAACCCATCGAACTGGATTAGAAGACATTTCAAAAAAGGCTTGACGACATCTCTGTTCGACCTCGGATCTACTTATAGATAAATCATTAGCTATTTTCTGACATTCAGTTAGGTAGTCTTTTCCAGCTAAGATCTGTTGGGCTTGTATTTTTAAGGATTGAAATGGAGTTCCACGAATTATTTTTAGATTTTTATAGAAATCAACCTTTAAAGCTCTTGATAACTTTAGATGAGGATTAATGGCACTCGCTGGAAGAGGTGAAGCTTCCCCAATAATGACAACTAGGAACCGTTTTCCAGCCAATAAGCTTAAGGCATCAAGGATATTGATTGAGTAATTCCTTGTTGTTCGTATTGGTCCAATTCCGTGTATTATATTTACGGTGATAAAAAGATTTTCGTCTGAATCTTTAGATAGTCTTAAAAGATTTTTTTCATCGTTTAGATTTGTTCTATAAAGAAGGGTGTTTGTACGTTCTAATACTGAGGTATGACAATCGGCGATTCCTTTAAATCCAGCTTTTTTGGCTAAAGCAAAAAGGATGGCATCTAAAACGATCGAATTATCTAAGGTTACAAATGTTAGCTTTCTAAGCTCGCCAGATGGAAATTCTGCTGGTAGGGAGAGAGACTTAAAAAAAATTGATAGAATTTTAACGAGGAAATATCTCAACTTGCTCACAGTTAGCCCAAAATTGCGTCTGGGTTGTTAGAAAAATAAGTAATAACAGTACCATAGGGTAGCATAGAGTAATTGCTAAGATCTATCAATCCTCTATCATTTTTAGGAATTAGAATGACCTTTTTGAGGCAAATCTCAAAGATTCTTCAATAACTTCTAGTGAGTTGCAAACTCATGGTATAGAAATCATATGAGGATTTTCGTACCTCAAAAAATTCCAAAAGTTATAGACACTTTTTTCTAAAAATGAAAAAGCAAAATTCAAATGATAATGATTCTTCAAAAAAGGATCGAAGTAGGAAAAATTCTAGTGATACAGAATCTAAAGGCGCACGTATTGATTTAGGATTCTCTAAGTTGGTTTCCACTCTAGATTCCGAAAGGAAACAAGGCCAAGCAGATATCACATCTTTAGGAAAAAGTATCGCCAATGGGAGTAGTTTTAAAGTCATTGATTCAGAGCAACAAAAACTTACCGCTCCTATTAATGATTATAAATTACTTGTGCAGAATAAACGTTGGGATGAATTAAGAAGGCTTACCGAGTCACGGATGAGTAGTAAAGGAGATGATGGAGATCATGAAGCTACTATTTGGTGGGTAAGAAGTCAGGTTGAAAGTGGGGGCGTCCCGGTCTCAATTCTAGCAGCCCCATTAGATGTGGCTTCTAGAAATATTACAAAGTATAGGGATCTTAAATCATCTTCAATCATTAGACCTGAGCTTACAGATCCTATATTTCAAAAGGAAGTAGCTAAGCTCCTTTTTGAAGTAGCTAGAAAGCTGCTGCCGACATTGACTGATAAACATGCCCTTACATTTATAGAAAGAGCAATCCTTTTAGATCCGTCACTTAAAGCCTCTGCTAGTGATCTTTTGGTTAAGGAAAAATCTAGAATTTCAAAACAACCTGGCCGCAAAGTGTTAAGAGAGAAAAGAATTTATGACATCGATACACTTATGGATGTGATAGCTAAGATGTCTCTGCAGCATGTGTCAAAGGAAACTTCCCCTAAACTTAATGTAAAGAATGAAGGAGTTCGGAGTGATATTCAAGAATCGCCACCACCGACTAAGTCCTTTGTTAAACCTTTTGTCATCGTGTCTTTAATTATTCTAGCTACTGTTTATTTTTGGGATAGATTAGAGATCTTTCATAGCCCTCCAATTGAGATCTCTTCTCCGCCATTAACCTCTGGTAATGGCACAGTCGGTCATGAGATTCCATCTTCAAAAAGAGTAACAAACATAACCGGGATCGATACGATCCTTTATGAAATTGGAGAAAAAAATGTCAAAACTGGAGATTCAGTTATTGAGAATCCATCGATTGAAGATAAATTAGAGGGTCAATCAATAGGAACTGCTAATACCAATTCACCACAAGAGCTGGCTGTTGATCCTGATATTTCGAAAGTTATACCAGAGAGAGTTTTAGAGGATAAGCCTGTGCTGCCAAATCTTACTTCTATCACACGGAAAGAGAAGATAGACACAACAGGCCCTATAGAGGGAACAGTTTTTTACCCTGATCTTCAAAGGGGAGATCGCAGAGCTGATCGGGATGACCGCGGTCTTTTTCCTGAGAGTAGAAGTGAGCGAAGTAACGAGAAACGGGAAACCTTTAAACAAGGGAAGCTTTATCGCGTCATAGCAAAGACAAGGGTTCTCTCTAGTCCTTCATATTTTGCTGTAACTATGGCTTTTCTTGATCAAGGAGCAAGAGTCGAGGTTGTTGAAAAGACAGGAGAATGGCTTAAATTACGCTCTAAAATGGGGCAATCTGGTTACATTCTTGCACAAGATACTGAGCCATTAAATTAATCTAAATTAAGCCAGTTTAGTTGATAAAGACATCAGAACCCCTTGATATTTCTAAGTAAGTTTGGTTAACTGGTAGGTTATTGCTGAGATCTTGTTTGATTCTTGGTGTTAGTCTCTTTCAATTCAGGGGGCGGCTAGTTTTTTTACTTATCGGTTGAGCTTTCTAAAGAAAACATATGGCTAGAATTACAGTTGAAGATTGTCTTAGAAAAGAAAACAATAGATTTGCCTTAGTGCTTTTGGCTTCGCAACGGGCCAAGCAACTTTTGGGCGGCGCACAGGCTCTTACAGATTCTGAAGGTAATAAATCTATCGTCACTGCGTTAAGAGAGATTGCAGATTCTAAGGTTAGGTTTATGTCACCTGAAGAGGTTGAGTTAGAAGATCAAGAGAATCAGAGACGAATCTTGGAGGAAGAGGAGAGAAGAGCTGAGACTGCGGCCCTTGCAAATGGTCCGTCTATCACATCACCTCCATTGCCGATGATGCCAAATGGAAATGGTTCAAGCAGTGATTCTGATAAGGAAGAGGAAGTCTCCTAGGATTATTTTAATGCCCTTATTTTAGGGCATTACAGAGCTTGAGAAAGCTCTCTTTCATGTTCTTTTGTTGACTCTGTTAGTTTTTAGGTCAGCTCATTTTAATAGGCAAAGTGCCTCAATCAGATGCAGCTTGAACAGTTATTAGAAAGTGTTAAATCTTATCATCCGACTCCGGATATTGCTTTAATTGAAAAGGCATTCGATTTTGCTGACAAAGCACATAAGGGACAGGTTCGAGTTTCAGGAGAGCCTTACATTACTCACCTTGTTGAAACGGCCTTTCTCGTTTCTCAGTTAAAACTTGATGTTCCTTCTGTAGTCGCCGCACTTTTACATGACACTATTGAAGATTGTGAAGTCAAGGCTGAGGAGTTGGAGGGGGCTTTTGGTCCAGAGATAGCTGATATTGTCCAGGGTGTTACAAAACTGACCAGGATCGGCTTTGAATCAAAAGAGGAGAAGCAGGCTGAGAATTTTCGCAAAATGCTCATCGCGATGGCTAAGGATATCCGGGTTGTCCTAGTTAAGTTATGCGATCGGTTACATAACATGCGAACACTCAGTTTTATGTCTCAAGATTCTCAGAGACGAATTGCTGAAGAAACAAAAGATATTTATGCACCACTTGCAAATAGACTTGGTATCCATTGGCTCAAATCAGAGTTAGAGGATCTCTGTCTTCAATATTTACGACCAGAGATTTATAAGCGGATTGAAGAAAATTACGTTAAAAGAGGATCGGAGTGGAATCAATACATCGGGGAAGTTTGCACACTGATAAAGCACGGACTTGAGGAGAATGGAATCTCTGGTTCAGTAAAGGGCCGGGCTAAACACTATTTTTCGATCTGGCGTAAGATGGAGGAGAATAATCTTACCCTTGATGAAATCTATGACATGCTCGGTTTTCGGATAGTAGTTCCAACTATCCGCGCCTGTTATGAAACACTAGGAATAATTCATTCAAATTGGAAGCCAGTTTCAGGACGGTTCAAAGATTATATCGCCATGGCTAAGCCTAATATGTACCAGTCGCTACATACGACTGTTATTGGGCCGAGTGGTCAAAGAATAGAGCTTCAGATCAGAACTCCGGAGATGAATAGAATAGCGGAAGAGGGAATTGCAGCTCATTGGTTATACAAAGAGGGTAAGGTAACTAGCGATCAAGCATTCGATCTGCAATGGGTTAAAGAGCTTGTTGATAGCCAAGCCTATCTTAAAAATCCTGATGAGTTTATTCAGTCAGTAAAAGGGGAGCTTTTCCCTGATGAAGTTTTTGTCTTCTCTCCAAAAGGTGATCTTATTCGATTGCCTTTCAAGGCTACAGCAGTTGATTTTGCATATGCTGTTCATACTGATCTGGGACATCAAACCACAGGAGCCAAAGTTAATGGCCAAATAGTACCACTTGATTTCAAACTCAGTAATGGAGATACGATCGAAATTATCAGATCAAAATCTCATGTCCCAAATAAAGATTGGTTAGGTTTTGTTCAGACCTCTAAAGCTAAGCAGAGAATTCGAGCATTTTTAAAATTACAAGAAAGAGGGAGATCTACTCAGATTGGACAGGAGATCCTCTCCAAAGATCTTCGGAAGGTAAAGCAGAGCCTTAAAAAATTGGAAAAGGAAGGTAGAATTAATGAAATTGCCCAAAGTATGGGGCTAAAGGAGCCACAAGATTTATACGCTGAGATTGGATATGGTAAAATTAGTTCAGCTAAAGTTGTTGCGGCAGTGCTTCCTGATGCTGCTGATCTAGATGAAAAATTAAAAAAACAGACGACCTCTTTAGAGAGGATATTTCAGAGAGCTGCTAGAGCTTCACGTAAAAAGGTTGGAGTTGTTGTTAACGGTATCGATGACATGTTGGTGCGATTTGCCAGATGTTGTGAGCCTTTGCCAGGGGATAGAATAGTTGGCTTTATCACAAGAGGACGTGGAGTTACTGTTCACTTAGCTAACTGCGCACAAGTTATGCAGAGTGACCCACAAAGAAGAATTGATGTTACCTGGGATGCTGATGTTAAAACCCCTCGTCGAGTGCGGCTTACTATTCATTCTCAGGACCAGATGGGGGTGTTGGCAAATCTTACAAGTGCAATTAGCGCTCATGGAGCTAATATTGCCAATGCTCATGTTAAGACGACACCAGATTCAAAGGCGATTAATTCATTTGAGATATTCGTAGCCGAATCTCGGCAACTTGAAAATATGATCCGAGCACTTGAAATGGTGCCAGGAGTAATTAGAGTAGATAGGATAAGACATCTAAGTACCTCAATAAATCTTGATGATGACCAAACTGAGGAGAGCTAAAGTTGTTTAAAATTGATAGTTTTTTAGGAGTAAAGTTATGAAATATATTACAAACGCACCAAATGCACCTGAGGCAATCGGCCCATATTCTCAAGCCGTCTTGACTGGAAATCTGATGTTTCTCTCAGGGCAAGTTCCACTAAATCCTGCATCAGGAAAAATAGAGAGTGAAGATATCGCGGATCAAACTACTCAAGTCATGAAAAACTTAGCAGCAGTCCTAAACTCAGAGGGTTTGAGTTTTAAAAATGTTGCAAAGGCAACAATTTATTTAACTGATCTAAATAATTTTCAGATCGTAAATGAAATTTATGATTCGCATCTTGGTGGTGTCAAACCAGCTCGTGCGACAATTCAGATCTCTGCTCTTCCAAAAGGAGCAAAGGTAGAGATTGAAATGATAGCTGTTAAGTAAAAATAGTACATACCTTAGGATGAAGCGACCATTATTCATATATAGTTTTATCTTCGCTATAATTGGCGTAACGGTCGCTTATTTTTTAGCTGGAAAAAATGAGGATGTAAACGCTAGATATTCCTTACCGGTGGCACCTCGTAGTCAGGATGAGCAAACAGTAATTGATGTATATAAAAATTCGAATGAAGCAGTTGCATTTATCACAACAATTACGATTACCTTTGACATGTTTTCAGGCATTCAACCGGAAGAGGGAACCGGTTCAGGTGTTGTAATTGATACTGAAAAGGGGATGGTTTTAACAAATCTTCATGTCATTGAAAATGCTAAACAGGTTGAGGTGTCATTAGCAAATGGCGGAGTGTTTGAGGCCAAGTTAGTTGGAATAGATCGAGATAGCGATATAGCGATTTTAAGATTAGTAGATCCACCAGATGGATTAGTTCGTATACCTTTTGGGGACTCCTCTGCTTTGGAAATTGGACAGCAGGTCATTGCCATTGGAAATCCATTTGGCCTTAACCGAACTTTAACAACTGGCAATATCTCCAATCTGAATAGAACTATCCGCCGTCCAGATGGCACATTTATGAAGGGGCTTATACAAACTGATGCCTCCATTAACGTTGGAAATTCTGGTGGACCGTTACTCGATAAAGCCGGGCGTATTATCGGAATCAACACTGCCATTTTAAGTAGAAGCGGTGATTCTGCAGGAATTAGTTTCGCTGTTCCAATTAATCAGATTAAAAGAATTTTACCAGAACTGATTGCCACCGGTAAGGTCTTAAAGCCGGATCTAGGATGGGTTCTAATTGATACAGATCAAGGACCAATGGTTCATCAAATTATACCAGGAGGACCTGCAGATTTGGCTAAAATTAAACCAATCATGCGTAGAGTAGAGGGAGCATTTATCACTGGATTTGTTCGGGATCTTGATCGAGCGGATTTAATAACAGCAATTAATGGGGTAGCTGTTGCGACAAAAGATCAGATTGATGATATTATTTCTCAATCTGGAGGAGCCACCTCAGTTAAAGTAGAACTTGCTCAGGGTCGCAGAAATGGACCTAGTAGAGTCGTCACGATAGACCCGATATTACGGTAGAGAATATGGGACAAGCAGTACCAAAAATTGAACCATCACAAAGTAAAAATAGTCGGATAAGAGTACTCTCTGAGTTTGTCATTAACCAGATCTCTGCTGGAGAGGTTGTTGAACGCCCAGCCTCTGTAGTTAGAGAGCTTTTAGATAATTCCCTTGATGCTGGAGCCTCTGATATCTCAATATTCATTGAGGATGGTGGACGAAGAAGTATAAGAGTTGTCGATGATGGGTCGGGCATGAGCAAGGACGATGCTCTTTTAGCATTTGAAAATCATGCCACATCTAAGGTTTCTGAAGTTAAAGATCTCTCGGCAATAGAAACTTTTGGTTTCCGAGGTGAGGCACTAGCCAGTATTGCGGCTGTTTCGAAAGTTCAACTAAAAACGAGAACGAAAACAAGCGATATTGGCATTCGTGTTGTTATTGAGGGAGGCAAACTTGTTAAAGTTGAGCCAGTCGCCTGTAATCCAGGTACTGAAATAATTGTCAGCAATATTTTTTATAACACCCCAGCTCGAAGGAAGTTCCTTAAAAAATCTGAAACAGAAGAAGCTAAGATTAAGCAGTGGATAATTCAGTCCGCGGCACCAAATTACTCAATTCGCTACCGTTATAACGTTGATGGTAAAGAGGTATTAAATTTTCCATCTGTAGATACCCTGTTAGAGAGATCCAAAGCGTTTGTACGAGGCAATTGCATGCCTGTTAATTGGCAGCGCGGTAGCATTTCAATTAATGGATTAGTAGGCCATCCTGGAAGTGCTTCTACGAGTGCGGCATCTTTGGTGTTAATAGCGAATAAAAGGGTGGTTAGAGATGGTTTAATAATGAAGGCAGTTAGAGAGGGGTTTTCCTCGACCCTTAAATCATATGAGTCCCCAGTTGGAGTAATCTCAATTACCCTTCCCCCATCCCAGCTTGATGTAAATGTACATCCTCAGAAAAGTGAAGTGAGATTTTTGGCTCCTGGTGAGATATTTGTTGCTGTAAGAGATGGAGTACTTAATGCAGTTAATCACTTTACAGACCCAATCACCGTAACTCAGACCACACATCATCAGAGTAGTTATGAGAATTCTCTTTATAGAGAAAAGCTAAACTCAAAGTTACAAGATCCAAATTTTGTAGAACCAACCCAGAGCTCCTTTTCATTAAGGTCAAAATATGAACCGGTGGCTGAGATCTCTTATCAGTCAATTAGTGAAGATCTCAGTGCTACTGATACTAAATCTAGAAATATTAAGTTTAGGTACGGGGATTTAAAATTTATCGGTCAGATCTTTGAGTGTTATCTTTTATGTGAAAAGGATGAGATCTTTTACATTCTTGATATGCATGCTGCCCATGAAAGATGTAACTATAACCGCATCAGGGAGGGTTTTTTAGAGGGAAAAGTTTCTGAACAGATGCTTTTAACTCCGGTGGTAGTTCGTTTAGGTTCAGAATCTAAACAGAATCTCTTGGATAATATCTCTGATATTAAACGATGGGGATTTGAGATTGAGGCCTTTGGCACTGAAGAGGTTATTGTAAGAAGCGCACCATCATTTGTAGCTATCAAAGATATTCCATCCCTGATTAAGGAGATGGCAGAAGAATTTCTTTCCTCGATGGCCGGCTCATTAGTTTCTGAAACTATAGATCATATAGCTGCTAGGATCGCATGTCATGGAAGTATTCGCTCTGGCAAGATTATGAGTAAAGAAGAGTCCTATGCGCTACTCTCTCAATTGGATCAAGCTGAGCTAGCCGGAGCTTGTCCGCACGGAAGACCGGTAATGGTTCAGTTTCCTTTAGCAACAGTTGAAAAGTGGTTTGGCCGTGACCGGTAAATTAAAGGGCATTAAAGTTATAGTAGTATGTGGACCAACTGCCAGTGGAAAATCTAATTTTGCAATTAACTTAGCTAAGAAATGTAATGCTGAGATAGTTAATATTGACTCAGTGCAAGTCTATAAAGATCTTGATATCGGTTCAGGGAAAATTACTCTAAATGATCAACAGGAAATTCCTCATCACTTAATAGATATTAAAGATCCTGATCAGCCGATTAATGTTGCCGAGTTTATTAAATTAGCAGAGGTTGCAATCTGTGACATAATTTCTCGTGGTAAGAATGTCGTCATAGTAGCCGGAACATCTCTTTACATTAAATGCTTATTTCATGGAATCCTCGATGCTCCTGGAGAAGACCCTAAGATAAGAGAGAGGCTCGATACTCTTTCATTAGAGGAAATCCGAGCGCAATTACAATTAGTTGACAAGGACATAACTGATTCAATAAAGCCGAATGATCGTCAAAGAATGACCCGGGCTCTTGAAGTATTTGAGCTAACAGGTCAAACCTTGAGCTCTCTTCAAAAAGCTCATGGACATAGTGAGGCAATACTACATGGTTTATTCCTACTTTTATCTTGGCCTAGAGAAAAACTGTATGACCGAATTGATACTCGCTGCAAAGAGATGATAGAGCAGGGATTGTTAAATGAAACTGAAAACATTATAAAAAAATACGGCGCGGATCTGCCCGCACTTAAAAGTTTAGGCTACGCGCAAGCCACATCCGTACTTAATAAAGAGATCCCAAAAGAAGCACTGCTTAAAGAGATGGCCACAAAAACTAGACAGTTTGCAAAACGACAGCTTACCTTTTGGCGTAATCAACCTATTCAGCATGGCTATATAATTAGACCAAAAGAGGATGAGGGATTTCTGCTTAAATCTACTGTCGAACCTAAAAATTCTTATAGTAAAATAAAGGACTCTAAGGTATTAAAACTGACTTTTGCCGAAGTAGTTAATGAAGCTAATAGTTATTTAAATGAAAATTTAAATAAAAGTAGTTCAGATAATAATCTTATCCAAAATGAGTGTTGGGCTATTGATGCGGGGCTTATCTAAATGCTATCCCCCCGGTTAAACTAGCATTTTGTGTAACCGTTCACGGGGTAACAAATAGTTTTTGCAATCAAGAGGTTAAGATTGTGAGTTTGTGGTAATTTTTCTTCATTTTTGCTAGGGTTCCCGCTCTGTTAACCGTGTTAAAGACATTATTAATACCAAAAACATAAAAATTTATGGCACTGATCAAACATCCACTCGAATTTGAAAAACCTCTGGTTCAGATGGAAGAGGTATTAGAGAAGCTTAAAAACCAGCTAGATGCTGGAGACACCTCTGTTCGTGATGAATTTGCAAAGACAGAAGGTAAGATCGTTAAGCTTAGAGCGGATATTTACGGAAAGTTAAGCGCATACCAAAGAGTACAGCTTTCAAGGCATTTTGATCGGCCCTGTACGGTTGATTACATAGAGTTAATGATCACTGACTTTATCGAATTTCATGGCGATCGTGTTTTTAAGGATGATCCTGCAATTGTTGGAGGCACCGGAAAGTTAGGTGACCAGTCTGTCATGATTATAGGCCAACAACGTGGCCGGACAACTGCAGAGCGATTAAAGCGTAATTTTGGGATGGCTAATCCAGATGGCTATCGCAAAGCACTTAGACTTTTTCGTCTAGCAGAGAAATTTGAAATTCCAATTGTTAATCTTATCGATACACAAGGTGCTTATCCTGGCCTTGAAGCTGAGGAGCGAGGACAAGCTGAGGCCATTGCCCGTAATCTTGCTGAATTATCTGAGATAACAGTTCCAGTTATAAGTGTAGTAATAGGTGAGGGCGGTAGCGGCGGTGCACTTGCACTCGGTGTTACCGATAGAATTTTGATGTTAGAGAATGCCTGCTACTCTGTGATTACACCTGAGGGATGTGCTTCGATTTTATGGCATCATGATAGAAATGAAGCTCCTCTTGAGCAAGCTGCTCATGCTGCTGAAATGCTTCAGATAACGGCCCAAGATCTAAAACGGCTTAATGTAATTGATGAGATTGTGCCTGAACCGACTGGTGGAGCACACAGAAACTACAAAGAAGCATCTGAGCTTTTACGGTTACATATTTTGCAGCATCTTGAAAAACTCTCTAAACTAAGCGTTAAAGAGCTCTTAGATCAAAGATATGCCAAATTTAGACGGCTTGGACCGTTTACAGAGAATTAAAGGTAGGATACCCTCACGCAACTTATGGGAAAAGATACGATAGAAATGAATGGTGTTGTAAAGGAGTGTTTTCCAAACACAACCTTTCGAGTTGAGTGTGACAACGGTCATGAGCTGTTAGCTTATCTTGCTGGAAAGATGAGAAGATTCTATATCCGAGTGCTTCCCGGTGACAGAGTTGCTGTTGAGATCTCCCCTTATGATTTATCAAAAGGCCGTATTGTAAAACGGTTACATCATAATTCTGGACCTAGCACCGACTCTACTCCGACTGAGAGTAATGATGATGATACTCCAGATGCAGCTTAAAGATTACAGAGATTTCTGAGTAATTCAAAAGTATATATTCCGGTACTATGGGAATCTGCCCAGATTAGATTTATCGCATAGTTACCAACCGAACTAACTTCAACTAGCTTTATCTCTTCCTCTTTTGAATGATCTAAGATTTTCAATAAGGATGGTTTGCTAGTTAATGGCTTAGAGTGGCTTACATCTCCTCTCATATCTTTGCACTTTGCACAGGGACAATTTTTGCGAAGATCTTCAGACTTCAGCTCAAGTTTCGTACCATTTGACCAAGTAATGAACAGGCCATTTGCTCCATTTCTCTCAATTTTTATAGGTTTTAATTGATTCTGATTCATAGAGTTAATCTAACATTAATATGTAAAATGTCATTTAGCTGCCTTTTGGCAAAACGTAATCTTGATGCTATAAGCTATTGATAATTAAGTACACCTTTGTCGATCAATGCAAAAAGCACCTTTAGACAATACAGTCAGCTCCTATAAAGTAATTGATAAGATCATAACTTTACCTGGTGAGGTTTTATCTAAGGGTGAGGATCTTAGCTCTGGTGCCCCCGTCTTTATAAAAACACATACTGTATCTACATTGAGCAAGGCCCTTGAACTTGAAAATAGGTTTTCTGCAGTATTAGAAAAAATTTCAAAATTTAAACACCAAAATATTGTCTCATTAGTGGGTGGAGAAGTTGCAAAAGGAGTCTTTACCTCTGTTTTTGAGTATGTGCCTGGTGAGTGGCTAAATGAGTATCTTCATAGAGTCGATTTAGATTCAATTCCAATTTATACCAAAATGGATTTTTTAAAGGGATTGGCACAGGGAGTCTCGTACTTACATGCTCAAGGATTAATTGCTGGAACGATCTTCCCGGCTAATATTTTAGTAAGTAGCAGAACCGGTAAGTCTTTAATATTAGATCCTGGCATTAGTCATGTTTGTGGAATTGCTGTAACTGGAAACTCTTCTCACATGACACCATACCTTGCCCCTGAGGTTATTACGGGTCGTAGTATGTCCCCGGCAAGTGATGTCTATAGTTTAGCGACAATCTCTTTTCAATTACTAACTAAAGAGAGAGCATTCTTTGGACAAAGTACTAACTCTGCAATGTCAGCAATGAGCGGTAACGAAAGGCGAAGGATCATAGACTTCCTTCCTGGATCAACTCTTGAGGTTGATAAAGTATTTGAAATAGCACTGAATGAAATTGCTAGTAAAAGGTACAGGTCAGTAGAGGAATATATAGAAGCGCTTGATTCATCTCTCAAATCTTGCAAACTATTGACAGAAAATCAGGTTATTAACTTTAAATCAGAGACAGAAGCTGTTTGGTCAGAAAAAACCAAAGATATAAAAAGAAAAAAAGCCAAAAAGAAAAATATAGATAATACTAAAAGCACTAAAAATAGAAGTCAGCCAATCTTACTCCAGGGCATGCTGTTACTCTCTTTGCTCTTTCTTATAGGATTAACGATTTGGATGATAATTAATTGGGAGAGTGATCAAGTTATATTAACGGATCTTGAATCTCCTGAGGTGGTAGTTGGTGGTACGGTTACTAATGGGATTGTTACATCTATAAATGAGGGAACAGTCAACGATAAGAACAGTAAGAGTGCTATTAACGGAGATGAGGTTGCTCAGACCACCTCATATCTCGATCCAGCTAAGATAACAGACTCAAAGATACCAACATTAACAACTCAAGAGATAAATGGATTAATACAGGATCTACAAACCGGAGAGGGGTTAGGTTTGAAATTATTAAATGAGGTTATTAAGCGAAAAGAATTGTTATCTCAGGATTTTTTAAATAGTGCTTTTCGTAGTTCTCACTATAAGGTAAAGATAAATACTCTCAAAGCACTTGAAAAAGATAAGAATGCATTACAGGCAGCGCCATCTGTCTTAGTTTTGTCAACCGATGAGGATTCCCTAGTGCGTGGATTTGCCGCTAAAACTATCGGACTTGTTGCTGGAGAGGATGTTTTGGCAGAGTTAATGTCCTGGGAGTCTCAAGAAAAGGACAAACAGGTGCGTGAAGTAGTTAGGGAATCAGTTAAGGTGATAAGAAATCGAACAAAACATTAAGAAAGATTATGATTGCTATAAAATATCTTCAATTAATCGGACTTTTCTTTGCTCTAGCATTAAGTAGTTGTTCCAGTCGTTCACCGAAAACACCTCAGGCTGATCAAGTAAAGCCACCACTGTATCATGTGATAAAGAGCGATGGAGAGACAGTCGCTATTATTGCAAAATGGTACACTGGCGAGGTAAAAAATTGGAAAGAGATAGTAAAGGTAAATCCTCGCCTAGATCCTGCTAATATTACGGTTGGTGATTCGATCATGATTCCAGGTGATCTTATACATATCAGAGAGGAGATGCCTAAAGAATTTTTAAATAGCCAGCTAGTTATCTTATCAAACGCTCGAAAAGCCAGAGAGGAAACAGAGAACAAAAACAGGAGTGATGGCATTGGCCAAGGAGAGTCTTCGCTTAAAACACCACCACAACCAGAATTATCCCCTGCAACTGAAGAATTGATCAAAACTAGAGATGATCTATGGAAGGAGTTAATGGGGGAATAAGTGGTGGAGTAGGCGGGAGAAAAGAGTTTAGGTGCTCTAAGAATTCAGTTGGTTTTAGAAAGCCAGTAATACGAGAGTTTGTTATCTCATTTCCATTAGCATCAAGAAATAAAATAGTTGGTAGTCCGATTACTTTATAATCTTTCTCAATTTTTTCTGTCTTGTCGTCAGGTAAGGTAAAATCAACCCTAGCCAGAGATATATTATTCAGAAGGCCTCTTACTTTTTCATCCTTAAATGTAATTCGATCGTATTCCTTACATGCGGCGCACCAGTCAGCATAAAGATCGACCATGACGATCTGATTATTCTCTTTAGCAATGGCTAAAGCTTGATCGATTGAATTTGCCCACCTCAGTGATTCTAATCTATTTTGAGTGTTGGAAGAATTAGGAGAAATATCCTGACGTTCAAACAAACTAGGTAACCCAAAAAGAGACACTGCTAAGCAAGTCGCAGCTAGGATCTTTAAAGATCTTATCTCTTGACCCATTGCTATTAAGCCAAGGATAATTGATAGAATAATTGTAATGATAACTAATATGGTTTCATAGTAGTCAGTAATCACAAAGTTTACGGCTCTAAAAGCTGGAACTAAAAAGAAAAGTGCTACTAAAAATATAGCAGAGCTAGTAAGAAATTTAACAAGGTAAAGCCAGCCGCCTGATTTAGGGATCTTATTAACTAATCCACTAAATGTTCCTAGGATAATAAATAATACTCCAAGGCCTAATGCGTGGACAAATAGTAGGAGGCTTCCAAGAAGGGGCTCTCCTGATGCACCAGCAACCACTAATATCGCAGCTAGCACAGGCCCAGTGCATGGAGCAGCGATAATGCCACTTACAATTCCCATTACGTAAGCGCCAAGATGACCTGTACCTCCAGCCTGATTAGCTGAACTTTGAATCGATTTACTAAATCTAAGCTGAATTATGTCAAGACCTGCTAATCCAAAAAAGATTAAGACCAAGCCAATTGCCAAACTAAACCAGGGATTACTTAAAAATGATCCAAAAAAAGAGCCGGTTAATGCAGCAATAAGTCCAAGCAATGTATAGGTTGTGGAGATACCCAAAACATATGAAATTGATAGAAGGAAAGCACTCAACTTTGACTTTACTGAGCGTGCCCCAAAAATGGAGAGTGTTATCGGGATAAGTGGATAAACGCACGGAGTAAAGCTAGTTAGTATACCGGCAACAAAGACTATACCCAATTGGCTGTACAGGCTAAGGTTAAGTAGGTCTTGAGGGGTTAAGTTTGACATAGTAAAGTCTTATAGGTTCAATATGACTTTTTATACCATGAGCTTCCGACCAGCGAAAGAAAGAGGATTTTTAATGATACAAGTGGGGGTAGGTGAGAAAATTTAAAGCAGTCTTCCCTGGATCCTTTGATCCAATAACTAGGGGTCATATAGATATTATTAAACGTGCTCTTAATGTCTTTGATGAAGTTATAGTTGGAGTGCTCAATAATACGACTAAAGAGACCCTCTTTACAGTTGATGAAAGGCAGAAGTTGATTGAGGAGGAGTTCAAGGCTTTCCGAGATAACCTCTCTGTTCAAATATTTTCTGGACTTCTTGTAGATTTTGTAAAAGAACATGAAGCTCAAGTTATAATACGTGGACTAAGAGCTATCTCTGATTATGATTATGAATCTCAGATGGCTCTTATGAATAAAACACTAGCAAGCTCAATCGAGACATTTTTTATGATAACTTCAGTTAATAATTCATATATTAGTTCTAGTTTGGTTAGACAGATTGCTCAATTTGGAGGGGATGTTTCTAAATTAGTCTCTCCACATGTCGAAGCAGCGGTCAAAGCAAAGTTCTCTAAACAATAAGTACAAGATAATAGTTTAAAATGTAAGGATTGAGTTAGATGACTAAACTTAATAAGCGAATTCAAACAGTAAAAGAGAGTGCCACCCTCGCTGTAAAGGAGAAAGCAGAGAAACTCAAAGCTGAAGGGAGAAAGATTATTAATCTTGGACCAGGTGAGCCTGATATCGATACCCCAGAGCATATTAAAGAAGGGGCTCTAAAAGCGATGAAGGATGGGAAAACTAAGTATTTATCTGTTCCCGGATTGCCGGCACTGCGTGAAGCGATCGCCAATAAATTAAAAAATGAGAATGGCATAGATGGTGTTTCTGGAAATGTGATCGTTACTAATGGTGGCAAACAAGCGATCTTTGAAGCCCTTGATGTTCTTTTAGAACCCGGAGATGAAGTTTTAGTCCCAGCTCCGTATTGGGTCAGTTATCCTGAGATGATACGGCTTGCAAGCGGTGTTCCGGTAATAGTTTCAACAGATGCAGAGAATGGTTATAAAGTTACTCCATCTCAACTTGAATCATCTTTAACTAAACGGTCTAGGATCCTTATTCTAAATAGTCCTTCAAATCCTACTGGCGCTGCTTATACCGAAGCAGAGTTTAAAGCTCTTGGTCAAGTTGTTAAGAAATATAATTTAGTTGTCATTTCAGATGAAGTATACGAAAAGATCGTTTACGATGGGTTTAAATTCACCTCTTTTGTAAAAGCTAATCCGGATCTTGCTCAACAGACGATTACAGTAAATGCATTCTCAAAAACATACTCAATGACCGGGTGGCGCGTTGGATATGCTCATGGTCCTAAAGAGATCATTACTGCGATGTCGCGTCACCAGGGACAGACGACATCAAATGTTTGCTCCATAGCTCAGTATGCTGCTCTTGCTGCAATAGAGGGTGACCATACCTTTCTTACAAACCTATTAGTAAGTTATGATCGACGTCGTAACTTTGCATTAGATCTAATCAACAAATCTCAGTTTATAAGTGTAGCAAAGAAACCGGAAGGAGCATTCTTTCTTTTTATAAGGATTGAGCCTCTGATCGGTAAAAAATGGAAAAGCACGACGATCGATGGCTCTCAATCCCTGGCTACATTTCTTTTAGATGAGGCCGGGGTTGCTCTTATTCCAGGTGTCGAATTTGGGGACGATGGTGCAGTAAGGATTAGCTATGCCGTTAGCGATAGTGATCTTGAGGATGGAATCACATCAATGATTTCATCATTTGATAAGCTTACTTAGAATAATACAGACAAATCTTTAAGCTTTAAACCCACAGTTCATTAGGTGATTGAGTTCGAATTATTCCCTGGGTGCGGAGTTCATCTAATCTGGCTAGTATTCTTTTTTGAGCATCTTCGACTTCTAGTTTTTTTACTGGAGGTAAAGTCTCAAAATCAGATTGAAGCATACTCTTTTTACGCTCAGACATATTCTTAAGAAAGATATTTTGAATTTCAGGTGAAGCTAATTTAAAAGACATGACTAAGTCATTATGATCGATCTCTTTGATTAAAATCTGGACTCCCTGTGGAGTTAACTCTTTAATATCTTCAAAGCTAAATAGACTTTCAGTAATCTTTTTGGCCAGATTAGGAGATTTAATCTCTATAGCCTCGACGATCTTCGCTTTTTGAGCAGTAGTCATTTTTTTTAAGATGTCTGCGGCTATCTTTGGACCATTTACTTTTTCGTCTTCCTGTTCAAACATTTTATGCATCACCTAAAGTTTGAGTTAGTTTGTGCCTACTCATGCAGGTTAAAGTTAGATTCCACAACTAAGAGAATAGATTGAGGTTTCTTTAAATCTCTTAAATATCTGTATATATTCAGCTACTTAAGTCGTGTCCTTGTAAAAATGACAGAGAGGAAAACAACAGAGAGTAAAACAACAGAGAGTAAAACAACAGAGAGTAAAACAACAGAGAGTTGGTGAAAATAGCTATTACAACCAGTGCTTTCTTCTAAAATATAGCAGCATTAAGCCAGTCATGGCCAGCAGGAAACCAAGAATAAACCAAAAGCCATTTGGGTTATGAAGTAGTGGCATAATCTCAAAGTTCATTCCATATACACCAACCAAAATATTAAGTGGTGCTATGATAGTTGTGATAACAGCCAGTATCCTCATTGTATCGCCGAGACGTACATTCGAAAAAGCAAAATATGCATCTCTGACACCTTGAAGATTATCAACAAGTTTATCAAGCATATTGATTAGAGAAACCGCTTGGTCGTCGATATCCTTAAAATATCTTTTTCTATCGGCAGAAATTATAAGAGAATTCTCATTTGAGAGTCGTAAAATTATACCTCTTTGTGCTCTAGCAATCTGACGAAGTGCTGTAAGTTCGCGCTTCATATCAAGCACATTATACATCTCAAAATTCATCGGATCGTCAATTACTATCTCTTCGAAAGCGTCGATTTTTCTGTCAAACACTTCAATGCCACGCTCAAATCTATCAACGCCTATATCAATAATTCGATGGGCCAAAGCATCAGGACCAAGTGCAATGGTCTTATCAGGATATTGACGAACTTGTCTTAATACGGCCTCTAGCCAGGATATCTCTTGAGTATGAACTGTAATAATGAATTTTTCTGAAAGGTAGATAGCTAACTGAGTTGTGAAGTCCTCCTCCTCACTGTGATCGCGATCCTCTTCATCTTCAAGGTTTTGAACCAGATGTTCAGATGGTTTTAGAGAAAGTCCACGAAAAATTAAAAATAGGTAAGTTCCGAAATCTTCTAATTTTGGAAAATGGTCTAGGTCGAGGGAGTCCTCAATTGTTAACTCATGTAGTCCAAAGTGAAGCGCTACCTCAGTTAAAAGCTCCCGAGATTGCGTTTCTATGTCAATCCAGATAGTTTTGGCCGTACCTAATTCCGGCAAGCATTCTAGCGAATTAAAGATCTTTAGATTGCAGTCCTCGTATACTGCGTAGATATTTATGCTCATCAGACTTTGGTGTAATATAAGCGAAGATTACTAGTATCAAAAGTAGAGAATCCTAAATGCCCTAGGGAGTTTAGCCCAAAACACTAAGCTAATAAAGCCATTTGCAAAATCTAAGTAAATACGGCAAATATAACAGCTTCAAAGTTCATAGCGACGTAGCTCAGTTGGTGAGAGCGTAGGATTCATAACCCTAAGGTCGGTGGTTCGAATCCACCCGTCGCTACCAGTCTATAAGTCTTTGTGTTTTATGTGCAGGTAGTTTAGTAAAGTTCAAAAGTCCTTGCTATCGAACTTCCCTAGGCAATTCACTAGTCACTGCCAACGTTGGAAGTGACATTAGTAGTAAAACTAAATGCCTTCAATTTAAGCTGAACGTCCCTGCTCAAGACATAAAAATGTAAGTGGAGCTGTTGAACAACTTTCTCGCTTATTGGTAGGGACTTATGAAATTCACTCTAAGAGTTACGATCTAGCCTTTGAAATTCATGAAAAACTCATTTGTACTGATTCCTAAATGAGAAAGAATTTCCTGTAACTCCACTAGATCTACTCGACGTTCTCCCGATTCGCACTTTGCTACAAAGCTTTGATGCACCCCCAGCTTTTTTGCCAATGGTTTTACTGTTGCCGGACTATTTCCTGCGAGTAATGGCTGTGAAAATGCTATAGCATATGTTTTTAGAAATGCGAGTGACGGTAATGCCGATGTTGGCGTAGGTATCGTAACAACCTGTGGCCCTGCGCAGTGTACCCATGCTTTTGGAGGTACAGCAGTTAAACGTAATAGCAAAGCTTTATTATTAGGTGATGCAAGCGAAGGACTTCTTGAGCAAAGTTTAGAAAACCTTGCAGAGTCTATGGCGGTTGCAAAACAGCTCGATCCGTCATCTTTGATTGTACGATCAGGTAATCAAGATGCAGAACTACATGCACTTGCAATTGCTCAATCAATTCTAGGTCAATAACACATGAGCTGGCTTTATGTGATAATAAAGCCAGCGTTATTTTTCATTTGTAAAGAGTGTGCATATCCTTTGCCACCTGTAAGCTGGATGCTTAAGTTGTCAACAATATTTACTTATTCCAGTAGGTTGTGATAAGTCATGATAACTAGTGACGGTTGTATTTGTTGTTTCGAATCCACCCGTCGCTACTAGTTTAAACATCCACCACTTTAGTTAACACTGTTACCACTAAAGTGGTGGATGTTCACTCTCTGTTTCTCCAAAACTCAAACAGCAGTGGAAAAACTTTAAGAGCACAATGGATGAGCATTTAGATCCTTAGATCAGGAGCGGAAAAATGGCTAATAAAAATCCGGTCATTCAAGTTCAGGGAACGGCCGTTTCCGTTATCCAGCAGAATGAGCAAGATTACATCTCACTAACCGATATGTTACAGGCAAAAGACGGCGACTTTTTCATCTCTGACTGGCTGAGAAATCGCAACACACTGGAATTTCTGGGGATTTGGGAGAGTATCAACAATTCTAATTTTAATTATGGCGAATTTGCCACAATTAAAAGTCAGGCTGGATTAAACAGTTACAAGTTGTGCGTTAAATAATGGCTGGTCTTGTCTCCGAAATGAGCACAGTTCAATTCACTTTGGTTGAACATGCCAAAACTATCGGCTTGAAGATCATTTCAAATAGTAGAGTTTGAGACATGGCTCGTAAGCAAAAAGATATTATCAAAACAGTCAAAGAAGTTCTTCCTAAA
>CAZFXN010000006.1:67694-74117 GCA_964523015.1 uncultured Bdellovibrionales bacterium | reverse complement strand
TATCACGTACTTAATCTTACGCGAATTTATGTCTAATTTATGGGGTACCGATCAATCAAAATCTTTGCGGGCTGATTTTGAATCATGATCTGATTTAAGTGCTTAGTCTGAAGTCAGTACGCCAACCTGCTGACTCCTAAAGCAATTTAGGGCTATCTCTTTGTCTTTGGGTTAACAATTTGATTTTGCTTAGTTTATTGGGGTACTCTTACCCGTTTCAATAAGACTTATGAGCCGTTATTTACTGAGCTATTTACTGAATTATTTAGTGAAAGAATGAAGCATCGAATTTTAGTTAGTGCCGGAGAACCCTCTGGTGACATTTTAGCTGCCGGAGTTATCTCAGCTCTTAAAAGAGTCACGTCTGAGATCTCTGTTTGTGGCATGGGTGGTGTCGCCTTAAAAAGAGAGGGTGTGCAACTAATCGCTGATATAGAACGGGTTGGCGGAATCATGGGCTTTACCGAATTAAAAGGTAAGAGCGCACAGGTTCTCTCAGCATATCGAAAGATGAAAGCTACGATCCTAGAGTGGAAACCTCATCTTTTAATCTTAGTTGATTTTGGCGATTTTAATCTTAGACTTGCAAAGTTCGCATCAAAAAATGGAGTAAAGGTTCTCTATTTTGTGCCTCCAAAAGTTTGGGCTTGGCGTAAAAGTAGGATCAATACGATTAAACGATATGTTGATAAAGCCTGCGTTATCTATCCTTATGAAAGAGATTTCTTGCAAGCTCGTGGATTAAAGAATGTTACCTATGTTGGAAACCCTTGGGCTGATCAAATTAGTGAAAGGGAAGAGATTGAAAACTACGATGACAACAAAAAAGCTTTTTTAAAGCGACATGGCCTAAATCCAAGCTATAAAACAATCGCACTTTTTCCTGGAAGTAGATCTGATGAAATTAAGCGACATCTTGAAGTTTCACTTCAGGGATTAAAGCTACTAAAGGAAAAGCTACTAAAAGAACAACAAACAGATATTCAGGTAGCGGTGTCTATTGCTCAGGGTTTTTCTGATGCTGAGATATTAAAAATCGAAGAGCAGATAGCCCCATATAAGGATTGGATTAAACCGGTACAGGCTGAATCTCAGGAGATCCTTCTTTACTCTGACAGTGGATTGATTAAATCAGGAACATCAAACATTGAAGCAGCGCTTGCTGAATTACCATTTGTAATGTTCTTTAAGGTTTCTCAACTAACATCAAAGATTGTTAAGCTCTTTGTCAAAATAAAAGAATATTCCCCAGTTAATATTTTATTGCCACATACAGTAACAGAGCTTTTACAAGAGAAATTAACGCCGGAAAGAATATCTACTGAACTACAAAGAGTGACCAATGATGATTCTGTCCGATCGACAATGAGAGCAAATTTTAAGATTATTAGAGATAAACTTAAGACTGGGGATCCGGTAGGTTCAAAATCTTCGGGCAAGACCGCTTATGAAAGATGTGCTACCGTTGCATCCATCATGATGACTACGGAACGCTCCTCAATTGGTATTTATCGTAGGGTTTTATCTTACGTTAAACCCTACAAGCCAACTTTCTTTGCCGCACTCTTATGTATGATTGCATACGGTGCAACCGATGGCATTTTACCGTTTTTACTTAAACATGTTTTAGATGGACTTTTTCAGGAGCATAATCTCTCGCTCTTATATGCTCTGCCATTAGCAATTATTGGCTTTACTGTGTTTAGAGGCATTGCTGACTTTGGACAGCAATACTTAATGTCGAAAGTAGGGCACGGTGTTGTTAGGGATGTTCGTGATCAGATTAATGGACACATCTCTAGGTTATCGAGTGATTTTTTCCTGCACAATTCCTCAGCTAATCTTTTATCCAGAATAACGAGTGATGTTGTGCTTGTAAAAACTTTATTGACTGATGCAGCTTCGGCAGTCTTACGAGATTTAGTTCGGATCGTTGCGTTACTGATCTCTGCAGTTTATTTGGATCCAACCCTTGCTCTGATTGCTCTAATTGCATTTCCAGTCGGAGTTTTTCCTGTCTATAAGTTTGGCAAAAAGATGCGAAAACTAAGTAAGACAGGGCAGGAAGCTATTGGAGCACTTAGCTCAATGCTTCATGAAAGCATAGTTGGACAGCGTGTAGTAAAAGCCTTTGGTAGGGAGGACTACGAGATCTCCCGTTTTGTTAAAAAGAATGCTGAGTTAACTAAAACCTTTTTAAAATCAGAAAAGGTAAGAGCTTTTACTGGGCCAGTTAATGAGGTTCTTGCAAGTTTTGCTATTGCTGGAGTGCTTTACTACGGTGGAGTTTCAGTTATAAGTGGAACCAGAACACAAGGGGATTTTATTGCATTCTTAGTTGCAATGTTCCTTTTATACGATCCATTCAAAAAGCTTACCCGAATTAGCTCAACAATTCAGCAGGGAATGTCTGGTGCTGAAAGAATTTTTGAAATTTTAGATACGAAACCCGCAATTATTGAACCAGTTAATCCAGTTAATTTAAGCCAAGCAAATGATATTTTATTTGATAACGTAGATTTTTCTTATGGAATAGATTCTCGCCCTGTCCTTTCTAATATTAATTTAGAGGTAGAACAGGGTAAAAAAATTGCTTTGGTTGGACTCTCTGGAGCTGGCAAATCAACACTGATCGATCTGGTTCCACGTTTTATAGATCCAGTAAGTGGAATGGTTAAGATCGGTGGGGTAAATGTTAAGCAGGTTAAATTTGAAGAATTGCGAAATAGAATTGCTCTAGTAAGCCAGCACACCTTTCTTTTTAACGATTCTATTTACAATAATATTGCATACGGAAAGCTTACAGCCTCAAGAGATGAAGTAGAAGCTGCGGCTAAGGCTGCTTATGCCTATGATTTTATTGCAAAGTTAAAAGATGGATTTGAAACAATTGTCGGAGAAGGAGGATATTCCCTTTCTGGCGGAGAGAGACAGAGGATCTCTATCGCCAGAGCTATCCTTAAAGATGCACCAATTTTGATCTTAGATGAGGCAACAGCTTCTTTAGATAATAAATCTGAGAGAGAGGTTCAACGCGCATTAGATGAACTCCAAAAGAATCGCACCTGTATAATTATTGCTCATCGGTTATCAACAATTCAAAATGTTGATCGAGTACTAGTAATGAAGGATGGGAAAATTATTGAACGGGGCACTCACACCGAACTTTTAAAAAAGAATGGCGAATATCAAAAGCTTTATGCCTTGCAGTTTAGTGGCTCATTAGAAAGGGATCTTTCAACTGATGAAACCGCTATTAACTAAACTAAAGGTACTCATAGTTGGGCCTTTAATTACTGTAATTTTACTGCTGATATACCGTTCGATGCGTTGGACTGAGTTAAGGTTTGCGCCGCTAGATCTTACAGTGTTTGATCAGCCGGTAAAAATTTTAGCTTTCTGGCATGGTAAGCAATTAATGGTTGCGCCGCATTATTTTTTCGCTACCCGTCAAGGTAGAATTCCATTTCATGTGCTTATTAGTGAACACTCTGATGGGCGCGTTATTGCTCATGCAATTAGCCTAATCGGTCTTCAATCTATCCCTGGCTCATCAACACGGGGAGGTCGAACCTCAATGAAAAAAATGTTAGCTGAGCTTAAAAAAGGCCACATTATAGGGATAACCCCGGATGGACCAAAGGGACCGATTCATCAATCTAAGATAGGGGTACTTAGATTATCTCAAGCTACCGGAGTTCCGATTTGCCCACTCTCATATTCAGCTAGCAGATTTTGGAAATTTGGAAGTTGGGATGGAATGATCTTACCAAAACCGTTCTCTAAAGGTGTCTTTGTGGTTGGAGAACCTTTAACTGTACCTAGAGATCTTAATGAAGCTCAATTAGTTGAATACGGTAGAGAATTGGATCAGCGATTGAATACAATCGGAGAAAAAGCAGATGAGTTTTTACATGCTTAGAATTTTATATTTTATCTTACTTCTCTTATTACTTCCTTTCATTAGTATTCTATTTCTTATTGTTCCAAGAGGGAGAAAGGGAATTATAGAAAGATTAGGATTTTGGAAACTGAAATCTGATCAGCCTTTAATTTTATTACATGGCGCATCAATGGGAGAGGCTCGGGGGCTTTTTCCAATATTAGAATCTTTCGAGCAAAATAGTAAAACAAATATTATTGTCACAACTACTACAACTACAGGACAGGATTTAATTTTAAAGAAAGGAACAGCCGCGTACCTTTTGCCATTTGATTGGGAACCGCTTTATCACTTAGCTTTTGGTAAAGCTAAAATTAAGTTAGCCATCATTACTGAAACAGAGATCTGGCCTGGCCTAGTTTGGTATTTAAAGCAGAAAGGTGTCCCAATTGTTGTAGTTAATGCTCGTATCTCAGATGGCTCATGGAGATTGTATCGCGCTTTAAAGTTTTTCTTTTCCCCATTATTAAAAAGTTACGAGAAGATATTAGTTTCTGATGCAATCTCATTTGGTAGATATAAGAAACTCGGCGTTAGTGATAATAGCAGTGATAATAGATTGGTACTAACTGGAAATACTAAATACGATATAGAACCATCTATTAAAGATACAGAGAACGCTCAAGAGTATAAAAATAAATTCTTTTTAGACAAAAAATATATATTAACTCTGGGCTCTCTTCGCGTAGGAGAGGAGAAGGTATGGTTCTCTGCAATCAAGCGAGCTAAAGAGAATAATTCTTTAAAAGAGATTGGAATTGTAGTAGCGCCTAGACATGCAGAGAAATTTTCATTCTTTAAAGAGGCTTTGGAAAAGCACTATCTAATAGCAGATTGTTGGAATGAAATTAAAAACGACAAGCCATCAACTAATGATATAGTTTTACTAGATACCCTTGGTGAATTAGAAAAGGTATATTCCTTTACAACAGTCGGATTTATAGGGGGAAGTATTGAAAGCTTTGGTGGACACAATCCGTTAGAGGCAGCCCCATATGGCGTAGCCATAGTAATGGGATCCTCTGTATATAATGTTTTAGAAGTAGTACAGGAACTTAAAAAAGTAGGTGGTATTCTAACAGTTAATACAGAGGAGGAAGCCTTTCGACTACTTGAAAAACTTTCTCTTAATCCAGATCTTTATCAGAAAGTTGGTCTTCAATCTAAGCTTGCTTGGAATAATTTAAAGGGAGCAAAGGAAAAAGTATTTTCTGAAATTGGGTCATTTTTAGATTAAAAGTTTCTTTAAATGAGAATGAAAGATTTAACAGAGAGGTCAGTTATTTTAGAGTTAGGTAAAGTGGTACTTTACCCGCTCTCCATTATCTATGGTTTATCTACGTTTATCCGTAATAAACTTTACGATTATAAAATCCTTTCAATCTATAAATCTAATCTGCCTGTCATTAGTGTTGGAAATATTACTGTTGGAGGGAATGGAAAAACTCCAGTATGTATCTATCTCTCAGAAGAGCTTAAAAAACGCGCATTACATCCAGTTATCTTGTCACGAGGGTATAAGGGCGCAACAATCGGGCCAAGCATAGTTTCTTTCTTTGACTCAGCTACGGATGTAGGAGATGAGCCAAAGTTAATGTCTAAGTTAGGACATACTGTTATTGTTGCTAAAGATAGGGTCAAGGGAGCTAAGTTTATTGAACAGAGAGATCTAGGGGATGTGATCATCCTAGATGATGGGTTCCAGCATAGACGGCTAGGCAGAGATTTCGATATTGCCTGCTTTGATGTAGCCTCTGATAAGGCAGTTAAAGATGTAATTAAAGGCCAATTACTTCCATGTGGTAAGTTAAGAGAGAATTTAAGGAGAGGCATTAAGAGGGCCGGTGCAATTATCTTTTCCTTAGGTTCAGATCCTAAGGCAGGAGAGGAGCGAGCGCATAGAGTCACTCAATTTTTAAATGTTTCAGCTTTGCCGTTTTACTATGAGATTAAATTTCTAGGGGTCTTTAATGCTTTATCATCAGAGCTGCTCCCTCCAGGTCGCATAGTCGCTTTTTCCGCACTTGCTAAACCTCAGAATTTTTTAGATTCACTTAAGAATCTTAATTTTAATGTGGTAAAAAGTTATTCCTTCTCTGATCATTATGAGTTCTCGATAGCTGAGATGACTAAAATTTTTAAAGAAGCGAATTACCCTATAGTCTGTACTGAAAAGGATGCAGTTAAATTAGGAGATGATTTTTTTAATTTAATGAAAAACCATTTAAAATCTTTGTATATTCTTAAGATCAAAGCCGAACTAAGAAATAGTGATGAATTTTTTAAGTTAATAGGAAAGAGATGTCAGATCCAATTTTAGTAGGAAAAGGGAAAGACCAGGTATTTTTATTGCCAGAAATGACCAATAGACATGGGCTTATTGCAGGGGCTACCGGTACTGGCAAGACTGTTTCATTAAGAGTCTTGGCCGAGGGACTTTCAGCCATTGGTGTTCCGATATTTATGGCTGACGTAAAAGG